>JAJECF010000166.1 GCA_022822125.1 Alphaproteobacteria bacterium
CCCTACCGCAGCCCGGGTCCTTCGTCCTCATCCTGAGTAGCGACCGCGCCAGCGGGCGCGTATCGAAGGATGCCCCGCCGTCCCCTTCGACAGGCTCAGGACAGGCTCTCGATACGCGGCTGGCGCCGCTACTCGGGATGAAGAGAGGCGGGGATACCGGGCGGCATTTGCCCATGAGCTTCAACCCGGCGCCGTTGGTATCAGGGTGAGGGAACAAGGCTGGCTGGCGCGGTCCCTACTCAGGGTGAGGAAGGGGAGGCGCCCGCCGGCGCTGCTCAGGGGAGCGAGGCTGGCGCGGTCGCTGGCCAGGTTGAAGAGAGCAAGGCTGGCGTTGTCGCTGCTCAGGGCGAGCGAGGGCGGGGCTCCTGGAATTCCCGAGCAGCGGCGCAGCCCCCTTGCTCCCCATCCCGAGCAGCGGCGTAGCCCCCTTGCTCCCCATCCCGAGCAGCGGCGCAGCCCCTTGGTCCTCATCCCGAGTAGCGGCGCCAGCCGCGTATCGAGGGACGGCCTGCGCGACAGGCTCAGGGCATGACGACTATCCACCAACCATCAACGGAAGGAGAAAACCCCATGATTCCGACCCTGCTCGCCCGGATCGGCCTGCCGCTCATTGCGCGCCTCGCCGGCGCCGGGCTGGAGGCGCTGGACAACCCGGCGGCCGACGCCGCCGCCAAGGCGCTCCGCGAGGTGGACGGCGCGCTCAGGACCGGCGGCGTGTCCCCGGAGGCGCTCGACGCCGCGAACCGGCGCATCGAGGCGGAGGCGCGCTCGCGCGAGGCCGAGACCGCCTGGCGGCAGGTCAACGCCACCATGCGCGCCGAGACCCGCGCCGAGGACGCCTATGTGCGCCGCTGGCGGCCGACCTTCGGCTATGCGGTGACGGCCGCCTGGGCCGTGCAGATGGGCGCCATCGCCTGGGCGGTGGTCGCGCGCCCGTCGGATGCGCCGGCCGTGCTGGCGGCCGCGGCCTCGCTCAGCGCCATGTGGGGCGTGGCGCTCGCCGTGCTGGGGGTCGCGGTGCATGAGCGCTCCCGCGACAAGGCGCTCGCCGCCGGCCAGCCCGCCCCCGGTCTCGCTGCGCTTGCCGCCGCCCTGCTGGACCGCCGGAAGGGGCAGTGACTAGAATAGCGGCAAATGGGGGACCGATAAGCTGTTGCGCCGTCCGGCGCGACGGCATCTCGCCCTCCCGGCCTGGAGGGGCTGGCGGGCGGCATTCTTCATTCGGAACGTAACCCGCCGCCGGCAGGGCGCGCACGGGAAGGTGATATGGTCGATCTGTTTGCGGGCATGATCGGCGGGCTCGGGCTGTTCGTCGTCGGGATGTGGTCCCTGACGGCGAGCCTGAAACGGCTCGCAAGCCGGCGGCTGCGCCGGACCGCGCAACGCCTGGCCGGACGCCCGTCCACCGCCCTCATCTGGGGCATGTTCGCCGGCGGCGTCGCCCAGAGCATGACCGTGCTGGTCTTTATCGCGGTGAGCCTCCTGCGTTCCGGGCTGATTTCGACAAGGATCGCCTTCGCGCTCACGCTCGGGGCCAATATAGGGGTGACCTTCCTGGTCCTTGTCGTCACCTTCGACATGAAGACCGTTGTCCTTTTCGCGCTCGGCGCCGCAGGCATCGCCGTGGCCAGCGAAGCCCTGTCGAAATACCGTGCGGTCGCGCTGGCGTTCCTCGGCGTCGCCACGCTCATTTTCGGGCTGACGCTGCTGAAGGAGGCGGCGGCGCCGCTCGCCGAGCAGCCCTGGTTCCAGGACATGCTGGAGGGAACCGGCGGGTCGCCGATCCTCGCCTTCCTGGTGGCGGCCGCGCTGACGGCCATCGCGCAGTCTTCGAGCGCGGTTTCGGTGTTCGCCATCAGCCTGGCGGCGGCCGGGGTGCTCACCGTGGAGCAGGCCATCATGGCCGTCTACGGATCCTTCATCGGGTCCAGCGTCATCACATATATCCTGTCGGCGGGGCTGACCGGCCAGTCCCGCCAGACCGCCATGTATCTGGTGTATCTGAATGTGGCGATCTGCGCGATAACGATCCCGCTGTTCTATGCCGAACTCTATCTCGGCATTCCATCGGTCAAGGCGCTGGCCATGTCCCTGGACCTCGAGCTCGAGCAGCAATTGGCCGTTGTGTATTTCATCACGAACTCAGCCATCGTTCCGGTCCTGTTTGTGCTGCTCAGGCCGACGGCCCGGCTCTTCGAGAAGCTCTGGCCGGCGTCGGCTATCGACGAGATGTCGAAGGCGCAGTTCATTTTCGACCATGCGTCGGTGGATATCGACGCCTCGGTAATGCTGGCCGAACTGGAGCAGAAGCGCGTCTTCCGAATGCTGTCGCTGTATTTCGAGGCTGTGAGGGAGGACACGGACCTGAGGCAGGCCCGGAATGCCTGCCGGAACGTGACGGGCGAGATCACGCATTTTCTGGAGGACCTTCACAGGACCCACCCCATGCAGGGCGTGGAAAACCGCAACCGGTTGATGAACCGCATGAGGCTTCTTGCCTGGATGGAAAGCGCGTCATGGGACATGTGCCGGGCCCTGCAGGAACTCAAGGACCATGACGGGCTGGAAGACTTCCGCATGAACATTTGCGAGGGGGTGGACACCGTCTTCCTGTCCGTGGCCGATGCGATGGAGGCCGGCGACGAGATGTCATGGACCATCGCCGGGCAACTGATCGGGGACCGGGGGACCTTGATGCGGGACATGCGCGCCCACTATGTGGGGCTCGAGCCGCCCCTGCTGCAACTGGAGCTCATGAATGTCCTGCTCGTCACCAATGCGGTGGAGGAGACCTTCTTCCTGATGTCCAAGATCGAGGCGGAGTTCAACCCGTTTGCATATCTGGAAGAGCATGTGCCCGGCGCCTGAGGCCGCGAGCGGAGGGCGATCATGACACAACATGACATTCCCGCAGGGCTGCCCGCTCCAACCCCTCCTCATCCTGAGTAGCGGCTGCCCCAGCAGGCCCCGCCCCCTCCTCATCCTGAGTAGCGGCTGCGTCAGCAGGCCCCGCCCCCTCCTCATCCTGAGTAGCGGCTGCGCCAGCAGGCGCGTATCGAAGGACGCCCCGCCGCCCGGACAGGCCCCTTCGACAGGCTCAGGACAGGCCCCTTCGATACGCCGCTTCGCGGCTACTCAGGGTGAGGAGGGGGAGACGCGGCTACTCAGGATGAGGAGGGGGAGACGCGGCTGCTCAGGGTGAGGAAGGGGGAGGCGCGGCTACTCGGGAGCAGGGGACAGCAATGGAACGCGACCATGACATCGCATGACACCCCCGCAGGGGCGGTCCGAGCGGCGGGAGAAACGGAATGAAACCGGAAGAGGAGCCTATGCCCGAAAGGACCATCGCATATGCCCGCTGCGCATGGAGATCATGACACAACATGACACTCTACAGGGATGTCCTCCCCGGCCAAGCCGGGAGAGGCCCTCCGCAAGCCGGAGCGTCAGGCGGCGGCTTCCAGCGCGTCGAGCGGGGCTGTCGGCCGCACCGTCGCCGGAAGCCGGAGCCCGAGCGGGCGGCCGGTGGCCGGGTCGCGGCCGTGGCGGCGGAAGAACGGCTCCGGCACGGCGCGCCCGTCCGGCACGGCGAGCCAGAGACGATAGAGATGGCGCTTCCGTCCGGGCAGTTCCTCATAGGCGGTGCGCGTGTGCAGCACGGCCAGATTGTCGATCCACTGGATGTCGCCCGGCTGGAAGTCCATGTCGAGGCGGAGGTCCTGCTCGGCGGCGGTCAGCTCCAGCAGGTCGAGCGCCTCGACTTGTGCGGACGTCAGCTCCGGCGCGCCCTGATGCCGCGTGCAGGAATCGATGAAGCGGCGCACGAGATTGACCGTCATGCGCCCGTCGGCGGCCCGCATGAAGACCGGCATCTCGTACCAAGGGCGCTGGCCCTCCACTTCCTCGCCGCGCCGATCGATCAGGAAGGGCTCTGCCAGCACTTTCGCTGCGTCGGGGCGGCGCTTAAGGATGCGGTTCCAGACCGCCCCGGCGCTGACGATGCTGGACAGGCCGCCCGTCCGCGCCGGGACGAGGCAGAACAGCCCGACGATCTCCGCGCCGATATCGGTGTGGAAAGGCAATTCGGCCGAGGACTGGTAGCCGCGCTTGTTGGGCGCCCAGGCGTCGATGCCGAGGTCCTTCACATGGCCGAGCAGGTGCCCCTGCGGGTTCTGGCAGACAGGCATGCCGATGCGCGACCCGATGGCCCAGAAGGCGCGCGCGGCTACCTCGCGCGGCCACTCGTCCACCGGCAAACCGCGCATCAGCGCGAAGCCGCAGCCCTCGACGATGGCATCGCGCATCTCCCTGAGGCGCGCATCGAGGCGGGGAAGCGGCAGGTCATCGCGGGCAAGCGCGGTCAGCTCGCGGTCGAGGGTGGCTCTTGCGGCAGCCTCCAGTTCGGCGATCTCCCCGGCGTCGAGCGTCACGACCCAGTCGTCCCGCCGCATGAGTTCGCCCCCGTGCCAGACGGACGGGCCGGCGATGGGTTCGAGCGCCGTCATGGGCTTTCCTCCCGCTTATGCGCCGGTTTGCGCAATGTCCCGGCGGCAGAATGCGCCCGGCCAGTTTATCGCATCAACGCCGCGATAGGCCAGCGCCCGCGCCTCGCCGCGGGTCGCGCCGGCGGCCGAGACGCCGAGCACCCGGCCACCGGTTGCGAGCACGCGCCCGCCTTCACATGCCGCCGTGCCGGCATGGAAGACGGTGACGCCGTCCGGCATGCAGTCGAGCCCTGCGATCTCGGCGCCTCGCTCATAAGGGCCCGGATAGCCGCGATTGGCCATCACCACGCAGACCGACGCCTCCGCCGACCAGCGGAGATCGACATGGGAGAGATTGCCCTCGGCCGCCGCCACCAGCGCCGGCAACAGGTCCGAGCGCAGGCGCAGCATCAGCGCTTGCGTCTCCGGGTCGCCGAAGCGGACATTGAACTCCAGCAGGCTGGGATTGCCGCCCTCGATCATCAGCCCGGCGAAGAGCACGCCGCGATAGGGCACGCCGTCCGCCGCCATCTGCCGGACGGCCGGAAGGAAAATTTCGTTCTCGATCCTGGCGGCAAGCTCCGGCGTAACCGCCGGCGCGGGCGAATGGCTGCCCATGCCACCGGTATTGGGGCCGGTATCGCCTTCGCCCGCGCGCTTGTAGTCCTGGGCCGTCTCCAGCATCAGCACGCGCTCGCCGTCGGCCAGAGCGAAGGCGCTCACTTCCTCGCCTGCAAGGCAGTCCTCGACCACGACCCTGGCGCCCGCCTCGCCGAAGGCGCGCTCCACCATCGCCGTGCGGATGGCTGCCTCGGCCTCCTCCACCGTCGCGGCGACGGTCACGCCCTTGCCGGCGGCGAGCCCGTCCGCCTTCACCACGACGGGCGCGCCGCGTTCCCGGATATGGGCGATGGCTGCATCGGCATCGTCGAACACAGCGAAGCCGGCGGTGGGAATGCCGGCGCGGCGCGCAAGCTCCTTCATGAAGGCCTTGGAGCTTTCCAGCCGCGCCGCCGCCTTGTCCGGCCCGAATACCGCGATGCCGTCCCGCCGGAGACGGTTCGCCAGCCCGGCCGCCAGCGGCGCTTCCGGCCCGACGACGACAAGGTCCATGCGCTCCCGCCGCGCGAGCGCCGTCAGGCCCTCGACATCCTCGGCGGCGACCGGCGCGCAATCCGCCTCGGCCGCGATACCGGGATTGCCCGGCGCGCAGCAGAGCCGCTCCACCAGCGGCGAGGCCGCAATCGCCCAGACGAGCGCATGTTCGCGCCCGCCGCCGCCCACCACCAGAACCCGCATGGCCTTCACGCCCTCCCGATTCGCGTGTATCTCCGGCAGCTATGACGCAAGCGCCGCCGCTTTCCAACATACCGGAATACAGTGTCGGCGAAGTCTCGGCGGCCGTTCGCCGCAATCTGGAGGCCGAATTCCCGCGCGTGCGGGTGCGCGGCGAGGTTTCGGGCTTCAAGCGCGCTGCCTCGGGCCATCTCTATTTCAACCTGAAGGACGACCGGGACGTGCTGAACGCCGTGTGCTGGCGCGGCGCGGCGGGGCGGCTCGGGCTCCGGCCGGAAGACGGCATGGAGGTCGTCGCGACCGGGCGGGTGACGGCCTATGGCGCGCGCTCCGCCTACCAGCTTGTCGTGGATGCGCTCGACCTCGCCGGCGAAGGCGCACTGCTGAAGCTGCTGGAGGATCGCCGGCGGCGGCTTGCCGAAGAGGGGCTGTTCGACGCGGACCGCAAGCGACCGATTCCGTTCCTGCCGGGGCGCGTCGGCATCGTCACCTCGCTCGGCGGGGCGGTGCTGCACGATATCCTGCACCGGCTGCGTGAGCGCTTCCCCCGCCATGCGCTGGTCTGGCCTGCGCCGGTACAGGGCGAGGGCGCGGCAGAGCGGATTGCCGAAGCCATAGACGGCATGGGCGCACTGCCGCCGGAGATGCGCCCCGACGTGCTCATCGTGGCGCGGGGCGGCGGTTCGCTGGAGGACCTCTGGGCCTTCAATGAGGAAGTTGCGGTGCGCGCGGCGGCCCGCTCCGCTATCCCGCTGATCTCAGCAGTCGGCCATGAGACCGATACGACGCTGATCGATTTCGCCGCAGACCTGCGCGCGCCGACGCCCACCGCTGCGGCGGAACTGGCGGTGCCGGTGCGCGCCGATCTGCTCACCCGGACCGGCGGGCAGGGGGAGCGGCTGCTGGCCGCCGGCGCGCGCCTCGTGCAGGAGCGTCGTGCGCAGATCGCCGGTCTCGCGCGCGGCCTGCCGGCACCGACGGCGCTTCTGGAACAGGCGAGCCAGAGGCTGGACGACCGGGGCGAGCGCATGGAGGCCGGGCTCCGGGCGCGGACGGCGCTGGCCGCCGCCGGGCTGGCGCAACTCTCGGCGCGTTTCGGCCGGCCGCATGCGCTGCTCGATGCGCAGCAGGAGCGGGCGGCGGTGCTGGGCGCGGCTTTCCTCCGCGCCGGGCGGCAGCGGGTCGAAGCCGAGGCCCACCGGCTGGACCGGCTCGATGCGGGCCGGCGCCTGCCGGCCGCATGGGCGCGCCTTGCCGAAACCGCCGATGCCGGCCTGCAACGCGCCGGCGCGCTCCTCGAAAGCTCTTCCTACCGCCGCGTTCTGGAACGCGGCTTTGCGCTGGTGCGGGACGAGCGCGGGCCCGTCGTCTCGGCCGCGGAAGCACGGGAGCGGGGGCTGGTCGAGATCGTGTTCGAGGACGGCGAGGCGGCGGCCCGTATCCTCGGGGAAGGATCGGACCGGCCTGCCAGGCCGAAGCAGGGAACGCTTTTCTGAGCGCCGTGTCAGGTCAGTGGAATGCCCGCGACATGTTCCGCGAAGGCCGGGCGCTCGCCGAGCCGGGCGAGCCAGGCGTCGCAATTGGGCAGGCTGGCGCGCTCGATGCCGGGCAGACGCACATAGCGGCAATAGAAGGCGCCCACGGGAATGTCGCCCATGGTGAAGCCTGTACCCGCAACGAAGTCGCGTCCCGCCAGATGAGCATCCAGAATGCCCCAGACGGATTGCAGCGCGGCGGCCGCGCGGCCGATCGCATCCATGTCGCGCTCGGCCTCCGGCGTGCGGATCATGCCCCAGAAGACGGGCGTCATATGCGGCTGGAGGGAGGCGGTCGCCCAGTCCATCCAGCGGTCGGCCAGGCTTCGTTCCGCCGGGTCTTCCGGCCAGAGTCCGCCAACGCCGTGCAGCGCGCCCAGATAGCGCACGATGGTGTGGCTTTCCCAGATGACCGCGTCGCCATCAACCAGCACAGGCACGAGGCCGTTCGGGTTCATGGCGCGGTATTCGGGCGTATCGTTGCCGCCGAACGGCCCGCCGACATCGAGCCGCTCGCAGGCGGCGCCGACCTCGCCGATCGCCCACATCGCCTTCTGCACATTGATCGAGTTGCTGCGTCCGTGAAGCGTCATCATCGCGGCTATTCCCCGTCGTTCGAAGCGGAGTCCAGCGCGTCCCAGCGCTCGCCCCAGCGGTCAAGATAAACGATATCTTCAAGCGGCCCCCGCCCGACCGGGCCGAAATTGCCCATCGGCCAGCCGATCGGCAGGATGGCGTAGGACTGCACCCCCGGCGGCAGGCCGAGCGCTCGTTCGCTGTCTTCCTCGAAGAGGAGATGCCGGGTGGTAAGCGTGGAGCCGAGGCCGAGGCCGCGCGCCGCCAGCAACATGTTCTGCACGGCCGGATAGATCGACGCGCCCGACATGCGGGTCGGCGCCTCGCCTTCCGCCAGGCAGGCGACGATCCAGACCGGCGCTTCGTCGAAATGATCTGTCAGATATTCCACCGCGTCGTGCTGGCGGTGATATTTCTCCGCCGAGCTGCCGGGCGGCGGCGCGCTCTGCTTGTAGCGCGGCCCGATAATCTCGTCGAAGGCGCGCTTGTAATGCACCTTGACCGCCTTCTTGATCTCGCGGTCCTTGATGACCATGAACCGCCAGCGCTGGAAATTGCCGCCATTGGCGGCGGAAGCGCCGGCCTCCAGGATCTTGCGGATCAGTTCGTCCGGCACCGGGTCCGGCTTCAGCCGACGCATGGCGCGGGTGCCGTGGAGGACTTCGAAGAGTTCGGGCATGGTGTTTTCGGGCCTTCGTCCGTGTTTCGGGATGCGGCTGCTGAAGGGTTATGGATAAAGGCTTTCGGCTGGTGACGGAAGCGGGCGACGCCCCGCTAGGAAACGCCGGCGCCGGCCGCGTGGGGCGGCACGCAGTCGTCGCCGACCAGATGGCAGGAAACCAGATGCCCCTTGCGCACCTCGCGCAGGGCCGGTTTCTCGCGGCGGCACCGGTCCACGGCAAAGGGACAGCGGGGCGCGAAGCGGCAGCCGGGGGGCGGGTCGATGGGATTGGGCGGGTCGCCCTGAAGACGGACCCGGGTATCCCTCTCGCCTGTGCGGCGCCGCGCGGACGGCACGGCCGAGATCAGCGCCCATGTGTAGGGATGCAGCGGCAGGGTGAAGAGCGAGACGCGGTCCGATTGTTCGACGATCTCGCCGAGATACATGACTGCAATGTCGTCGCAGATATATTGCACCACGCCGAGGTCGTGGGAGATGAACAGGTAGGTCAGGCCGAACCCGTCCTGCAACTCGCGCAGCAGGTTCAGGATCTGCGCCTGGATCGCCACATCGAGGGCCGAGACCGGCTCGTCGCAGACGATCAGCTCCGGCTGCGTTGCAAGCGCCCGCGCGACGCCGATCCGCTGGCGCTGGCCGCCCGAGAACTGGTGCGGGAAGAGGGCGGCCTGCTCGGGTCTGAGGCCGACGCGGTGGAACAGGTCGGCGACGCGGCGGTCGCGCTCTCCGGGGGCGCCCACATCCATCAGGTCCATCGGTTCGCGGACGATAGCCCCGGCGCGCATACGCGGATTCAACGACGAATAGGGATCCTGAAACACAATCTGGATCTTGCGGCGCATCTCGCGCAGCGCGTCGCCCTCGAGAGTCGTCATCTCGACGCCGTCGAGCCGGATCGACCCTGTGGTGACCGGCACGAGCCGCATGGCGGCAAGTGCGGCGGTCGTCTTGCCCGAACCGCTCTCGCCGACGATCCCGAAGGTTGAGCCGCGGCGTACCCTGTAGCCGATGCCGTCCACGGCATGCACCGTGCCGCCGGGCGTGAGGATGTTGCGGCGGGGCAGGCGGAAATGAACCTTGAGATCGCGAACCTCCAGAAGATAGTC
The DNA here is from genome assembly GCA_022822125.1 of Alphaproteobacteria bacterium. Next base: position 9,677 of record JAJECF010000166.1, read on the forward strand.
CGCGTCCGTCATGCCGCGTCCGCCTCTTCATGGAGCCAGCAGGCGACCCGGTGGTCCGCGCTGACTGCGAAGGGCTCCGGCGCACGACTCCGGCAGATATCGCTCGCGTGGCCGCAGCGCGGCGCGAAGGAGCAGCCCGCGCCCAGGTCGGTAAGCGCCGGCACGACGCCGGGGATTTCCGTCAGCGCGCCCCGCTCGGGCGGCGGCGCCTCCTGCATATGCGGCACGCAGGCGATCAGGCCCTGCGTATAGGGATGCTTCGGGCTTTCGAGAATCTCGCCGGTCGCAGCTTCCTCGACGATGCGTCCGGCATACATGACCATCACACGGTCGGCCATTTCGGCGATCGCGCCCATATCGTGGCTGATGAGAATGATGGCTGTGCCGGTTTTTTCCTGAAGCTCCTTCAGGAGATCGAAGACCTGGGCCTGCACGGTGACGTCAAGCGCGGTCGTCGGCTCATCGGCGATCAGCACGCTCGGCCGGCAGGCGAGCGCCATGGCGATCATCACGCGCTGGCGCATCCCGCCCGACATCTGGTGGGGAAATTCCCGCACGCGCCGTTCGGCAGCGGGGATATGGACCGCTTTCAGCATCTCGACGGCGCGGTCCAGCGAATCCCGGCGGCTGAGTCCTTCATGCAGGCGCACGGTCTCGGCTATCTGGTCGCCGATGGAATAAACCGGATTGAGCGAGGTCATCGGCTCCTGGAAGATCATCGAGATGTCCTTGCCGCGGACCTCCCGCATACGCTTGTCGCTCGCCTGCAGCAGATCCTCGCCGTTGAGCCGGACCGTGCCGGCGCCGATCCGTCCGGGCGGCACCGGCACCAGGCGCATGATTGAAAGCGCCGTCATGCTCTTGCCGCATCCGGACTCGCCGACGATTCCCAACGTCCGGCCGGGCTCCAGCGAGAGCGCAACGCCGTCGAGTACCCGGGCGACGCCCTGGCGGGTGCGGAACTCGACTTCGAGGCCCTCGACTTCGAGCAAGGGGGGCACGGCCGCCTCCACGGCTCAGCGCTCCCGCAACCGGGGGTTGAAGGCGTCGTTCAGCCCGTCCCCGATCAGGCTGACGGCCAACACGGTCAGGAAGATCGCAACGCCTGGAATTGTGACCGTCCAGGGCGCGTCCAGCAGATAGTCCCGGTTATCGCCGATGAGCTTGCCCCAACTCATCACATTGGGGTCGCTCAGCCCGAGGAAGCTGAGCGCCGCCTCGAACAGGACCGCCACGCCGACGGTGAGCGCGGCGTTCACGATCAGCGGCGGCAACGCGTTGGGCAGGATCACGCGCCAGATGATGCGCCGGTCGCGCGATCCTATCGAACGCGCCGCCTTGACGAACTCCAGCTCGCGAATACGCATAAACTCGGCCCGCGCCAGGCGCGCAACGCCTGTCCAGGTAACGACGCCGATGGCGATGGCGACCGTGGTAAGCGTCGGCTCGAACAGCGCCACCAGCACCATGGCGAGAAGCAGCGGCGGCAATACCTGGAAGAACTCGGTGATGCGCATCAGCACTTCATCGACCCAGCCGCGGTAGTATCCGGCAAGCGAACCGATTGTGAGGCCGATAACGATGGTGAGCGCCGCCGCCGAGGCCCCGACCACCAGGGTGGCGCGCGCGCCATAGACGATCGCCGTCAGCATGTCGCGCCCGAGATTGTCGGTGCCGAGGATATAGCCGTCCTGCCCTGGCGGGGTGAAGGGCATCCACACCATCTCAAACGGGTCCACGGCCATGATCGCGGGTGCGAACAGCGCCGAGAAGACGATGGCTGCGAACACCAGGAAGCCCGCGACAGCTGCCCAGTTGCGCACATACATGCGCAGGAACTCGACAACCGGGCGCTCGACGCGGACCGTTTCCGGGCCGCTGTCGGGCGTGGTTGTCCGCTGCTCCGTCATGCGTTGCGCGCCGAGCGGATTCTCGGATCCACCAGCCGGTATGCGAGGTCGGTCAGCAGATTGACGACGATGACGATCATGGCCGAGAAGAACAGAATGCCCATGATAGTCGGCGTGTCGCCGCGCAGGATCGATTCGAAGGCGAGCGTGCCCAGCCCCGGCCAGGTGAACACCGTTTCCACCACAACCGCGCCCGAGAAGATGTGCGAGAACTGGAGCCCGGCGATGGTGATGACCGGGATGATCGCATTGCGGAGCGCATGCTTGTAGGTGACGGCGGTTTCGCCGAGGCCCTTGGCGCGGGCGGTGCGAATGTAGTCCGAGCCCAGCACGTCCATCATGCTCGCGCGCGCTAGGCGGCTGTAGGCGGCGAGGTAGATTGACGACAGCGACAGCACCGGCAGGAACAGGTGGTGCAGCACGTCGAGATACCAGGTGAAGGTGCCTCTCGGCGTCGTCGGGTCCACGAGGCCCGAAAGCGGCATGATCTCCAGCATGGCGACAAACAGCACGATCAGCAGGAAGGCGGTCCAGAACACCGGCGCCGAGAAGCCGACCAGGGCGAGCACGGTGACGAAATGGCTGAACAGCCCGTTCGGCCGGCGCGAGGCAATGACGCCGAACAGCGTGCCGATCAGGATGGCGAGTACCAGCGCCGTAACGACCAGCAACAGGGTCGGCGCGACGCGCCCGAGGATGAGTTCGGTGACCGGCAGGTTGAAATAGTAGGAGGTGCCGAGGTCGCCCTGGACCACCTTGCCCACATAGGTCGCCAACTGGATGTGGAATGGCCGGTCGAGCCCGTAGGTGCGGCGGATATCGTCCATTACCTCCTGGCTGGCGCCGCCGCTTTCCCCGGCGAGCGTGTCGGCGATGTCGCCCGGCACCAGCGAGAGGAGGATGAAATTGAAGACGATGACGGCCAGCAGCAACGCAGCAGCGTAGAACAGGCGCTGGGCGATGACGGTCAGGAATGCGATGGCGCGTCCGTCCTCGGCTTGAGGTCCCGGAACCGGGGCGGCATCGGGTTACGCCGCCCCGGTTCCGGCCGGGCTACCTGATATAGACCTCGTCCCACGGCGAGCACACGCCCCAGATGGAGTCCACCGGCGGGTTGCCGACACGGTCGTGGTTGAAGACCGTGTGGTAAGGCGAGGTGTGCAGATAGGCGATCGGCGCCTCATCGACGACCAGCTTCTGCATCTCCCCGTAGAGCGCCGCGCGCTTGTCACGGTCCAGCTCCTTGCCCGCCTTTTCCATGACCGCATCGACCTCGGCGTTCTGGAACTGCTGGGTGTTGTGCCACGGTACGCCGGGCCGGATGTTCGTGGACTGGTAGGTGCGATGCACGCCGATCACCGGGTCGCCCCAGTTGAAGACCGAGTCCATCGTCATGTCGAACTCGTGGTTGGAGACGGTCTTGATCCAGGCCCGGAAATCTGCCGAAGCCTTGATCGTCACGTCGATCCCGACCTTTTTGAGCTGCGCCTTGACGAATTCGGTCTTGCGCTTCCAGGTGCCGCCGGCGGGAATGTAGTCCAGCGTGGTGCGGATGCGGATGCCGTCCGCATCGGGCGTGTAGCCGGCCTCGTCGAGCAGCGCCTTCGCCTTTTCGATGTCGTAGCTGTAGGGGTTCACGTCCTTCGGCGCGAACACACTGCCCGGATGGATCGGGCCGAGCGAGCGCTGCGCATAGCCGCCATAGAGCACCTTCAGGATGAACTCCTTGTCGATGGCGTAGGCGATGGCCTGGCGCACGCGCTTGTCGTCGAAGGGCTTGCGCTTGGTGTTGAAGGCGAGCCACTCCAGCGGGCCGATAGCCGAATAGCCGTCCGGCGTCAGCGTCAGATGCTCGTTCTTCTTCAGGCGGTCGAGGAACGGCGCATCGGACTCGAACGCGGTCAGATCGACATCGCCCTTCTCCAGCGAGATCACGCGGCTCGTCGTCTCGGAGATCTTCTTGTAGACGATCCGGTCGATATAGGGCTTGCCCTCGAGGAAATAGTCCTCATTGCGCTCCATGATGATGTATTCGCCGGGCTTGAATTCCTTCAGCTTGAAGGGGCCGGAGCCGACCACGTTCTGGCTGTTCTGCGGGTGCTGGCGGATATTGTCGGTGTCGCCGTAGACATGCTTCGGAATCACCACGCCCAGTTGCGAGGAAAATGCGAGCAGGATCGCCGGATGCGGGCTGCTGAGGTTGAACACCGCGGTCAACGGATCCGGCGTGTCGATGGACTCGACCGGCGCATACATCGGCTTGAACGGGTGGTGCTGCTGGTAGGTCTCGATGGAGAACTTCACATCCTCGGAAGTGATCGGCTGGCCGTCATGGAAACGGGCGTTCGCGCGCAGCTTGACGGTCACCTTGAGGCCGTCATCGGAAATGTCCCAGCTCTCCGCCAGATAGGGCTTCGGGTTCCACTCGTCGTCGAACCTGAGCAGCGCCGCGAACAGCTGTGTGCCGGGGATGCCCGTGGGCGTGCCGGAGGCGATCGTCGGATTGAAATGCCCGGCGATGATCCGGTACGAGAATGTCAGTGTGCCGCCCCGCTTGGGCTCCTCCGCCGACGCAGCCGCTGCGGCGGCCAATAGCGCTGCGGACGTCGCGGCAACCAATAGTTTCTTCATATTCGTCTCCTCCCGATCGTATTCCGGTCCCGTTCCGGCGCCGGGATTCGCTATGGCGCCGGACCTGCCTCGGAACCGCCGGCATCCTCGAAGGTCGCGGATAGGTTGTCAACGCCGCGCCCCCACCGGATCGGGGACCCCCGCCCGGATGTCGTGAAATGTCGTAACTGCCCAGGAGGGTTCCGGTGGCGGTAGGGGTGTCCGGGTTCCGTTCAGGCGTATTGGATTTCGTCGATGAAGCTTTCGGACGATCCGCTCAGGGTTTTGAGGACATGCCATCCCTGCTTTTGGGCAGTGGCGATGACGGCCTGGTCATCACCAGGCACGGAAAGCCGGTTGCGCATCTGTTGCCCTATGAGCGGCGGCACGCCGAACTCATCGGCAGCCTCAGCCACAAAGTGAAGATGCGGGGGGACATCTTCGGCACGGGGGGCCGAATGGGAAGCCGATTCTGAATCTTGACACCCACATCCTCATCTTCGCCTTGCCGGGCGGGCTTCGGTCCGTCTCGACTTCCGAGCCGACCCGGCGGACGGGATCGTCGCGACGACCAGCGCCGTGCATAACGTTCTTCTGCTCACCCGTGACCCGGTAATCGGAAAGTCGAAACTCGTTCCGCTGGCCCTGCCTCCGGCGTGACGTTCACGCCAACCGGAGCGCCTTCCGCTATCCCGGCGAACATGCCCGCCTGTCGCCGCGCCAGACCAGCAGGCGGCCTTCCGCGTCCAGGAAGCAATTGCCGGACCAGCGCCCCGGACGGCGTTCGCCGCCCTCCGTGATATAGACCCCCGGCCGCCTGTCGAGCGCGCCGTTATCGTACTCGTATTCCAGTCTGTTGCCGCTGGCGTAACGATCCACCCACCGGCCATGCTTCCGGCCGTTTACATAGGAGCCTTCATCGACCCTGCCATTGGCGTAGCGATCCATCCAGCGGCCATGCTTCCGGCCGTCCAGGTAGGACCCTTGATCGATTCTGCCGTCGGCATGGCGGACGATCCACAGGCCTTGCATCCTGCCGCCGCCGAACGCGCCGAAAAGCTCGGCGGACCCGACGGCGGCCGTCGCCGTCAGCACACCCGGCCCGTCGGCGACGCCGTCCCGGCATTCGCCTGACCAGGCCCAGCCGACCCCGGGATCGTAATAGTCGTACCAGAAGCGGCAGCGTTCGGCGCCAGCGAGTTCCAGCCAGCAGGCCGCGCCCCGGCTCATGCCCGCGCATGTCGGCGCGAGGGCCGGGGCCCGGGGCACGGGCGGAACGAGCAGCGAGGCGTGAACGAAGGCCGCGCCGCCGCCCGGCGCCTCGATCCTGAGCCAGTCGCCGGCCTCGCCCGTCACCCGCACCTCGCGGCCCGCTTCCAGCGCCCCGGTCAAGGCATGGCCGGTTCCGGGTCCGCTGCGCAGACCGGCCCGCGCCCGCACCTGCATCGCCCGGTCGGCCGGCGCAATAGCGGGCCCGGCGCTTTCCTCCCCGGCTTCCACCGTGCAGCCGAAGCGCGCGAAGCCGTCGATGCGCGCCGGGCCCCGGCCCTCGCATTTGCCGGCCTGGCGGCGGAAATGCGCGGCGCAGCTCTCCGCCTGCCATGCGAACACCGGCAGGCAGCGGGCGTATTTCCGGTTTTCGGCATCGCCCTCGAAGCTTGTGTTCAGGCGGCAAAGGGCGACTCTGCCCTCAATGGCGTTCCGGCAGGCCTCGCGGCTCTCCGAAACTTCTGCATAGCGGGCGCCGCCGATATCCCCGAGTTTGGGCTTCAGCTCCTTTCCGTCCGCCGCGGCGAGCGGGGCGAAAAGAAGCGCCAGGCAGACCGTCCAGAAACGCAGCATGGCAGGGCCTCCGTCCGGAAGGGTTCGACGCGGCGGGCGAAGCGAAACCCTAGCGGCATCGGCGTCCCCGATACAAGGTGCCGGCAGAGGATGGGCGCGCGCCGTGCGGGAGCATTGCTGTCCGGTTCAGCCATTGGGGAAAGCTGACCGGGTCCCGATTGGGGGTTCGGGAACGCGTGGCGCCAGCCGCGTATCGAGCCTTCATCCCGAGTAGCGGCGCCAGCCGCGTATCGAGCCCTCATCCCGAGTAGCGGCGCCAGCCGCGTATCGAGGGAGCCGGACGCGGGCGAGACCGTCCTTCGATACGCCTCCCTCCGGTCGGCTACTCAGGACGAGGACAGAGGGGCAGGCATCGGGTTCAAATTCGAGCTTCGATACGGCCGCACTCTTCAAAGCCCAGTCGCATCCGGGCCGTGCGCCCCGACCGTTAAATCCAAACCGGACAGCAATGATGCGGGAGCGGCCATGACAAGGGGGAGGCAACCGGGCTAGGCTCGCCCCATGCGATACGATCCGAAAAGCTTCCGGGGGCTCACCTTCCACGATGCGCGCCCGGCTTTCCGCGAGGGCCGCGACACGCCGCGCGCCTATCTGGAGCGCTGTCTGGAGGCGGTCGAGGCGCGTGAGCCCGTCCTGCAGGCGTTCGCCGCGACCGATGCGGAGGGCGCGCGCAAGGCGGCGGATGCGAGCGCGGAACGCTGGCGCGCGGGCCGGCCGCTTTCGGCCGTGGACGGCATGCCGGTCGGCGTCAAGGACCTGCTGGAAACGCGGACCATGCCGACGGAGATGGGCTGCCGGGCCTATCGGGGCAGTTTCCCGAAGCGCGACAATGCGGCGGTGGCCGCGCTGCGAGAGGCGGGCGCGGTCGTGCTCGCCAAGACCGTGACCTCCGAGCTCGGCGGCGCGCACCCCGGCCCGACGACCAACCCCTTCGACGCGACACGGACCCCCGGCGGCTCCTCATCCGGGTCGGCCGCGGCGGTGGCGGCGGGCATGCTGCCGGCCGCCATCGGCAGCCAGGTGGGCGGCTCCATCGTGCGCCCGGCGGGCTATTGCGGCAATGTCGCCCTGAAACCGAGCAAGGGCGCGATCAACCGCGGCGAACGCCAGACGAGCAGCCAGAGCGTCCACGGCGTTCACGCCAATGCCATAGAGGACATGTGGCTTGTGGCGGCGGAAATCGCAAAACGCGCAGGCGGCGACCCCGGACATCGCAGCCTTGCGGGCCCGGCCGATCCGCCGCCGGCCGAGAAGCCGGGCCGTCTCCTCGTCATCGAGGGCGCGGGCTGGCCGGCGCTGGACGACGCAACCAAGGAAGCGTTCGGCCGCCTAGTGGAAGGCGTGGCGGCGGCGGGGGTGACGGTGCTGCGCCCGGCGGACGACCCGGTGCTGGCGGCGCTCGACGCGGAACTCATGCAGGCCTCGGCGATCTGCTACGCCGTCATTGGCTGGGAAAACCGCTGGCTGCATCGCGCGCTGGCGGATATGGGCCCGGACGCGATCAGCTTCCGCGCCCGGCAGTCGCTGGAGGCCGCCGAGGCGATGAGGGTGGCGGACTATCATGAAGCGCTCGCCGGGCGCGAGGCGGCGCAGGCGGCCTGGGCCCGCGCGCTGGAGGTCGTGGACGGCGCGCTGATGCTGAGCTGTCCCGGCCCGGCGCATGTGTGGGCTGGCGACAGGCCGGGCGAGACGCCGATGACCAGACCCACCGGCGACGCCGTGTTCAACACGCCGTCCTCGATCCTGTTCGCGCCGGCGGTCTCCATGCCGCTCATGGGCGTGGGCGGCCTGCCCGTCGGCGCGCAGGTCATGGGCGGGCCCGGCGCCGATGCGCGCGTGACGGCGTTCGCCCGCTGGATGCTGGAGAGGGTGGAGCCGGTCATTATCGGCTAGACTGGGAGGGCAACGGAGGGAGGACGCGCCATGATCCCGTTGATCGACCTGTCCCGGAGCCGGGAGGACGTGGCCGACGCCCTCGCCGGCGCGCTGGAGCATGTGGGCTTCTTCATCCTTGTGAACCACGGCGTGCCGCAGGAGAAGATCCGGGGCATGTTCGCGGAAGCGGAGCGGTTCCACGCCCAGCCGCAAGCCGCCAAGCATGCGGTGCTTATGAACGAGCACAATAACGGCTATATGGCGATGGCGCGCTACAATGTGCGCACCTCGCGCGTCAGCGAGGCCCAGGCCAAGCCGGACATGAACGAGGCCTTTTTCATCAAGCGCGAGCGCGGGGCCGACGACCCGCTGGCCGGGCGGCGTTTCGCCGGGCCGAATCGCTGGCCGGAGAGCCTGCCGGGCTTCCGCGAGACGGTGCTCGACTATTGCGAGACGGTGGACCGGCTGGCGGTAAGCATGCTGCCGGCGCTTTCGCTCTCGCTCGGCCTGCCGGAGGACTGGTTCGACCCGCATTTCACCCGCAGCCAGTTCTCCTTCCGCCTCTCGCACTACCCGCCCGCCGCGCGCGAGCCCGGCCGCTACGGCATCGCGCCCCACACAGACACCAATTTCATGACCTTCCTCGCGCAATCCGACGTGCCGGGCCTGCAGATCCGGCGCGAGGGCGGCGGCTGGGAGGATGTGCCCTTCGTCGAGGACAGCTTCGTCGTCAATACGGGCGACATGCTGCACCGCTGGACCAACGGGCGCTACAAGTCCACCCCGCACCGCGCGCTGCCGCCGGCGGGCCGACACCGCTACGCCATCCCCTATTTCTTCGGCCCGAACCTCGACGCCGAAATAAGCTGCGCGCCCACCTGCGCCGGTCCCGACAACCCGCCCCGCTGGCCTCCTGTCATCTATGAGGACCATCTCGCCTGGTGGTACGACGCCAACTACAATGCCGACGACCAGAAGGATCTGGCGGCGGAGTAAAGCCCCGACGGAACGGCGGTCAGCCGGATGATGCGCCGGCGTCCCTGGCCGCGGCGCGCTCGCGCTTCTGCCGGAGCGGCAAGCGAATGCCGAAATGCCAGACGAAGAACAGCGTGAGCAGCAGGAATGCGAGCGAAATGGGGTTCGTCAGCAATACGGTCAGATCCGCCTTGTTGATGAGCACCGTCTGCCGCAGATAGATCTCGAAATTCTCGCCGAGCAGAAAGCCGATCACCAGGCAGACGATGGAGAAGCCCGCCTTGCGCATCAGGTAGCCGACGCCCGCGAACATGAACAGCATGCCCACGTCGAACATGGAATTGGTCGGGATATAGACCCCGACCACGCAGAGCAGCACGACGGTCGGCAGCACGATGTGCTTCGGGATCTTGACGAACTGGACCCAGATGCGGATGCCGACGCGCCCGATGATGAGATGGGCGAGATTGGCCATCAGCATGGATGCGAAGATCGAGTAGATGAGCTCGGCGTGGTTCACCATCATCAGCGGCCCCGGCACCACGCCGTGGATCATGAACGCGCCGATGAGCAGCGCCGCCGCCACATTGCCGGGAATGCCGAGCGCGATGGTGGGAATAAGGTTGGAGCCGACCACGGCGCTGTTGGCGGCTTCGGTCGCCTGGATGCCTTCGAGCTCGCCCGTGCCGAACTTGTCGCCGCGCGGGGACGCGCGCCTTGCGGCGCCGTAGCCGAGGAACGCCGCAAGCGTGACGCCGAGGCCCGGGAGGATGCCGACGCCCGTGCCGATGCAGGCGGAGCGGATCAGCGTCTTCCAATTGCCCCAGAACTCCCGGGGCGCAATGCGGTTCTCGGCCCGGAATTGCGTTGCCGGCGGCAGGGGCGGCGGCGGCGGTTTTCCCCTGTCCCGGCGCATGTCGTAGAGCTGCGAGAGGACGGAGCTCAGCGCCAGCGTGCCGATGGCGAAGGGCAGCAGCGGAATGCCGTCATAGAGGTAGATGGTGCCGAAGGTCATCCGTTCCGTGCTGTCCACCGGGTCGAGGCCCCATGTGCTGAGAAACAGCCCGAGCGCCGCCGCGATCAGTCCCTTGACGAGCGAGCGGCCCGCCAGCGCGGCGATCATGGTGAAGGAGAACAGGATGATCGTGGTGAGTTCGTTGGGACCGAAGGTCAGCGCGATGGCCGCGAAGGGCGCAGCCAGCAGGATGAGCACGATGTCGGAGAAGGTGTCGCCGAAGACGGAGGAATAGAGCGCCGTCTTCATCGCCTTTTCCGGCCGGCCCTGCCTGGCGAGCGGGTAGCCGTCGAGCGCGGTCGCCGCCGCTTCCGGCGTTCCGGGCGCGTTGATGAGGATGGCCGGGATCGCCCCGCCGGAGGTGCCGCCCTTGTTGATGCCGACCAGGAAGGCGATGGCGGCGAGCGGCGTGAAATAGAAGGTGATCGGGATCAGCATGGCGAGCGCGGTGACGCTGCCGAGCCCCGGCAGAACGCCGAAGATGATGCCGAGCACGATGCCGACGCAGATATAGGCAAGGTTGACGAGCGTGAACGCGGCCTCGAAACCGCCGAGCATGCTGTTGAGTATGTCCATGCGACGCGCCCGTTCCCGCCGCGCTCAACGCCAGAAGGCGGGGAGTTCGGTGTTGAAGAACTGGTAGGCCGCCTGCGAGAGCACGATCGGCGTGGCGAGCGAGACCAGCGCGATGGTCCAGGGGTTGCGCGCGCCGACGAACAGCATGGTGGCGACCAGGAAGAGCGTCATGGCCGGCTCGAAGCCCACATGCTCGATCAGGAACCACGACGCGCAGGCGGTGGCGAACCAGATGAGCAGGTTCAGCAGGACGCGGCCGCTGGCGCCCGTCGCCTCGGCGCCGAACTCCTCGTCCAGATGGTCCTCGCCCGCCTCGACCTTCCTGCCGCCGAAAATGGCCTGCGCCGCCATGACCGCCGCCAGGATCAGGCAGGATCCGATGGCGATGGACGGCACCAGGGAGGGCGCAAGGTCGAGCTCGCTGTCGGGCGGGTATGTGTTGTCCGGAATCACCCAGAACAGGCACCAGATCGACGCCAGGACCAGTGATACTCCCGCCCATATGTGGGTCGTTCTCAAGGGCGCGGCCTCATGCGGCTGTGCTTCCCTCCCGCTTGCCGGCTATCGGATTCGCGCATCTGTTTCCGGAGGCTTTGTATAGCGCGTGTTCTCATCCGCCGCCCGGCGCCTCATCCAGTCACCCCGGATCAAGTCCGGGGTGACGAAAAGCGACACCGGGCGTCGATCCGGGCCGGAGCGCCCGGGGGGCGCCCCGGTTTCCGGCCTCTATTGCGTCGCTGCAACGACCTCCTGAAGGCTCTTCGTAACCTTGGCCGCGAAGTCGGAAATGTCGGACGACGGGATGTAGCGCTTCGGGAACTGGATGTTCTGCAGCACCTGGGTGAAGTCCGGATCTTCCATCGCCGCCTTGGCCGCGGCCTCCAGCTTCATCGCGATCTCGTCGGAGATCCCCGCCGGGGCCACCAGCACGGAATTGCCGGGCATGGCGATGCCGTAGCGCTCCTGGGTCGTGGGCGCATCGGGGTCCTTCGCCAGACCGTTCGCGAGGAACGAGGCCAGCACGATCATCTTGTCGCCATGCTTCTGGTGAATGCCGCCGCTGAAGGCGAAGTCGATCTTGCCGCCGAGCAGGAATGGCACCATCTCGCCGCCGCCGCGCGTCGGGATCGCCGTCCACTTCACATCTTCCTTGGCCGCGATGTAGTTCAGGAACACTTTCGACATGCCACCCATATCCGCGACATTGAGCGGGTTGGTCTTCGAATATGCCAGCAGCTCGTCGAGCGTCTTGTAGGGCTTGTCAGGCGTGGTGATGAGCGCCGACTGGTATTCGCTGATGCCGGCGATGAGGCGGAGGTCATCGACCTTGTAGGCGACGTCCTTCTTGGTCATCGGGTTCCAGATCAGGTTGCCGAGGTCGGTATAGGCAATGGTATGGCCGTCGGGCTTCGCCTTGGAAAGGAAAGTCACGCCCACCGCGCTGCCGGCGCCGGGACGGGTCTTGACCACGACCGTGCCGCCGAGTTCCTTGCCGAGCGCCTTGGAGAGCACCATCGACTTGGTATGCGTGGTGCCGCCGGCCTTGTAGGGCACGATCAGCGTAATCGGCTTGTCCGGATATGCCGCGGCGCTGCCGGCCGCAAGGGACGCCGCCGCTGCGGCCAGTGCAATTTTCTTGAGCATGATGTCTTCTTGTCCTCCCTGTTGCTCCCGTTGCCGGCCGCCCTGCTTATTAGGTCAGGCATCGACGACCAGAATCTCCTCATTGTCGAAATAGTCGGACCGCAGCACTGGCGCGCCTTCCGTCACCTCCAGCAGGTCCTCCATATGGTAGCCGCACTTCCCGACCCAGCGCACGCGCGTCTCGATCGTGCTCATCATGCCGGGCTCGAAGGCCATGTCCTCATGCGGGCTGATGAGCGGGCGCTCATGCACCAGCAGGCCGAGCCCGTGGCCGTTATGCGCATAGGGGAAGGGGATGCCGTGGCGCTCATGCAGCACGGTTGCGCGCTCGAACAGCTGGCGCCCGGTATTCCCCGGCCGAACCATATCGATCAGTTCGTGGTGGATTTCGCGCAGCCGCGACCACCAGGACCGGTCCTCGTCGTTGAGCGGCCCGAGCTTCGCCGTACGGCCGACATTGGAGTAGTAGCGCCCGTAGCGCCCGCCGGCGTCGGCCTTCAGGATGTCGCCGCGCTTGACCCGGTAGTCCGAAGGATCCTTGTGCGGGAAGCCGGTATTGGGCCCGCCATTGATATGGGTGAACGCCACGGACTCCGCACCGTGCCGCAATATGCCGTCGGCGAGGCGGAAACACATGTCGCGCTCCGTGTCGCCGGGCCGCGTCGCCAGGAAGGCTTCCTTCAGCGCGCGCTCGGTGCCCCGAAAGCCTTCGGCGAGGCGCTCGCGTTCGCGCGGCGTCTTGATGACGCGGGCGCGGTCGAAGACCGGCTCTGCACGCCCGAACCGCGCATTCGGCAGCAGGGCCCTCAGGCGCTCGTAATAGACAGCCGGCAGGTAGTCGAGCTCCAGCCCCACATGCCCGCGCGAGGCGCCCAACTCGTCGATGACCTCCGCCAGCATGTCCACGGGCGAGGTGACGAACTCCTTGTAAGCGCGGATGTCGGTGATCCAGCCCTCTTCCCGCGCGAAGCCCTCCTCCACCCGGCAGAGGATGAACACCGGCTCGCGCACCCCGTCCCAGGCGATCAACGCCAGCCGGTCGCGGATATCGACCTGCGTCGAGATGAAGACGTCGCTCGTATAGAGCACGTTCTCCGGCGAGGCGGCCACCACAAGGTCGAATTCGCTCGCCTGGATCAGCCGCTTCAGCCTGGGCAGGTTGCCGAGCGCGTCCTCGAATCGTTTCGCCACCGGCCTCTCCGGAAGGTCAAACAGAACGCGGACCCTAGCAGAGGGCCGTCCCGTCCGAAACCCGCGAGCGGGGCGGGAGGATGAAGGCGCATCCCGGTCCGGGCGCCCGGCTAAGCTTCCGATCCAGCGTAAGCAGCGGACACTCCAGCGCTTCAGCCAGCGCCACGTACCAAGCGTCATAGCTGGTCAGATTGCTACGCAGCTGCCAGACGCGGCGGGCGAACGGAGCGAAAGGAAACAGTTCGATATCCATTCCGAGCAAATCGGCCTGCGCGCCATTCGCCTCGATCCGGGAAATTATACCCGTCCGCTCAATGCGGCGCAGGATATTGGTGGCTTCCGCCAGAACAAGCTCCGGCGCTGTCAGGGCGTTCGCGGCCACTAACGCTTCCGCCCATTCGCCGTGGGGACCGGAGTCGACCAGCGCGGCGACGACGACCGAGGCATCGATAACAACGCTCACCTACGGTCCGCGTCTCGCGCCCGCAGAATATCCGAGGGTCGCACATGGCTGCCGGCAGCGTCCTTGCGGCGGCGCACGCCCCGAAGCCAGCTATCGGGGGTGGGACGCGACGCCATACGCTCCAACTCGCAGCGCAGGAATTCCTGCATGGACTGGCGGCGCTCGGCCGCCCGCAATGCCAATTCGTCGCGAACTTCCTCCGCGACGCCCCTTATCGTGATCTGCACCGGCATGACCGCATCTTGCCAACTTTGACAGCAAATTGCAAGCGAACAGTCCCCTGCAACGACGGCTGCTTATCCGACGCGCCGGCCCGTGACCCCGGCAGGGAATGTGGGCTAGATTGGCGCGCGCCGGACGGGCCACAGGGGGACATCCGCATGTCGGGATCGAGCGATGACTAGCCGGCAGGCCGGGTCCTGGATCGTCGGGGTGGATGTCGGCGGCACCTTTACAGACTTCTCCGCCGTCAATGACGGCTCCGGCGAGGTGCATGTCTTCAAGCGCCCTTCCACGCCGGACGACCCGAGCCGCGCCATACTGGAGGGCATTCGGGAGATGGCGGATGCCTGCGGGATCGCCCTCGACGAGGTCTCCCGCCTCGCGCACGGCACGACCGTCGCAACCAACGCTCTGATCCAGGGCAAGGGCGGCCGCGCGGCGCTGGTCACCACCGAGGGCTTCCGCGACCTGCTGGAGATCGGCCGGCAGGTCCGCCCGCATATGTACGATTTCCGCCGCACCTTTCCGGCTCCGCCCGTGACGGCGGAGCGGCGCTTCGAGCTGGCCGAGCGCATGGACGCGGCGGGCGAGTCGGTGCGCGCGCCGGCCGCGGCCGATATCGAGGCTGCCGTCGAAGCGGTCCGCGCGAGCGGGGCGGAAGCCTGCGCCGTGTGCTTCCTGTTCGCCTATCTGAACGGCGCGCATGAGCGGGCTTTCGCCGACGCCTTGCGCGCCGCGCTGCCCGAGTTGAACATCTCGCTGTCCTCCGAAGTGCAGCCCGAGTTTCGCGAGTTCGAGCGTTTCTCGACCACCGCGGTAAACGCCTGCCTGCAATCGGTGATGGACCTCTATCTCGGCCGGCTGGAGCGGGGCCTGTCGGCCGCAGCGCCCCATGCCGCGCTCGGCATCAACCAGTCGAGCGGCGGGCTGATGTCGGTGGCCCGCGCGCGGGCCTTCCCGGTACGCACCGCGCTTTCGGGGCCGGCGGCGGGCGTCGTCGGCGCGATCCACGCCGCCCGCCGCGCCGGCTTCGGCGATCTCGTCACGCTCGACATGGGCGGCACAAGCGCCGACATGGCGCTCATCCGCGGCGGCGAAGCGGATATCGCCTATGAGCGCGCCGTCGCCGGTTTCCCCATCCGGCTGCCGCAGATCGACATCGCCACCATCGGGGCGGGCGGCGGGTCTATCGCCTGGTTCGACCGCGACGGCCTGATGAAGGTCGGGCCGGGGAGCGCCGGCGCCGACCCCGGCCCCGCCTGCTACGGGCGCGGCAATACGGAGCCGACGGTCACCGACGCCAATCTCCTGCTCGGGCGGCTCAGCGCGCGCGGCCTGCTGGACGGCGGCATGCGCCTCGACGAGGCGAAGGCCCGCGCCGCGTTCGAGCCCGCCGCCGCGCGCCTCGGCCTTCCGGTCGAACGCACCGCCGAAGGCATGCTCGACATCGTCGCCGCCAACATGATCCGCGCAATCCGTACGGTGTCGGTCGAACGCGGCCACGACCCGCGCGGTTATGTGCTGGCGGCGTTCGGCGGTGCGGGACCGCTGCATGCGCGCGATGTGGCCGCCGGCATCGGGATCGGCGAAATCCTGGTGCCGCCCGCGCCCGGCATCGTCTGCGCGGAGGGGTTGCTGGTCTCCGACCTGCGCGAGACCTTCACCCGCAGCGAGCGCATTGCCGTCTCGCCCGGGGCGTTCCCGCGCATCGCCGCCATCCTGGCGGAGCTGGAGGACCGGGCCCGGCAGTGGTTTGCCGGCGAAGCCGGGGCGGAAGACCGGCGGACCGAGGTCTCGCTCGACATGCGCCATGTCGGGCAGAATTTCGAGCTCGCCGTGGCGCTGCCGGACAGTCTCGACGATCTGCGCGACCGGTTCCTCGACGCCCACGAGTTCGCCTACGGCTTCCGCAATCCGGAGGACCCGGTCGAGATCGTCAACCTGCGCCTGACGGCGAAGGCCCGCCTCTACCGCGCGCCGGAGACCCGCCTGCCGCCCGCCGAGGGGCCGCCTGTGCCGAGGGAGCGCCGGCCCGTGCGCTTCGCCGGGCGGACGTTCCCGGACACGCCCGTTTACGACCGCGCCCGCCTCGGCGCCGGCAGCCGCATCGACGGACCGGCCGTCATCGAACAGCTCGACGCCACCGCCATCGTCTATCCGGGCGACAGCGCGGCCGTGGACGCCCATGGCAACCTCACCATCCGGATCGCCGCATGACCGCTCTCGACCCCATCGGCCTCGAAATCCTCGCCAACGCGCTCCGCTCGATCACCGACGAGACCTTCGCCGCGCTGATGAAGAGCGCCTATTCCACCAATATCAAGGAACGGCACGACCACTCGACCGCGATCATGGACGCAAGCGGCCGGCTGATCGCACAGGCCGAGCAGTCCCTGCCCATACACATCGCGTCGATGAGCGGACTGATGGAATGCCTGCTGGCGCGCTACGGCGACGATATCGAGGACGGCGACATCGTCATCGCCAACGACCCGCACACAGCAGGCGGCACGCACCTTCCCGACATAAACATGGCGGCGCCCGTCTTCGCGGACGGGCGCATCGTCGCCTGGGTCTGCAATATCGCCCACCACGCCGATGTGGGCGGCATGGCGCCGGGGTCGATGGCCGGCGGCATGTCGGAGATTTACCAGGAAGGGCTACGCGTTCCGGTGGTGAAGCTCTTCCGCCGGGGCGAGCTGCAAAGCGAATTGTTCGACCTCGTGCTGCTGAATGTGCGGCTGCCGAACGAGCGGCGCGGGGACTATTTCGCGCAGGTCGCGGCCTGCAATCTGGGCGTGAGGCGCATGGCGGAGACCATCGCGGCCTATAGCGCCGATACGGTGCTCGCCGCCTTCGAGGACATGCTGGCGCGCACCGCAGGCCGCATGGCAGACGCCATACGCGCCATCCCGGACGGCGCTTACCGCTTCGAGGATGTCATGGACGATGACGGGCTGGAGGCCCGCGACATCCCTATCGCGCTCACCGTCGAGAAGAGGGGCGGGCGGGCGCGCTTCGACTTCTCCGGCACCGCGCCGCAGGTGCCCGGCAATATCAATGTGACGATGAATGCGACCGTCGCCGCCGTCACCTACACGCTCAAGGCGCTGCTGGACCCCGAGGTGCCGAACAACCAGGCGGTGATCGACTGCGTGGAGATTTCCGCGCCGCGCGGCTCCCTGCTCAACGCCGTATTCCCTGCCCCCGTGGCGGCGCGGGCGCATACCTGCCAGCGGATCATCGACGTGGTGTTCGGTGCGCTCGCCCCGGCCATGCCGGATCGGGCGCCGGCAGCCGGCAATGGCGCGAACACCACCGCCGTCTTCTCCGGCATCGACCCGAGGACAGGCGAAGGCTACCTCTATCTGGAAACACTCGGCGGCGGGGCCGGCGGCTGGCCCGGCGGGCACGGCAAGGACGGCGTGCAGGTCGGTATCACCAACACCTCCAACCTGCCCGTCGAGGCCATCGAGACCGAATACCCGCTGAGGGTCGAGCGCTACGGCTTGCTGGAAAGCTCTGGCGGCGCAGGACAGTTCCGGGGCGGGCGCGGGCTGTATCGTGTGGTGCGGCCTGTCGGGCATGACTGTCTCTTCAACGGCGCAGGCGAGCGCTTTGCCAACGCCCCCTGGGGCCTCGCCGGCGGCGAACCGGGCGGCCGCGGCCGCTTCGCGCTTCTCGACGCCGCGGGCGCGGAAACCGCTCTCGAGATCAAGCCCTCCGGAATCACGGTGCGCGAGGGCGAGGGGCTACGTGTCGAAACCCCCGGCGCGGGCGGGTTCGGGTCTCCATCGTGAGCCCGGTCCGGGTCGAGCGGAAGGGATTCGCCCTTCATGTGCTGCTGACAAGGCCCGGGCGCCGCAATGCGCTGACACAGGAGACGATGGACGCCCTGTCGGCCGCCTTCCGGGAAGCGGAGGCGTCGGATGCGCGCGCCGTCGTGCTGCGCGGCGAGGGCGGGCAGTTCTCGGCAGGCGGCGACATGTCGATGCTGGGCGACATCCCGCCGCCCGCGGACCCGGACCCGCTCTTTCCCGTCTATCGCAAGATGGGCCATGTGCTGGAGCTGCTGAACGCGCTGCCGCAGGCCGTCATTGCCGTGGTCGAGGGCGCCTGCACGGGCGGCGGCCTCGGCATGGCCTGCTGCTCGGATGTCGTGATCGTCTGCGAGGACGCGAAGATCGGCCTGCCCGAGGCGCGCTCCGGCTTCATCCCGGCGCAGGTCATCCCCCATATCGTGCGGCGCATGGGCGAGGGCTGGACCCGGCGGCTGGTCGCGACCGGCGCCATACTGGACGGCCGCGACGCGCTCCGCGACGGCCTCGCCCACATCCTCGCCGCCAGCCGGGAAGAGGCCGATGCGGCGCTGGCCGAGGTGCTGGACCAGGTCCGCCGCTCGGAGCCTGGGGCCGTCGCGGAAGCCAAGCGCCTCGTTGTCTCAGCGTCCGACCGCCCGATAGACGAAACCCTGGACGATGCGGCCCGCACCATAGCCGCCTTACTCCGCGCGCCCGCCGCCCGCGCCGGCATAGACGCCTTCAACGAAAAGCGCCCGCCTCCGTGGGCGGAGCAGCCTTCGTCAGAGGAGTGACCGCCCTCAGCCCTGGCCTGCGATGCGCTCGGCCAATGCGAGTGTTCGGCGGGCCTTTTCGACGATTGGGTAATCGACGAAATAGCCGTCCACCTGAATGGAGGCGGAGCCGGCGGCTTCGGCTTCGTCGAATGCCGCGACGATGCGCCGCGCGCGTGTCGTCTCCTCCTCCGTCGGCGAGAAGGCGTCGTTGACCGGCCCCACCTGGCTCGGATGGATGCAGAGCTTGCCCTGGAAGCCGAGCGCCAGCGCGCGGCGCGCCGAGGCCGCGAAGGCTTCCGTTTCGCGCAGTTCGATGAACACCGTATCCACCGGCGGCTCCAGCCCACCCGCGCGCGACTCCACCACCATTGCGGCGCGCGCGTGAGCCAGCTCCGCCTCGTCCAGAGACCAGCGCATCCCGACATCGAGCGTGTAGTCGCCCGCGCCGAAAGACAGCCGCCGGAGGCGCGAGCGGCAGGCGGCGATCTCCTTCAGGTTGGAGATGCCGAGGCCGGTCTCGACGATGGGCATGAGGTCGATGCTGCCGATTTCCAGCCCGGCCTTGCGCTCCAGC
Organism: Alphaproteobacteria bacterium; assembly: GCA_022822125.1. The sequence goes on from JAJECF010000166.1 coordinate 29,150, forward strand.
TGGGCGAGCGTCCAGTCGATGGTCTGGAGCATGGCCGCGCTTTCGAGCTTCGGCAGCACGATGCCGTCGAGCCACGGCCCGACGATCGCCTCCATGTCGCCGAAGCACCACTCCGTCTCGGCGGCGTTGACGCGCACGAAGCCCTTGCAGGCCCGCGGCCGCCTGAGCGCGGCGACGGCATCCGCGCGGGCGGCCGGCTTCCCGGCGATCGCGACCGCGTCCTCAAGGTCAAGGATCGCCGCGTCGGCGCCCGCCTGGAACACCTTCTCCGCCATGCG
>JAJECF010000084.1 GCA_022822125.1 Alphaproteobacteria bacterium
AACCCAGGGCGGAATCCCCGCGGACGCCTGCAAACGGGACAGCGACCCAGGGCGCGCGCCAATGCCGACAACTCTCCTGTATTCCGCCAGAATCGGCAGCCCGCCTCATCCGGTGCGTGCATGGACCACCATGGGTTTTCCTGCCCGATTTCGGAGCGCTCCATCCATGCCTTGTCCAGACACACGCGGCACCCCATGGAGCGCCCCACAAACCTCCGACGACGCCTCGACGAACCCCGAAAAATCCCCAATCTGCAAATCCGAAGCCGATTGGCCCGCAAATAGAGTGATGCACAGGGGCTTGTGCCTTCTCCATAAAGCCCCTATAGTGCAGTCACTTGCGAGGAAGGCAGCGCTTCGGACCCCAGTGTCATCGACAGGGTAAAATTTGTCCTTACTTGGCACACCGGGCGCGCGCCGGCATGCCCTATGGAGGGGCTTGCCGGCGCGCAGGACACGCCTTTGCATGACAAACAGGGCTCGCTTACGCTCGCACCCGGCTGGCCTCCGGCCAGCCCCCTGAAACCACCAACGCAGACACCTGCACAAAGACACGGGAGAGACCGAAACTGGCGCCGCTCCGGCCGTCAAATGGCCAGGAACCGCGGTCAAATAAAATAGGAATCCGCCGTCAAATACTTAGGAATCCGCAGTCTGAAAGCCCTGTATGCCGGTGAATCCCGCGATCACGATGACGGGAGACGTGACGCCGAGTTGCTCCTTTGCGAACCGGAGGTACTCGCTCAAGGCGAGCGCAAAGGCATCCTCGAAGAACCGGACGACATGGTCCGCGGGACGCATATCGGGGAAGTCCAGATGCTTGAACTCTTCAGCCTCGAATTCGAAGCGTCGGGATTGAAGCCAGAAATTGTCTATTCCCCAGATCTCGCCCTCCCTGGTCACCTGGACGATGTAGTCCGCGGCAATTCGTTCGGGACCGCCGGACTCGAACACGACCGCGCCCCGTTCGTTGCCCATACGCCAGTGCCGACGTTGCCCGGGGCTCCAGAAGGGCGTCAGCGGCATGTTGTCGAGCATGCTTTGAATCTGAAGAGCGTTATAGGGCCCTACCGGAATGGCCGGAACGACTCTCAGGAAGGCTTGCCGCCCGTCCTTCCATACGACCGGCATGGGTTCCGGGCGATCCTCGGTCGGAGGCAGGAATCCCAGGACATCGCCCTCCCTGAGGAAACCCGACATGCCGGAAGTCGGCTGTAGTGGAGCGAAGGAGGAGCCGGCCGCTGGCGGGACCGCAAGTGCGTTCCGGATTGCTTCTTCGAAGTGTCTGGTCAGGCTGCGTTTGACGGAGTTCCGTTCTTCCGCCTCCGCGTCGGCGCTCAGGTTGAAACGATGCGGCCAACGGGTGTGCCGGATGTTGAAGGGCAGCGCCGTCTCCGTGGGCGGCCCGTAAGCCTCATTCATCACCGCCACGATTCTCTCGTGGCCGAGCTTCGCAAGCGCCCAGCCGTATTCGATCAGCACGTTTGCGTTCGGGATCAGCCGGTTCCCCTCCTCAGTCAGGCCGCAGAATGTCAGATCGGGAACGAACACGGCGCATTCCTCGATCTTCCTGAAGATGGTGTCTGCGACAGGCGGGCTGCCGGGGATGCCTTTCGTGTCCTTGTCGAGTTCCAGGTCCCGCAAGGGCGCGTAGATATCGTTCCTCTCTCCGCCGAGATTTCGTATCGCCTGCGCCAGGGCATCCTCGATGAATCCCCTGTTGGTCCGATTTGGACGGTCGCTCTGCCAGGAATAAAAGACCTTGTCGGGCATGTTTTCTCCCGGGTTCCGTCAGGCGCAGCTGCGATGCGGCAGGCGCCGCAATTGTGGAGTCGATATGGTCCGGCGCTCGCTGACCGGATTGGTCAGCGTCGTTCCTCGCCCCGCCACGAATCCCGCTGTTCCCAGGCAGCTTCGACGAGCTTCCGAACTTCGCCGCTGACTCCATCGCGGACCTGCTCGTCTAGTCTGTGCGCCATGAGCATGCCGGCGTATCGGAAGGTTCGCGACCCGTAAAGCTCACTGGTCGCAGGCCTCTAGTCGTGGTTATGGTCGAGCGGGCTGTTCCGGGGCTCGTATTGGCGGCGGAAGACGGTGGCGGCCGCGGACCCGGAACCCGCCACCGAGGCCGTCTCCTCGACCCTGATCGTAGCGTCGACGACCCTCCCGCGGAGTTCCGCGAGGTCATTCAGGGTAACCATTGGCGGGAACTGCATCACCCGCTTGTTCTTCATGGAGTAGTGGGACAGAACACCGGCGCCGTCACCGGAAAATCCGAACCAGGCGCCGTGGCAGAGCGCGTTCCGCCAATGCCTGAGTTCGTCAAGCTGTCTGCGGAGTTCACTCCTGACCGTATGCGGCACCCGGCCGTCCTTCTTCAGCAACTTGTCGAATCGACCGGCCAGGACGTGCAAGTTGTCGGCCCTGAACGCCTCCACCTCCGCATACCATTGCAGGTGAGCCGGGACATGCTCGGCCTGAAGGTTTCGCGGGTCCGTCGGCGGCGGTGTCAGTGAGTAGCAGGCCGAGACCAACGTGTTCTCCAGATAGCCGAATGCGGCGACCGCCTTGCCGAGTTCCCCCCAGAATGCGGATTCCTAAGTATTTGACGGCCGATTCCTATTTTATTCCTGCTTATCCCTGAGCTTCATCCAGCGATGAGATTTCGGTAGGTGATGGGCTGGGTATGAGCGGCGCTATGGACGAAGCGCGGGATCAAGGTCTGGAGCTGGAAGCGCCGGTTGTACCGCCATGCGAAGCTGGCGAGGTATCGCTCGGCGTGATCGGGGCCGAGCTTGCGGTAGGTGCCGGTGATCGCGGACTTGATGTTGCCGAGCGAGGTGTTGACCCATTTGAACGGCGCCATGCGGGCGGCCTGGCGTCCCGAGCCGGTGCGGATCGCGCGATGGCTTCCGGCGATCCCGTCGAGCGCGTTCCAGCAGCGCAGCCCGTCGGTGACCAGCTCGGCGCCGGGCGCCAGCCAGCGTCTCGCGCCGCGCGCGATCTCGCGCTTGCAGAAGCCCTTGACCGGGGCCAGCTTGAGCTTGCGCGGCTGCCCCTCGGGGCCGGTCGAGACCGCCGCCACGAAGGGCGTCTTGCCGG
>JAJECF010000027.1 GCA_022822125.1 Alphaproteobacteria bacterium
CAGATGCTGGCCGGCGCCTTCGGCAACCGCGGCGAGGACACGACGGAAGAGAACATCCAGGCCCGGGCGCGCGGCCTCACCCTGATGGCGCTCTCCAACAAGTTCGGCCACATGGTGCTCTCCACCGGCAACAAGTCGGAAATGTCGGTCGGCTACGCCACCCTCTACGGGGACATGTGCGGCGGCTACAACGTGCTGAAGGACGTGTACAAGACGACCGTGTTCGCGCTCTCGGAATGGCGCAACCGCAACCGCCCTGAAGGCGCGCTCGGCCCGGCAGGGCGGGTGGTGCCGCAGAACATCATCGACAAGCCGCCCTCGGCGGAGCTCCGCCCGGACCAGACCGACCAGGACAGCCTGCCGCCCTACGACGCGCTCGACGACATTCTGGAATGCCTGATCGAGGACGAGCTTTCCGTGGCCGAGATCGCGGCGCGCGGCCACGAGGTCGAGACGGTGGAGCGCGTCTGGCGGATGCTCGACATCGCCGAATACAAGCGCCGCCAGGCCCCGCCCGGCGTCAAGCTCACCCGCCGCGCCTTCGGCCGCGACCGCCGCTACCCCATCGTCAACGGCTATCGGGGCAGGGTGTAGCCAAACCTGCTGATCCGGTGCGCGCGCCTATCCCGCGCCGGTCCGTTCGGCGATGGCGACGATGCGGCGCATCTCGCGCAAGACGGGCTTCTCGATGAGCTTGCCGTCGATCACCACAAGGCCCGTATCGGCGGCCTCGAACCCGGCGATGATGCGCCGGGCCCGCGCGACCCGCTCGGCCGAGGGCGTGAACACCGCGTTGAGCGCCGCGATCTGCCGGGGATGCACCGCGCCCTTGCCGGAAAAGCCAAGATCCCGCGCCCGGATGGCGGCGCGCTCCATGCCGTCGGGGTCTTCGAGGTCGAGCCAGGGCACGTCGATGGCGTCCAGCCCGGCGCTGGCGGCGGCATGGACCACGCGCGAGCGGGCGTAGAGCAGCGGCTCCCATGCGTTTTCGCAACGAAGCTCGGCGGCCATGTCCACGCCGCCGAAGAACAGCGCATCGAGGCGCGGGCTCGCATGGGCGATGTCGCAGGCCGCTTCGAGCCCGGCATTGGTCTCGATGATGACATGCAGGCGGGTCTCGTGGCCGCGCTCCGTCAGCAGATCGTCGAGCAGCGCCACCTCGTCCGGTGAGCGCACCTTGGGCATCATCAGCGCGGGCGGAGGGTTGTCGGCCGCCAGCACGGCCTGGACGTCCGCCATGCCGAAGCCCTCCCTGAGCGAGTTGATGCGGACGACCCGCTCGACCCCGTCATCGGCCTGCGGGCTCTCGAAGAGCTTCATCGCATTGGCGCGCGCAACCGCCTTGTCCTTCGGCGCGATGCCGTCCTCGAGCTCGACGCAGACGATATCCGCCCCGGTCGCGAGCGCCTTTGGATACATTTCGGGGCGCAGGCCCGGCGTGAAGATGAAGGACCGGCGGGGGCAAACGCTTCGTTCGGACATGGGGCGCCTTCTTCGTTTAGCGGACCCGTGAAGCAGGCGCCCCGCCGGGCCGGCTTGTCAATTGGCCGCTTCGGCGCGCCTTCGGGTTTTGCAGAATCGGCGTTCCGGTCTCCCCGCGGCGGCGGCGCAGCGCGTCGTTGCAGGGGCCGCGGCTTGCCGCATCTGCTATATCGGCGAACGAGACGCCGCCAACCGGCGGCGGCAAGACCGGAACGCCATGAAAACCGAGCTGTCGCGCCTTTCCTATGACTTTTCTCTGAGGGGCAGCGAAGGCGGCCTGGAATCGCTGCGGTTCCAATTCGTTCTCATTCCCGGCGAGGACGAAGGCGCGGGGGAGGTCAAGGAGGCGATGCGCGCCCTGGTGCAGCGGCATACCGACCTGCTCGACCGGCTGTTCGAGACGGTGTTTTCCGGGCGCCGCCAGCCCGTGCTGACCGATAGCGACAGCTATGCCAGCACCGGCTACAGCTATCGCGGCAGGCTGCAGGAGCGCCCGCCCGCCGGCATACGGGCCCGGCTTGCGGAATTGTTCGGCGAGGAGGCGCTGGACGACCGGGGGGAGCTGCCGTTCCACGAGAGCTGCAGCGCGCAGGTGACCTGTTCGGCCCTGAAGATGGATGACGGGTTCCGGAACGTGACGGTGGATGCGGCCCTCCGGCTCGACCACATCGTCAATGTATGCTGTTTCCGCGTGCTGAAGGCGCTTCCGGGCATCGGGCTTTCCGACCGCGCGCGCCGCAGCATCGCCGATCTCGACCGCATGCTCGAGGTGGACCGGGACGCTGACCACTACCGCGCCATGCTCGAAAGCCGCTGAGGCCGCGGGGCTTCCCTGCCGCGCGTCATGGAAATGCTGCGCTTTGCCGCGAGGCCCTTTCTCGTCATGCCCGGACTCGTTCCGGGGCGACGATGTGAAGCCTGAAGCGCTTTGTGAGTCCATAGTCGAGGTCGCTGGTATCAATCCAGTAATGCGCGTTCCGTGGAGCCGGAGATTCCGCAATTTGTACCAGAACAAGATCCAGTATCGGATCGCCTGTTTCTGTCGTATCCACAAGGTGTAGAGAATCCATATCGGTATCTATACGGGATTGGAGAGAGAGCTCTGCAAGAACGGCGCCGATGACAGCGTAATTCAGGTTCCAGCCAGACAAGTGATGAAAATAGCCGTTCTGCTCGTTGAGCAGCACCAGGATGAGTTCATCGACCAAATTCGGTCGTCAAGGCTTTACATTTCCGGCAGTAGCAGCCATCGACTGTGGCTTCCTTGTCACCGCCTCCATGATGCAACGAAGATACGAAAATTGAAACGCAATGCGATCGAATGCGAAGGATTGACGGCGGTCCTGCTTGTCCGGAATATCGGATTGGAATAGGCCGCAGTCAAGCTCGGACAGTTCTGCGGTTTCCGGACAGGGCGCGCCCGAAGGCGGAATTGCGGCGTCGGGCGGAATCGCGCACACTTGAACAGGTCCAGGGCAGGGAAGGGGCTGCGCTATCTCGACCTCAGCGGAGACGGCTGCGCCCGGCGGGGGCGTGGCGCTGGCTTACCCGGCCCGGTCGCTCTGGCCGGACTATACGCGCGCGGGCATCGGGCTGGCGATTGCGCTGCTGCCCATGCCGTGGGTGCCGCCCGGCAGTTTCGGCAATTGGCTGCTCGGCCTGCTGGCGCTGCTGTTCGGCGGCTTCGCCGCAATGACCTGGGTGAAGCACCGCTCGACCGTGCAGATGAACCCGGCGGGCATAAGGATTCTCGGACCCATCGGCCGCACAGTCGCCTGGGCCGCGCTCGACCGGCTGGCGTTGCGCTTTTATTCGACGCGCAGGGAGCGCGGCCATGGCTGGATGCAATTGAAGCTCGCGGGCGGCGGAACGACGATCACCATCGACTCCAATCTCGACCGTTTCAACCTCGTGGCCGCGCGCGCGGCGCGCGCGGCGGCCGAGAATGCATTGACGCTCGACCCGACGACGCTCGCCAATCTGGAGGCACTGGGCGTCTGGCCGGTGGATCTCGAGGCAGGTGGTGAGCGCGCGCGTTAGGGAAGCTGCGCGTTGAGCGCGCTGCTGGAAATCGACAATCTCGCAGTCGATTTCGACACGCCGGGCGGCGCGGTCAGGGCCGTGGACGGTGTGTCCTTCTCCGTCCCGCACGGCCGGACAGTGGCGCTGGTCGGGGAATCGGGGTCGGGCAAGTCGGTGACCGCGCAGGCGGTCATGGGCATCCTGCCGCGCAACGCGTCCATCCGCTCGGGCTCGATCCGCCTGCGGCGCGAGGGCCTGCCGGAAGCGGACATTGCCGCGCTCGATCCGGACAGCCGCGCAATGCGCCGTCTGCGCGGCGGTACGGTTTCGATCATCTTCCAGGAGCCGATGACTTCGCTGTCGCCGCTGCACACCATAGGCGACCAGGTCTCCGAAGCCCTCCGGCTGCACAGCGACAGGACGGCGGGGCAATTGCGCGCCGAGACGGCGGACATGATGCGTCTGGTCGGCTTCCCGGACCCGGAACGCGCGCTCGACACCTATCCCTTCGAGCTGTCGGGCGGCCTGCGCCAGCGGGCGATGATCGCCATGGCGCTGATCTGCCGTCCGGCGCTGCTGATCGCCGACGAACCGACCACCGCGCTCGATGTGACCGTCCAGGCGCAGATCCTGAAACTGGTCAAGGACCTTCAGCGCGAACTCGGCATGGCGGTGCTGATGATTACCCATGATCTCGGCGTCGTCGCCAATATGGCCGACGAACTGGTGGTCATGTATCACGGCCGCGTCGTCGAGGCGGGCAGCGCCGAGGATGTATTCCGGCGCGCGCAGCACCCGTATCTGAAAGCGCTGCTGCGCGCCGTGCCGCGCTTCCACATGGACGAGGGCGAGCGGCTGACGCCGATCCGCGAGGTGCGCCCGGAGACCGGCCGGCTGCTTGCCGGGGAGAGCCGGCCGGAGCCGGTGGCGCCCGCCGAGCGTCCGCTGCTGGACGTCCGGGGCATCACCAAGCGCTATGGCAGCCGCAAGGCCGGGCTCTTCGGCGGCGGGGCCGAGGAAGGCGTGCTGGCGGTGGACGATGTGAGCTTCCGGATCGAGCGCGGCGAATGCCTGGGCCTGGTCGGGGAAAGCGGCTGCGGCAAGAGCACGCTGAGCAAGATCGTCATGCGCGCATTGACGCCGGACAGCGGCGAGGTGCTGTTCGACGACAGGGGCGATGCGGTGGACCTGCTTCGGCTGCCGCAGAGGAGCCTGCTGCCCTACCGCCGGCGCATCCAGTATATGTTCCAGGACCCGTTCAGCGCGCTCAACCCGCGCATGACGGCGTTCGACATCGTGTCCGAGCCGTTGGTCGTGCATCGCCTCGCCGGGCCGGAGGAACGCCGCGAGATCGTGCGCGAACTGATGCGCCTGGTCGGCCTCGACGAGCGCCACCTCAACCGCTATCCGCACAGCTTTTCGGGCGGCCAGCGCCAGCGTCTCGGCATTGCGCGGGCGCTCGCGCTCAAGCCGGAACTGCTGCTTTGCGACGAGCCTGTCTCGGCGCTCGATGTCTCGGTGCAGGCGCAAATCCTGAACCTGCTGAAAGACCTGCAGAAGGCGCTCGGCCTCACTTACCTGTTCGTGTCGCACAATCTGGCCGTGGTCGATTACATGGCGGACCGCATCGCCGTGATGTGCGCCGGCAGGCTGGTGGAGCTCGCGCCGCGCGAAGTGCTGTTCCGCAATCCGCGCCATCCTTACACCAGAGCCCTGCTGGCGGCGGTGCCGGAGCCGGACCTGGACTATCCGCTTGATTTCCAGGCGCTCGCCGACGAACGGGCCTCGAAACCGGAGCTCTGGCCGGGCCCCTACCGGCTCGCCTCCGGCGGGAGGGGCGCGTTCCGGGAGATCGAGGAGGGCCATTTCGTCCGCCTCGGGCCGGCCGCCGCGCCGGGCGGGCCCGCCGCATGAGGCTGCCGGCCGCCCTGCTGGCCCCGTTCGCCCTGTTCGCGGGCGCGTCCCTGGCGGCGCCGGTCGAAACGCCGTCGCTGGCGGAGCAGGTCCACGCCGGGACGCTGCCGCCTGTCGAACGGCGCTTGCCGGCCGTTCCGAATCTCGACAGGGGCGCCGGGCCCGGCCGCCATGGGGGAGATCTGCGCCTGCTGATGGCCAAGGCCAAGGACACGCGCCAGATGGTCGTTTACGGCTATGCGCGGCTCATGTGCTACACGCCGGAGCTCGTGCTGGAGCCGGACCTTCTGGAGCGCGTGGAGGTGCAGGACGGCCGCATCTTCACGCTCCATCTCCGGCCGGGCCACAAATGGTCGGACGGGCATCCCTTCACCGCCGAGGATTTCCGCTACTGGTGGGAGGACGTGGCCAACAATGAAGACCTCTCGCCGGCCGGTCCGCCGGCGGCGATGCTCGTGGACGGCAGGCCGCCCCTCTTCGAGGCGCTGGACGAAACGATGGTCCGCTATAGCTGGGATGCGCCGAATGCGGGTTTCCTGCCGGCGCTTGCCGGCGCGCGGCCGCTCTACATCTACCGCCCGGCGCATTATCTGAAGCGCTTCCATGCCGCCCATGCGCCGCCCGAGGCGCTGGCCCGGGCCGTGGAAGAGGCGCGCCGGCGAAGCTGGGCCGCGCTGCACAACAAGCTCGACAGCCAGTACAAGAACGACAATCCGGACCTGCCGACCCTGCAGCCCTGGGTTCCCGTCACCCGGCCGCCCTCGGACCGCTTCGTCTTTACCCGCAATCCCTATTATCACCGCGTGGACGGGGCCGGCCGCCAGCTTCCCTATATCGACCGTGTGGTGATGAACCTCGCCGCGAGCGGCCTCATTCCAGCGAAGACCGCGGCCGGCGCGAGCGACCTCCAGGCGCGCTATCTCAGATTCGACAATGTGACCTTCCTGAAGCGCGGCGAGGAGCCGGGCGGCTACAAGGTCCGCCTCTGGCGCACGGGCAAGGGCGCGCATATCGCGCTCTACCCCAATCTCAACGCCGCCGACGCCGTCTGGCGGGCCCTGTTCCGGGACCGGCGGGTGCGCCGGGCGCTGTCCCTCGGCCTCTATCGCGAAGAGGTCAACGAGGTCATCTATTTCGGGCTCGCGCTTACCGGCAATAACAGCCTGCTTCCGGGGAGCCCGCTCTATGACGAGGCGCTCAGGCAACGCTGGGCGGCCTACGATCCCGATGCGGCGAATGCGCTGCTCGACGAAGCGGGTCTGCGCTGGGGCGATGACGGGCTGCGCCTGCTGCCCGACGGCCGCCCGGCGGAACTGATTGTCGAGACGGCCGGCGAGAGCACGGAGGAGACGGATATCCTGCAACTCGTTCGCGACAGCTGGCTGAAACTCGGCATCGCGCTACACGCCAAGCCGCTCCAGCGCGAATTGCTGCGCAACCGCATCTTTTCCGGCCAGGCGCTGATGTCGGTCTGGTCGGGCTGGGAAAACGGCCTTGCCTCCGCCGATATGAGTCCCGCCGAGCTCGCCCCCACCAGCCAGCAGCAGCTGCAATGGCCGAAATGGGGCCAGTATCACGAGACCGGCGGCGCGTCAGGCGAGCCGGCCGATATGGAGGCGGCGCAGCGGCTCTATGCGCTGAACGAGGCTTGGCGGCATGCCCGCGAGTCCCGGGAGCGCCGGCGCATCTGGCGCGAGATGCTGGAGATTCATGCCGAGGAAGTGTTCGTGCTCGGCGTCGTCGGCGGCATCCGCCAGCCGGTCGTCGTGTCCGACCGTTTGAAGGGCGTGCCGGAGGAAGGCTATTACAACTGGGAGCCGGGCGCGCATTTCGGCATATTCCGCCCCGACCGGTTCTGGCTGGCGGAATAGCGGCGGGGCGGGAACGATGCTCGTTTATGTCATCCGGCGCCTGTTTATCGCGGTGCCGACGCTCGTGGTCGTGAGCGCCATCATCTTCGTCATCATCCAGCTCCCGCCGGGCGACTACCTCACCACCTATATCGCCGAGCTGCAGTCCCAGGGCGAGGCAGCGGACAGCGGCAAGATCGAGTTCCTGCGCAAGCAATACGGCCTGGACCAGCCGCTATGGAAGCAATACGCCTTCTGGGTCCTCGGCATGCTCCAGGGCGATTTCGGCTATTCCTTCGAATACGACCTGCCGGTCTCCGATGTCGTCGGCGACCGGCTCTGGCTCTCGCTGCTGCTCAATTTCTCGACCGTCATCTTCATCTGGGTCGTCGCCTTCCCGATCGGCTTCTACTCCGCCACGCGCCAGTATTCCTGGGGCGACCACGGGCTGACCTTCCTCGGCTTTCTCGGCCTCGCCACGCCCAATTTCCTGCTGGCGCTGGTGCTCATGTATTTCCTGCGGATCGAGTTCGGCATTTCCATCGGCGGGTTGATGGACCCGCAATATGTCGAGCAGCCGATGTCCTGGGCGAAGGCGGTTTCGATAGCGGAGCATCTGATCGTGCCCGTCGTGGTGATCGGCACGGCCGGCACGGCTGGCATGATCCGGCGGCTGCGCGCCAACCTGCTGGACGAGTTGCAGAAGCAATATGTCGTGACCGGCCGCGCCAAGGGGCTGCCCAATCTGCGCCTGCTGCTGAAATACCCGGTGCGGATGTCGCTCAACCCCTTCATAGCCGATATCGGCAACATGCTGCCGCAGATCGTATCCGGGTCGGCGGTAGTCTCGATGGTGATGAGCCTGCCGACCACGGGGCCCATGCTGATCGAGGCGCTGCGCGGCCAGGACATGTATCTCGCCGGCTCCTTCCTGATGTTCCTCTCGGTGCTGACCATCATCGGCATGCTGCTGTCGGACCTGGCGCTCGCCCTGCTCGACCCGCGTATCCGGCTCGGAGGGCGCGCCCAGCGATGACCGACCGGCCCGAGCATTTCGTCGATACCGCGCCCTGGGACCCGCACACGGTCGAGGCGCTGACGCCGGAACAGGAGCGCTATTATCTCGCCACGCAATGGCGGCTGATGTGGTGGAAGCTGAAGCGCCATAAGCTCGCCGTCGCCTCCGGCATCATATTGCTCCTTCTTTACGCCTCGGTTCTCATTTCCGAGTTCCTCGCGCCCTACAATCTGCACAGCCGCAATATCCGCCACATCCATGCGCCGCCGCAGTCGGTGCATCTCTTCCATGACGGAGAGTTCGTCGGGCCGTTCGTCTATGGCTATTCCCGCTCGCTCGACCTCGCGCAATTGAAGCGGGTCTATGTGGAGGATCCGGGCAAGGTGTATCCGCTGCGCTTCTTCTGCCGCAGCGACAGCTACCGCTTCTGGGGCCTGCTCGAGACGGACCTGCATCTTGTCTGCCCGACGGACCGGGAGGGCGCCACGCTCTTCCTGCTGGGCACGGACCGGCTCGGGCGCGACGTGCTCTCGCGCATCATCTACGGGGCCCGCATCTCGCTCACCGTGGGGCTGGTCGGCATCCTCATCTCCTTCACGCTCGGCATCGTCATCGGCGGGCTCGCCGGCTATTACGGCGGCTGGGTGGACGGGCTCTCGCAGCGGATCATCGAGGTCGTGCGCTCCTTCCCGGAATTACCGCTCTGGATGGCGCTCTCGGCTGCCCTGCCGGTTACCTGGTCGCCGGTGCTGGTCTTTTTCGGCATCACGATCATTCTGGGCCTGCTCGACTGGACCGGGCTCGCGCGCGCCGTGCGCTCCAAACTGCTGGCGCTCCGGGAGGAGGATTTCTGCACCGCCGCGCAACTCATGGGCGCCAGGCCCGGCCGCATCATCGGGCGCCACCTTCTGCCGGGCTTCGCGAGCCACCTGATCGCCTCGGCCACGCTCTCGATCCCGAGCATGATCCTCGGTGAGACAGCGCTCAGCTATCTGGGGCTCGGCCTCCGGCCGCCGGTCACGAGCTGGGGCGTGCTGCTGACCGAGGCGCAGAACATGAATGTTGTGGTTCTCTATCCCTGGCTGATGCTGCCGGTGGTGCCGGTGGTGGTGACGGTGCTCGCCTTCAACTTCCTCGGCGACGGCTTGCGCGACGCCGCCGATCCGTACAAGTAAGGCGGCGAATAACGGAACGAAGCGGGAGAAGGGGGTCTCTCATGACGGAGATGGAAGGGAAGGTCGTCCTCGTGGCGGGGGCGGGTGCCGTCGATCCGGACGGCATCGGCAACGGCCGCGCGGCGGCGATCCTGATGGCGGAGGCCGGCGCGCGCGTCATGTGCGTGGATCGTGACCTCCCACTGGCCGAGCGCACGGCGGAGATGATCGCCGGGCGCGGCGGCGAAGCGGCGGCCTGCGCCGCCGACATCACCCGCGACGCCGACTGCGCCGCCATGGTCGCTGCCACGCTGGACCGTTTCGGCAGGCTCGACGGGCTCGACAATAATGTCGGCATCTCCTCGCGCGGCTCCGTGGTCGAGGAGACCGAGGAAGCCTGGGAGCGGGTGATGGAGGTGAATGTGAAGGGCATGTTCCTCGCCGCCAGGCACGCCATTCCGGCAATGGTCCGGACGGCAGGCGGCGGAGCGGTCGTCAATGTGTCCTCCATCTCGGCGCTTCGCCCGCGCGGCCTCACGGCCTATTCCGCGTCGAAAGGCGCCGTCATCGCGCTGACGCGCGCCATGGCGGTGGATCACGGCGGCGAAGGAGTGCGTGTCAATTGCGTGGCGCCCGGGCCGGTCTATACGCCCATGGTCTATCAACGGGGGCCGGGCATGAGCGACACTGCCCGCCAGGCGCGCGCCGACGCCTCGCTGCTCAAGACCGAGGGCACCGGCTGGGATATCGGCGAGGCGGTGCGCTTCCTGCTCTCGGACCGCTCCCGGTGGATCACCGGGCACACGCTCGTGGTGGATGGCGGCGCTTCCGTCCGCGGTCCGGAAAGGGATACCGTCTGATGGCCCGCATTCCCCTGCTCGAAGAAGTCGACCTTGCGCCGGAAGACCGCGACCTGCTCGCGCGTCCCATCAACCTTCACAAGGCGCTTGCCCACAGCCCGGAAGGCGCGCGGGCGTTCGGCGGGCTTGGAAGCTGGATCCGCTGGCAATGCAAGCTGGACCCGCGCCTGCGCGAGCTCGCCATACTGCAGGTCGGCTGCCTCTCCAGGTCCGCCTACGAATACAGCCACCACATCAAGATCGGGAAGGATTTCGGCCTCAGCGACGACGACATCCGCGCCGTTCAGGCCGAGACGCGGGGCGAGCCGGGCGGCCTCGGGCCGCTTGAGACGGCAGTGCTGAAGGGCGCGCGCGAGATGACCCGGGGCCCGGCCATGTCAGCAGAAACCTTCGCCTTTCTGGAGAAGGAACTCGGCGCGGCGCGCACCGTCGATCTGGTGCTGGTGGTGGCGTTCTATTGCGGCGTGGTGCGGCTGCTGGAGACGCTGGAGGTCGATGTCGAGCCCGACTACCAACCCTGGCTCGACGCCTTCCCGTTGGACTGATACCAACGGCGCCGGGTTGAAACTCATGGGCAAATGCCGCCCGGTGTCCCCGCCTCTCATCATCCCGAGTAGCGGCGCCAGCCGCGTATCGAGGGACAGCGAGGCATCCCCTTCGACAGGCTCAGGACAGGCTTTCGATACGCGCCCCCTTCGACAGGCTCAGGACAGGCTGCTGGCGCGGTCGCTACTCAGGATGAGGACGAAGGACCCCGGCTGCGGTAGGGAGGCGCCGCGCCATCGGTTCCGATCAACAACCGCTGGTATGAGAGGCTGCGCTCAGCGGATTTCGACCAGCGCCTCACCCGCTGCAAGGGCGGCGGCCACGGTTTCCAGACGCGGGGCCAGTCGTGCCCGGAGCGCGGCATTGGTCGTGTTGCCGAGTCTCAGCCAGACCACCTGGAGCCCCGGTCTCAACCGCGCGCGCTCGGCGAAATCCACGTCCTTCGACCATATAACGGCGCCCAGGCGGCGCGCCTCGGCCTCGATCCGCGAGTCGGCGGCCGGACCGATGCCGAGGTCGTTCACATGGTCCGAAGGATAGCCCTCGGCCGTCAGCCAGCGGGCGAGGCCCGGCGGCAATTGCGCATCGATGAGGAAGCGCAAGGATCAGGCGGCGTGGACGATGCGATGTTCGCTGGCCGCGGCGCCCCAGGCGAGCGCCGCCCTCAGGTCGGCCTCCTCCAGATAAGGGTAGTCGGCGAGAATTTCCGAGGGCGAGACCCCGGCCGCCATGAGTTGCAGGATATCGGACACGCGCATCCTGGTCCCCCGCACATGCGGCCGTCCGCCGCAAATCCCGGCGTCCACCCGGATTCTCCCCTGAACCTCCGGCGTCTCGTCCAGTTCTTCGAGAACCTCTCTCAGAACGCAAATGCGGGCGTCCCGCTTCGGGCCCGAATGGCCTTGCGCCTCCATGAATCGTTGCAGCGCGCCGGCCAGTTCGCCGCCGCGGCGGCTGTCGGCCGACACGACATGGAACCAGTCCGAAAGGACGCGCTCGGTCTTCCGGCCGTCCCTCTCCCCCGATTCGGACAGGTAGGCGGCGGCCGTGTTTTGCGAATAGCCGACATATTTGGAGGGGGCGAAGAGCCACGACCCGTCCCCGGAGCGAACGGCGTACCAGGCATTGACCCGTTTCATCCGCCTCTTCAGTTCCGTCCCGAAGAGGGCGTCCCCGATTTCGGTCTGGTAACGCACAATGTTCTCGGTTGCCTGCTCCGGGCTGCCGACCAGTCGGGTCCGGGAGGTTCCACTCTCCGCCCGAAAGTAGGACATGCTTTCCTGCATGCTGTAGGGGTTCGACGGCGTATTGCTTGGCATTGGATTTGTCTCTATTGAGATATTACCTCATTTACCCAAAACTAAAATAGAAGTCAACTCCACCCATGAAGTCGGTATCCGGCTATGGGACCGGAGCGCTCAGGCCACCACCTTGCCTGGGTTCATCAGGCCGTCGGGGTCGAGGGCGCGTTTGACGGCCCGCATCATCTCGATTTCCGGGCCGGGCTTGTAATGAACGATTTCCCCCACCTTGAGGCGCCCGACGCCGTGTTCGGCGGAAACGGAGCCGTCCAGCGCGTGAACGATGTCGTGGACGGCGGCGTTCAACTCCTCCCAGCGGGCCAGATAGGCCTGTTTGTCGGCGCCTACGGGCTGCGAGACGTTGTAGTGGATATTGCCGTCGCCGACATGGCCGAACGGGCAGGGCCGGGCGCCGGGGATGGTGCGCTGGACCGCCTCGTCCGCCGCCTCGATGAAATCCGCAACCCGGCTTACGGGCACGGAGACATCGTGCTTGATCGAGCCGCCTTCGGGTATCTGCGCCTCGACCACGGCTTCGCGGATGCGCCAGAGGGCGCTTGCCTGAGCGCCGCTTTCGGCGATGGTCGCGTCCAGAACCAGACCGTCCTCGAAGGCCCGGCCGAGCGCCTCCTCGACGATCTCGCGAAGCCCCGAGCCCTCGCGGCCGGCATCGGCCCGCAGCAGCGCATAGTGGGTATGGACGCGCTCGAACGGGTCGCGCACGCCCGGCACATGCTTGAGCGCCAGGTCGATGCCGAAGCGCCCGATATACTCGAAGGCGGACACCTGGTCTCCCGTGGCGGCGCGCAAGCGCGAGAGCAGTTCGATCACATGGGGGATCGAGGGCAGGGCGGCGAAGGCAGTCACCTCCTCGCGGGGGCGGGGGAAGAGCTTGACGCAGGCCGCCGTCACGATGCCGAGCGTGCCTTCGCCGCCGATGAAAAGCTGCTTCAGGTCGTAGCCGGTATTGTCCTTGCGCAGGCGCCGAAGCCCGCTCCAGACGCGCCCGTCCGGCAGCACGGCTTCCAGGCCCAGCACGAGGTCGCGCATATTGCCGTAGCGCAGCGTGTTGATGCCGCCGGCATTGGTCGAGATATTGCCGCCGACAGTGCAGCTTCCCTCGGCCCCGAGGCTGAGCGGAAACAGCCGGTCGGCGTCGGCCGCCGCCGCCTGGACATGCTGCAGGATGCAGCCGGCCTCGATCGTCATGGTGTAGTTGAGGGCGTCCAATTCGCGGATGCGGTTCATGCGCCCGAGGCTGAGCAGAAGCTGGCTGCCGTCCTCCGCCGGCATGGCGCCGCCGCAAAGCCCGGTATTGCCGCCCTGCGGCACGATGGCGACACCGGCCTCGCGGCAGAGCCGGACGACGGCCGCCACCTGCCCGGTTGTCGCCGGGCGGGCGACGAAGGGCGTGCTGCCCTGGTACAGGCCGCGCGGTTCGACCAGCAGCGGGGCCAGCTCGTCCGGGTCGGCGGAGAGGCCCCGCTCGCCCAGAAGCGCCCTCAGCGGCTCCGCCAGTGCCTCGGCCCGTGCCATTGCCCTGCTCTCCCCTCAAGCGACTCTGACGCGCTCACATAAGCGCCGGCTGCGGCGGCGGCAAGGCCCGACATGCAGCCATATCGAGGTCTTGACGTCGCCCGAACCGACTTGAAACTCCCGGAACGACCGGGAGGTCGGCGCAGCCTCGGCCGCATGGGCGCGGGCGTTCAACTCTCCGGGCGGCGGCGCTGCCGGAACAGCCATGACCCGAGCGCGGGCAGGAGAACGACTGCCCCCGCCATGTTGACGAGGAACATGAACGTCAGCACCGCGCCCATATCGGCCTGGAACTGGAGCGGGGCGACGATCCAGGTCGCCACGCCGGCGGCGAGCGTCAGTCCCGTCAGCAGCACGCCGGTCCCGGCTGTCTCCAGCGCGCGCGCGTAAGCCTCCGCGAATTCCGCCCCGTCGCGGAGATGGCCCCGAATCCGACCGAAGATATAGATGCCGTAATCGACGCCCACCCCGACGCCGAGCGCCACCACCGGCAGGGTGGAGACCTTGAGACCGATCCCGACCAGCGCCATCAGCGCATAGGCAAGCACCGACACC
Organism: Alphaproteobacteria bacterium; assembly: GCA_022822125.1. The sequence goes on from JAJECF010000027.1 coordinate 14,239, forward strand.
GCCGCGAGCGGGAGGACGATGCAGAGCGCCGCCCGCAACGAGCGGAAGGCGAGCAGCACCAGCAGGATCACGGCGGCATAGACATAGCCGACGATCGGGAATTGCGCCGCCTCCACCTCCTCATTGGTCGCCGCCATGACCCCGACATTGCCCGCGGCGAGCCGGAAGGAGACCGGACCGTCATTCGCCGCGTTGAACGCCTTCGCTTCATCGACGATCCGGCGAATGGTCTCCGCCTTGTGATCGGCGGTGTAGATATGCACCGGCATGACGCTGCAATCGGCGTTGAGGAGGCCGCTGGAGGTGGGAACCGGAGAGACCGCCTGCACCAGGCTGTAGCGGTTGCGCGGCAGGGTCCGCCATTTGAGATTGCCCTCGTTCCAGGCCGCGTTGAGGCGCCGCGCCGAGCCGGCAAGGCCGGCGACAGAGCGAACGCCCTCCACATTGCCCATCGCCCACTCGAAGTCGTCTAGCGTGCGCATCGTCTCGAAGTCGATGCAGCTGTCCGGTTCCGCCTCGGCGATGACGGTGAGCACATCGACGCCGATGCCGAAGCGCGCGCCGATGACCGCGGCGTCGCGATTGTAGGCGGAATCGGGCCGGAGTTCGGGCACGCCGCGCTGTTCGTCGCCGATCCGCACATCGGATGCGAACCATGCGCCGGCTGCGGCAAGCGCGGCCCAACAGCAGATGATGACGGCCGCAGGGCCCGGACGGGCCGCCTGCGCGAGCACGGCGCGGACAGGCGCCGGCAACTCCCGCGGCGCGCGGCGGTTTCCCCTGCTGAAGGAAAGCAGCAGGGGGAGCAGGCCGAGATTGGTCAGCAGGATGGCCGCAACGCCGAGACCCGCCGCGAGCGCGATTTCCTGGATCGCCCGGACCTCGATGAGCGCGATCGTCCCGAAGCCGGCCGCGTCGGAGGCAAGCGCCGCGATGCCGGGCCCGAGCAGCGCGCAAAAGCCGGCCCGCGCCGCTTCCGGCGCCGCCGCGCCGCCGACCGCCGCCTCGCGCGCCGCGCCGACCACCTGCACGCCGTGGCTGACCCCGATAGCGAAGATCAGGAACGGGACGAGGATCGACAACGGGTCGAGCCCGTAACCCAGCAGGTTGAGCAGGCCGAGCTGCCATATCACGGCGAGCAGGGAACAGCCGAGCAGGGCCGCCGCCGGCCCCGGCGTGCGCGTATGGGCATAAACCAGACACGCCGTTACAAGGAAGGTGACGAAGAAGAAGGCCGCTACCGCGCCCGCGCCGTCAGCGATATCCCCGACCGCCTTGGCGAACCCGATGACATGCACATCGAGCGCGCCCCGCGAAGCCGCCTGCGTTGTCTCGCGAATGCGTTCCAGTCCACGCGCCACTTCGAGATAGTCGAGCCGGGCGCCGGTCCGGGGATCGAATTCCTGCAGTCTCGCGGCGACGATGGCGCCGCTGAGATCGTTGGCGACCAGCCGCCCGACAAGGTCGGCCTTGACGATGTTCTCGCGCAGCCGCCGGAACCCGACTTCGTCCGGCGCAAAGTCCGGCGGCAGCACATTGCCGCCCGCGATGCCGTCCTCCACGATTTCGACGAAGCGCACATTGGGCGTCACGATCGAGAACACCTGCGTGCGGTCGACGCCCGGGAGGAAGAACACGGCGTCGGTCGCATGGCGGAGCGCGGCCATGAACGCCGGCGTGAACATGTCGCCGTCCCGCGCCATGAGCGCAAGCACGATCCTGTCGGCGCCGCCGAACTCGGCGCGATGCTCCAGGAAGGTCTGCATATAGGGGTGTTCGAGCGGCGCGAGCTTGGTGAAGCCGGCATCGGTGCGCAGGTGGAGCGCAGACCAGCCCAATGCGAGCGACAACGCCGCAAACAGGGCCAGCGCCGCGCCCCGCCGGGCGAACAGCAGCCGCTCCAGAAGCGCCGTCATGGAGCGCCGGCCCTTCCGGGGGCGCGCCGGAAGGCGGCGGCGGGGCCCGTTCTCCCTGGCGCCACCGCCGGACTACCGGGTCGGCGGCAGGCGATGAACGCCGAATTCGCCGACCAGCAACAGGCCGCCATGGCCAAGCGCGAGCGCATCCGAAATGCCGGCGCGCCCCGGCAGACGCCGGAGAACGACGCTGCGCCCTCCGTCCCGGCTCTCCAGCAGCGCGCCTTCCAGCCCGGTCACGACGATCCGGCCCGAAGGCAGCCGCTCAATGCCGGTCAGGGTCGCCGTCGTTCCGGTCGGAACCTGCGTCCAGCTTTCGCCGCCATCGGTAGACCGGACCATATGGCCGCGCAAACCGACCAGCAGCACGGTATCCGCATCAAGCGCCGCTGCGCCGAACCAGGAGCCGCCATAGGGCGGCGCGAGCCGCCGCCAGCTCTCTCCCCCGTCATCCGAGCGGTAGGCGGCGCCCGCCTCCGCAGCCATGTAAAGCCGCCCTTCCGCCGCCGCCAGCGCGTTCAGATGGTAATCGTCCTCGTCCGCCGCACGGCTTGTCCATGTCTCGCCGCCGTCCTCCGTCGCAAGCAGATATCCATAGGCGCCGATGGCCAGCCCGTTCCGGGCATCGGAGAAATGAACATCGAGCAGCGGGCGTTCCTCCTCGGGCGCGCGGTGGATGAGGCGCCATGTCTCGCCGCCGTCGCGCGTGCGCAATATGACCGCGTCGTGGCCGACCGCCCAGCCGAGCCCGTCCTCGCGCATGTGGATCGCCGTCAGCATGGCGCGCGTCGGCGAGGCGGCCTGCCGCCAGCTTCCGGCCTCGTCGTCGGAGATCAGGATATGGCCGCGCGCGCCGACAACCACCATCCGCGTCCCGGCGCGCGCGCCGTCAAGCAGCAACGCTCCTGCCGCGGGCGGCAAGGGCCGGCTGGCTTCCTCTGCGCCCGCCGCGCTCGCCGCCAGAAGCGTCATGGCGGCGAGCCACGGCGCAAGCCGGCCGGTTTTCATCCCGTCCGCCGCCGCCCGGCCCCGTTCCGGCGCTATCGGCGGCCCTCGCGCCTCAGCGCCGACATGGTGAAGTTCCTGGACGCGATTTCCTCATCCATGCTGCACATGGGGAATTCGTTGTTGAGGCCGACCGCCAGATAGCGCCGCGCCTGGAGGTCGTAATGCACGCTCAAGGTCGGCCAGATCAGCGGGTTCTCGTAATAATTGATGACATGGCCCTCTGAGACCCGCCAGAGCCGGTCGCGCGTGTCGTAGATATCCACCAGCAGGATCTGCCAGGAATCCTCGTCGATATAGAAGGTGCGCCTCTTGTAGATGTGGCTCGCCCCCTCGCGAAGCATCGCCTCGACCACCCAGACGCGGTGCAGTTCATAGCGCAGATGGTCGGGATTCACATGCTGCGGCGTCAGAATGTCGGCGAAGGCGAGGCGGTCGCTGTGCAGCCGGTACGCATTGTAGGGCACATAGAGCTCGCGCTTGCCGACCAGCGTCCAGTCATAGCGGTCCACCGCGCCGTTGAACATGTCGAACTGGTCGGCGGTGCGCAGGCCGTCGCTTGTCGTGCCGGGGTTGTCATAGGCCGTATTGGGCGCGCGGCGAACGCGGCGCTGGCCCGGATTGTAGGTCCAGGCCCGCCGCGGCTCGCGCACCTGGTTCATCGTCTCATGCACCAGCAGGATGCCGCCCGCCAGACGCGCCGGGGCCAGCACTTTCTGCTTGAAATACATCATCGTGTTGTCGAGCGCCTCCGCGGTCATGCCCGGAAGGGAGTAGCGCAGCTCCACCTCGACCTCGTACTGGACGAGAGCATAGTCGCCGCCGGCCGTCACCGCCGCCTGACCCATCCGGCACCGGACCGTCTCGCCCCGATAGCGCAGCAGATGGTTCCAGATCGCCTCCAGCCCGTTGGCGGGGATCGGGAAGGGAATTCCGATCGCAGCGCCGCCGACGCCATTGCCGTCGTCCTCCAGCCGCGCCGTGGCGGCGACGCGCCGCGTCGCCTCGTAAATCCGTTCCGGGACCGAGGCGCTGCGCCGGGTCGGATACACCGTCATCCGGAAGCCCGGATAGAGTTCGAGCATCCGCTGATGGCCTGCGGACAGGCGGTCGCGATGGGTGTCCAGAGTCGCGCCGTCGATAACGAACAGCGGCCGGTCGTCCGCGAAGGGGTCGCGGTGATGCTCGCCGCGCACATAGCCTGCGGGCGGCGCCGCAATGCCTCCCGTCCATTCCGGGATCGTGCCCGCCTCATTGCCGGCGCGCTCGCCGCCGAGCGGCGTCAGGTCCGCGCCGAGCCGCGCGATCTGCTCCGGCGGGAGCTCCGCCGACGCAGGCGTTACGCAAGCGCCGCCCAGCAGCAGGGCGGCGCTGATCCTGAACAAGCTGGCCTTCATGGGATTTCTCCAGACCCTCAGTCAGAACGAATATTTGAACGAAACCGACACGAAATCCCGATCCCGCAGATAGTTGGCGGACCCCGCATGCATGGTGTAGCTCAGATCCGCGCTCCAGCGCTCCAGATAGTTCGCGCCGAGGCCGAGCGTCACCACCTTGCGTCCGTCGACGAACGGGCCGGACGGGGCCGGGCTCGAACCGGAAACATCGTGCTGGAAACGCAGATAAGGGGAGAGCTTCACCGCGCCGACGGCATTGTTGTAGTCGAGCCCGAGCGCGCCCTGATAGCCCCAGGAGGTTGCGTCCGCGATTGCGTCCCGGCCCGCCGTGCTGAGCGGCGCGGCCGTCCGGTCCGGCATGTCATGCACATGCATCACCGCCGCTTCGGCGATGAAGGCGGTGCTGTCCGAACCGAACAACGGCCCGAAGACGCGCGTCGCCGTCGCCTGCGCCTGGCTTACATCGCGCTCGACATGGCCTTGAAGGACCTTGCCCAGAACGGTCATATCAACCTCGGGGTTGACGGCGCAGGCAAGGATGGCTGCAGTTGGCCGCTGGTCTCGGGGCAGGGCCGCGATCCGTTCGCTGGCGGACTCCTCGAGAAAGCACTGGGCGGGCGCAAGCGCCTCCGCGAACAAGGAGCGTCCCTCCCGTTGCAGCGGCGCGTCCGGGCGGAACGAGTATTCGCCCTGAAGCGCCCAGCCGCTGGTCCCGAGCGCCGTGTTGAAGCTTATCCCGACCGTCTGCAGGTCTTCCGGATACTGGACGAAATAGCGCGACGACTTCGCAAAGCGGTCTATGGCCAGGCCAGCGGAAAGACCGGTTATCTGTCGCGTCGTTTCCGCCTGCTGTATCTCGGCGCTCTGGTCGGCCAGTTGAGTCTGGACTATCCTGGCGATAGCGGCAGCCGTTCGGGACCCTCGCGCCGATACCGCCGCCGCATGCTGCGCGCTTCGCACCATGTCCTCCGCCGTGCCGACCTGCCCGGTGACGAGCGGCAGCCGGCTGTGCGCATTGATGAAGTAGAAACCGAATTCGGTGTCGTTCAGCGCCTCGGAAAAATAGCGCAGCGCCAGCCCCCACTGACCGCTGTCCCCGGCCTCGCGGTCCGAGGCGCGCCCGAGCGCGAGGAAATGCGGATCGTGGCCCAGCTGGCAATCGGCTCCGGCGAACGCCGCTCCCGCCAGGGCGCATCGCGGCGCGACCCCCAGACCGAATTGGGCGGCGGCCAGGGCTCGGGGGTCGTTTGCATTGCGAGCGTTCTGATAGCCGGCTTGGGCGGCGCCGTGGGCGGTGGCCAGGTCTGCGTTGATCGCCTGCTCCAGACCCATGAAACCCCGGCCCCTGTCGGAAACCTCGCCGAGCGCGGGATCGGACAGGAAGGCGTGCCGCCCGCCCGCGCCCACATAGTCATTGCTCGAGAAATAGGTGCCGACCGGATCGACTTCGGTCTTCTCCCAGCCGAACTGGTAGAAGCCTTCAACCGAAAGGCCCGGAGACGGCTCCACCGCCACCGCCGCCATCGGCACCGGAAGGAGCGCGTTGCGCAACTCCGAGCCCGGCACGCGCAAACGGCTCACATCGTAGGGGTTGATGACATTGACGCCGCCCTGGATGAAGGTGCTTTCGCCCCAGTTCAACACCTGGTTGCCGATCCTCAGATCCAGCGGCATTCCACCAGGGTCGAAAGCGCCGGACATGTAAAGGTCCAGCAGTTCGACGTCGCTGCCGACAATGTCCCGTGCTTCGTCCGAAAGCGGCGTGCGGGCGCGCTCGCCGTCCCGGGCCTCGTAATCGACAAAGCCGTGAACGCGGGCGAACAGCCCCAGGTCGCCGCGCGCAAGCTCCAGCTCCGCCGTCACGCTCGACGTGTTGCTGACCAGGCCCCGATCGTAATTCCGGTCCCCGTCATCGTTGTTGGTGCCCGCGAAACCTTCCTCGCGCTTCGAGGCCCGGAAAGCCATGCCCTGCGTGAGCGTGACGCCCGCAGTCGCGTCAACGCCCTCGTGGACCCTATCCCCGCCGCGCGCCGCGCCGCTCGCCAATACGGCGCCGACGACCAGCGCCGCCAGGCCGATCGGGAGGCCGAAACGCCTTTGCCCGGCGTTCTGGAGGACAATGGGTTCCCTGAATACCCTCTTCATCGAAGCGCTCCTCCTGACCGCGAGCCTTGCTGCAATGTGCCATAAGGCCGGTATATCCGACAGTCTCCGATGCTGGCAGTCCTACCCCGAAGCCTCTGCGAGCTCCCAGGCGCGTTCGGCCATCAGCAGGCCGAGGCGGCCAACCTCCTCGGCATTGTCGGAGGCCGCGTTGCCGGCGAGGCCGCGGGCGCGCACGCCGTCCAGGATGGAGGCGAAGCGGAACATGGCGTGGACGTTGTGGACCGGCGTCAGCCCGTCCGGGCGGCCGGCGGCGCGGCGGTAAGTCTCGACGAACTCGTCCTGCTCCGGAATGCCGAGCGCGCGCCGGTCGAGGTCGCGCACGCCCCAGTATTCGCCCGAGGTGGTGTTGAACAGGATGCAGAGATAGGCGAGGTCGGAGAGCGGGTGGCCGAGCGTCGCCAGCTCCCAGTCGAACACAGCGGCGACGCGCGGCTCGGTCGGGTGGAACATGACATTGCCGACGCGGAAGTCGCCGTGCGCCACGCGCGTCTCGTCGCCGTCGGGCATGCGCGGCGGCAGCCAGTCCATCAGCCGGTACATTTCCGGGATCTCGCGCGTCGCCGTCTCGCGGTAATTGCGCGCCCAGCGGTTGAACTGGCGCTCGAAATAGTTGCCCGGCCGCCCGAAATCGCCGAGCCCGACCGCTTCCGGATCGACGGTGTGCAGCGCCGCCAGCACCTCCGCCAGCGCGCGGTACATGAGGCGCCGCTCCTCCGGCTCGATGCCCGGCATGGCGCTGTCCGTATAGACGCGGCCCTGCATCCGCTCCATGACATAGAAGGGCGTGCCGATCACGCTCTCGTCGTCGCAATAGAGATATTGCTTCGCCACCGGCACCGGCGTGTCGGCCAGCGCCTTCTGCACCCGGTATTCCCGGTCCACGGCGTGCGCCGAAGGCAGGAGCTCGCCGGGCGGCTTCTTGCGGAGCACATATTCGGCATTGGGCCAGCCCAGCACGAAGGTCGGGTTGGACTGGCCGTAGCCGAACTGGCGCACCCGGAGCCGGCCTTCCGTATCCGGCAGCCGGCCGCTTAGCCAGGCTTCGAGCGCCGCTTCGTCGAAACGGTGCGCCTCGCGCACATCGGCGAGCCGCGTGCCTTCCCCCGGATCGATTGCCATGGCCGCCCGCTCCCTCCCGATGCGCCCGGCCGGCCACGATAAGGTCCGCTGCTTCCGCCCGCAACGCCGGCCCGGCGCGGTCGCGCGGGCCGCGCGGATGGGGCATGATGGCGGCCCGGGCAAGGAGGCTGGACCGATGAAGATTGCAGTGGCGCGCGACTATTACGAACGGGTGCATGAGGCGGCGGAGGCCATCTGCCCCGATATCGAATGGGCGCTCTCGGATGCGAGCGGCGGATGGACGGTTCCGCCCGAAGGCTCGGACATCATCGTCTATGCGGGCACCGCCTATACGGACAGTTTCGTGGACGACATGCTCTCGATCACGCCGCCGAAATGGGCGCATACGGAAGACGCGGGCATAGACGGGCGCTTCTATGACGGCATGCGCGCCAACGGCGTTCCCGTGACGCACAGCCCCGGCGCCAACGCGCCGGAGGTTGCCGAGCTCGCCTTCGCCGGCCTCATGTGGGGCGCCAAGCGCCTGCGCGAGCTTCGCGAGCAGCAGAAGGCGCACAAATGGGGCAAGCTCATGCTGCCGGGCCTCAGCGCCACGACCGTGCTGATCGTCGGGCTCGGCGCCATCGGCAGCCGGGTCGCGCAATATGCCGGGGCGTTCGGCATGACGGTCCACGGCATCAGGCGCTCACCCGAGCCGGTGTCGGGCGTGGACCGGCAGGGGACGATGGCCGACCTGGCGGCGTTCCTGCCGGAAGCGGACTTCGTCGTGCTCGCGCTCCCGATCTCGGACGACACGGCCGGCATGATCGACCGGGCGGCGCTCGCGGCCATGAAGGAGACGGCCGTTCTGGTCAATGTCGGCCGCGGCGCGCTGGTGGATGTCGACGCGCTCCGCGACGCGCTCGAGTCCGGCGGCATCGCAAGCGCGTTCCTGGATGTGCTGCCGGTCGAGCCCTGGCCCGCCGACAGCGACCTCTGGGACGTGCCGAACCTGTTCATCACCCCGCATAACGGCTCGCTCAGCCCCCTCTACGCCGTCCGCGTCGCGGAAATCTGGCTGGAGAACCTGAAGCGGTTCGTTGCGGGCGAGCCCCTGCTCCACCGCGCGTTCTGAAGGCGGCGGCCC
>JAJECF010000064.1 GCA_022822125.1 Alphaproteobacteria bacterium
GGGTCGCCTCCGCGGTCACTTGTGGCTGTTGCAAACCCAAAATACCGCCAGGCGACCCCGGAACCGAAAACAGCTACACCGAAATCATCTCAGATCAGCGCAGAAACCATGTCCGCTCGACGGTTCTGCAAGAGGCTCGGCGGGTTCCAGTATAGGAAAGGCGTCGTGGACTGGATCGTGGCCCACCCGGAGGCGGCGACTGCTTTGGCGACGATGGCCCTTGTCGCCGTCGGGCTTGTCATCGGCGGCGGGCAGATCGCGGTGGTCTGGCACGGCATTTCCGCGATGCGCCGCTCCGGCGAACGCCGCGAACGCGAGCGTGATCGCCGCCACCGCGAGGCGATGGACAGGCATGAACGCGTCCACCGCGAAACCATGGACAGAATGGCCGACGATCGGCGCGAGTCGCAGGAGCGGCATCGCGAGGCGATGGAATCGCTGGCCGAGGAGCGGCGCCGGTCGCAAGAGCGGCACCGCGAGGCAATGGAAACGATCGCAAGCCAGCGAAATGCGCTCGAGGCCCTGATCGAACGAACGGCCCCCCGCGCCGTGCCGGCGGAGTGAAGCCGCGCCTCAGGCCGCCTTCCGCGTCCCTTCCTTCTTCGGCAGGTTGAAGAGGCGGGCGGCGTTGCGGCCGAGAATGTTGCGTTTCTGGTCTTCGGTGAGGAACGGGATGTCGTAGATCGCGCGCGGGGCGTCGAAGTCGAAATGCGGCCAGTCCGAGGCGTAGAGAAGCTGGGTCTCGGCGTTTATCATCTCAAGGGTCGCCTTCAGGCCCACCTCGCTGCTCTTCTCCAGCGGCTGGCAGGTGTAGAAGCAGCTCTCGCGCATGTAGTCCGACGGCATTTTCGTCAGCAGCGGCGCCTCGCTCTGGCGCATCAGATACTGGTCGTCGAGGCGCTGCATCAGGAACGGCACCCAGGAAAGCCCGCTCTCGACCCAAAGACTGTTCAGCTTCGGGAACCGCTCCGGGATGCCGTTCAGGATCCAGTTGGTCATATGCACGAGGTTGCACCACACGAAGCCCAGCGCATGCATGCCGAGGAAGCTGTTGCAGGTCGCCAGCGAGGGGTCCTGCCAATGGTAGCCGGCATGGAAGGCGATGGGCTTGCCGGTTTCCTCGATCATGCGGTAGAGGCGCATATATTCGTTGGCATGCACTGGCTTGTAGCGCGTTGAGGTGACGGTGAAGCCGATGATGTTCGGATTGGCGCCGAACTCCTCGACCGTGCGGCAGGCGGCGTCCGGCGAGTTGAAGGGCAGCACGGCGAGCGACAGGATGCCGTCCTCGGCCGAGAGCACGTTATCCGCCAGCCAGCGGTTGTAGGCGTGCGACAGCACCGCCTCCATCTCCACCTGCGGGTGCATGCCGATGAACAGCATCGGCGTCGGGAAGAGCACCATGTAATCGACGCATAGCGCGTCCATCGCCCGGCGGGTGAGCGCCACGTCCAGATGCACGCCCGGCTCGTCCACCTTCTCGCGCCGCGAGGACTGGTGCGGGATGCGCCCGCCGACATCCTGGTAGCGCAGGCCGAGATCGCCGTTGAGGCCGTAGGGCGGCGCGCCGATGCGCTCCTTCTGGTACATCGTCGCCTGGTGGCGGAGCACCGGATCCTCGATATAGTCGATGATCTCGTGCCAGTGGACGGTCTCGACATGGTGCGCGTCGATATCGACGATCGTCCAGTCCGCATAGCCCGCCTTGCGGGCATGGGCGCGAGCATGGGCCAGATAGTCGCGCGTGTCGGTCTCGGTGCCCATCTCCTGCACGGGCATCGCGCTGGCGTTTCGAATCACGGCATCCATGGGCTCAGGCCTCCTTCTCGGCGGCCGCCGGCGCGGCCTCGCTCAAATGGTAGTCCTCCGGACGGCGGCGCGACCAGAGGCCGAATTCCATCGGCCCGAGGCGCAGCGCCCGCAGCAATTCGGTGACGGCGGTGAGCGCCTCGGTTGGCGTCACCACCTCGTCATAGCGCCCGTGCAGCGGGCGGAAGGTGCGGTCCTCGCCGTCCGCCTTGGCGGCGTAGAGCTTGACGGCGGCGGTCATCAGGTCGGCGACCGCGCTGTCGGGTATCCGGTGGGCCTCGCCGCGCTCCACGGCCTCGGCGGCCAATGTCCAAAGGCGGCGCGCGTCCTCGTCGAATCCCGCATAGGCGTCGTTATGCCCCCTCAGGTCAGAGGGAGACATAGACCTCTCCGTTCTGCACCTGCACCGCGACGGGCTCCAGCGCCATGCCGTCATTGCCGGGGTGACGGCCGGTGCGGATGTCGTATTCGAGCCCGTGCCACGGGCAGACGATATTGACCCGCTCCTCGTCATAGCGCCGTCCGAGGGAGCGGCGCGCGGCGTCGAGCGTTTCGAGAACGCGGTTGTAGATCCGCCCCTGGCAGACGGGGCCGCCCTGGTGCGGACAGTTGTTGCGCCAGGCGTAGAAACCGTCATCGAGGCGGAAGACACCAATCTCCTCGCCGCCGACCTCGACAACCTTCCTCGCGGGCAGCGGCGCGAATTCCTCGACCGACCCGACCCTCACCGTCTCCATCGACCGCTGCCTCCCTGTCGTCGGCGCCATTCTGGCGGCGGACAGGGCGCGCGTCAATTTTACGTCCCTTCATACGCATCAGCGAAGGCCTGCAGCGCGGCGAAGAGTTCGCGGTCGTTGACGATGCGGGGCACCTTGTTCTGGCCGCCGAGCTTGCCGCGGCTCTTCATCCATGCGGCGAAACCGCCAGGAGGAAGGATGCGGACGCGCGCGGCGTCCAGGCCGTAGCCGCCCGCGCGGTGGGCGTCATAATCGTCATTGAGGCGACAGAGCGCGGCGTCCAGCGTTTCGGCGAAGCGGGCCTGCCGCGCGGCGTCGGGGCCGCCGGCTTCCGCCCCGAACTCCACGATGTAGAGATGGCCCCCGCGCGCGCCGGTCTCGTCCGGAAACAGGCTGCCGGCGGCAAAGTCGTTGACCGTCGCGCCGATGGACCTTGCGGCCTCCGCCACGGCGCGCTCGACCTCGGCGCCGATCACATGTTCGCCGAAAGCGGACAGCATGTAGCTCGTCCGCCCGGTGACGAGGACGCGCGGCGGATTGCGTTCGACCAGGGTCACCGTGTCGCCGACGAGGTAGCGCCAGAGGCCGGCGCAGGTGGTGATGGCGAGCGCATAGTCGACGCCTGGCTCCGCATCGCCCACCCAGCGGCAGTCCGGTTCGGCGCTGCCCAGCCGGTCGAGGGGAACGAATTCGTAGAAAATGCCGGTGTCGAGCAGCAGCCGGAGGCCCTCGCCGTCCCCGCGGTCGGCGATGGCGAAAAAGCCTTCGCTGGCCGGATAGACCTCGCGCGTCTGGGCGCCGCTGCCTTCGAGCAAGGCCGCGAACCGGTCGCGATAGGGCGCCCAGGCGACGCCGCCATGGCTCAGCATTTCGAGCCGGGGCCAGATATCGGCGACCCTGCCGGACCCGCTGCCGGCGATCTCTGCCAGGCGCTCGAAAAAGATCAGCAGCCAGCTCGGCGTGCCGGCCACGCCCGAAATCTCTTCGTCCAGGGAGCGCGCCGCAAAGCGGCCGATCTTCTCCTCCCAGTCAACGATGCTCTCCAGGTCGCGCGGCGGGAAGTAGCGCAGCCTGGCCCAGCCGGGCATTTCCGCCGCGGCGATGCCGCTCAGATCGCCGCTGAAGACGTCCGGCGCCTGACGGACCAGCCCGGTCGAGCCGCCGAGCATGAAGACGCGGCCCGCCAGCAGCCGGCTTTCCGGCCGGTTGGCGAGATGGTGGACCATCAGGTCGGCGCCCGCGCGCACATTGGACCGGCGCATCTCCGGGCTGAGGGGGATGTATTTCGTCGCGCCGGTCGCGGTTCCGGAGGATACGGCGAACCACGGAACGCGCCCCGGCCAGGTGCAGTTCGTCAGGCGGGGAAAGGGCTCGCGCCAGTAGCTTTCCCAGAAGGCGTCATAGTCCCTGAGCGGAACGCGCGAGCGGAAGTCGTCGAGGGACCGGACCCCGGGAAAATCGTGGTCCCGCCCGAATTTCGTGCGGCGGGCCTTGCGGACGAGGGACGACAGGACGCGGCGCTGCGTCTGCTGCGGGTCCATATGCGCCAGACGCCGAAGGCGTTGGCGGGCATAAACCCGGAGAAGCCAGGTCGCATCATACATGGTCGGCTGCCCGGTCTCCCCCTCCGGCGTCAGTTCTCCAGGGTCAGCACATGCGGAAAGCCCGCGCGGACCTCGGACGACGTGAGCGGCATGCGCACATACTCGCCCCGGCGCCACAACTCCCACTGGTCGAGCATGGTCGAACTGTTGAACCAGCCGTCCTGCCCGCCGAGCAGGACGAAATAATTCTCGTCCGGGTCCGACAGGTCCGAAATATGGCGCGCATTGGACCCGTAGGTGACCCCGTGGCGCTCTGCCGTGGCGTTGTGCGCGGTCTTCATCACCGTCTCCGAGCTCCCGCCGACGCCCTCTTCGACAAAACGGAACTTGCCGCCGATGAGCGGAATGCGGGAGAGCGGATGGGCGAGGCGGAGGCGGTGCATGTCTCCCCAATCGGCGAAGGCGTCGAGGCCGTCCGCGGCGGCGCGAAGCCCGGCGGCAAGCGCCGCGCGCAGGGTGGCCTCATCCGCAGCGGCGATATCCTCCGCCAGCAGCGCCGTGCCCCGGCGCATCTTCGCGAAGGCTTCGCCATCGACTTCGCCGTAGCGAAGGACATAGAAGCGCTGCGCGAAGCCGTGGCGAAACTGCTCGAACGTGACCGCGCCCCGGGATTCGCGCCGGTATGCGCCGTCCCATTCTCGCAGCCGTTCGATCGCCCGGGCGCTTTCGGCCTCGGCCGCTTCGGCCAGCTTCAGCCCGTCAAGTCTGGCAAGGAAGAGGTCGCGCAGGGCCGCGGAGGAGGGCATGTACACGTCCCGCTGCAGCGCCTTGAGAGCTTCGATATCCACCGCCGTTTCGTCTGCGAGCAGCGCGGTCATGCGCCGCACGCGGTCGTCGGGGGAGAAGAAGAACCCGACGGGCATGTCCGTCTCCGACGGGCGGTTGTTGGCCGAGACCAGGAAGCCGGTTTCCGGATTGAGGCTCCAGGGAAGGTCTGTTGCGCTGCGCATGGCGCCCCAGGAGGCATCGTGCGCGGCGGTGTCCTGGAAAATATCGTCGGGCGCGCCCCGGCGCGTGGGCAGCCGCACCGCCATGACCTGGCCGATATTCCCGTCCCTGTCCGCATAGAGCATGTTCTGTCCCGGCACGGCGAAGCGGTCGAAGGCGGCGCGGAACTCCGGGAAGCTCGCCGCCCGGCTCGCCGCGAGCATCGCGCCGATCTCGTCGCTTGCGCTGTGCCCGGTCCATTTCAGCGCAAGCGGCGGCAGGTCGAACTTCGAGAGGAGCGGCGTGTCGGTCACGATCGGCCCCCAGCGGGTCTCGCGGACGGTTATCTCCTCGCCGAACCACCAGCGCACGCCGATCCGTTCGCGCCGCTCCGCGATGTCGGCCTCGGGTATGTCCTCGACATCGTAGAGGTCGCTGGAGGCCGCGCGCATGTTCGTGCCGCCCCAGGCGATCTGCGGGTTGCGGCCGATGGCGAAGATCGGCAGGCCCGGCGCCATCAGCCCGACCGCATGATAGGAGGGAGAGCGCAGGCCGGCGATCAGCCAGACATTGGGAATGAGAATGCCGAGATGGGGATCGTTGGCCATGAGCGCGCCGCCGGTGGCGCTGTGCCGGCCCGCCACGGCGACGCTGTTGCTGCCCGATTTCGGGATGCCGGCGATCCACTGCCGGATCGCGGCCATCCGCCCGGGTCCGCCGAAGCTGGCGAATGACGCGCTTCCTTCCTTCACCAGGCGCGCCCAGAGCTCGGGCCAGTCCGCCCGCGCGCGGAGCGGCAGCAGGTCGGCCCAGGCCAGCCAGTTCACATCGGTGCCTCCGAGGCGCCCGATGGCCAGGATGTCGGCAACGGTCCAGGGCTCCGGCTCCAGGCCCAGAATGCGGAAATCCTGCGGCAGTTCGCCGGCGCTGTCCTGGTAGTGGTTGACGCCGTCCACGAAGCGCCGGACCCAGAGCCGGGCGTCGTGGTCCATGCTTCGTTCGATCTCTGCTGCGGCGCGGCCGTAGGAGAGCGTGCGCAGGCCGCGGTCGATATCGACGCCGAGCGGCCCGACCATCTCGGACAACCGCCCGCGCGCGAGCATGCGCACCGTTGCCATCTGGCCCAGCCGCAAATGCGCATGCACGAGGCCGAGCGCGAACGCCGCATCGCTGTCGCTCTCCGCCTCGATGAAGGGAACCTGCCGCTCGTTCCAGCGGATCGTTACGCGCCCCTCCAATGGCAGGCCGCGTGTCGGAAACGCCTCGAGACGTGCGGCGACGCCCTTGGGCTTGGGCAAGGGCGCCAGCAGCGCACAGGCCGAGAGCAAGAGCGCCGCCGCACCGACGGCCAGTGCGGCGGCGGCAGAAGAGAAATTGGACGGCATCCGGTCCTCCGGTCGGGGCGCAGGACCGAAGCGGCGTCGATCCGCGTTTCGACAGTCAGCCCTCGCAGAGCGCGGCGTCGAACTCGCTCAGGTCGGGCGCGCGGTCCAGGCCCATGACGGCGTCGAAGATGCGTTCCCTGCGTTCGGGACTGACGGCGCGGTCGGCATTGTCCCGGAACTTGGCCGCGATATCCTCGGCCGAGAGCGGGTTGGCGTCCGAGCCGCGGTTGACCGCCTCGCGGTGGCGCAGTTCCCGTCCGTCGCGCGTGCGGACCCTGATCTCGCCGGAATAGTAGCGCGGGAAGGCCGAGTCCGGGTCGATGGCGAAATCCACCCGGTCCGCCAGGGCCAGCACATCGGGGTCGGAGATGGCGTCCGCGTCGATCTCGTCGAGCGTGAAGCGCCCGTGTTTGAGCGCGGCGGCGATGGTGTAGTGCATCGAGAACTGCGCGTCGTAGCTGTTCTGCGGGCGCTTCTTGGTCTCCTCCGGCCGGCAGACGACATTGGCCTGCGCGTCCGCGATATAGCCGGTGATGCTGTCCACATCCTCCGGCCGGAGCCCGTGATCGCGCCGGAGCGCCAGCGCCGCATCGGCGAAGGCGTGGTTGAAATGGCAGGCGGGATAGGGTTTGAAGGCCACGTTCTCCAGCTCCCACACCTCGCCCAGATCCGCCGTCGCCATGTCGAGGCGCGCCTCGTGGTCCGCGCCCAGATGCAGGTTGTAGAGGCCGTAGCGGCCCTCATAGGGCGCGCTCGGGCCCTGGAAGCCGCCGCCGGCGAGCGCGGCGGCGGTGATGCCCGCCACGGCCGCCCAGCCGGGATGGATGCGCTTGGTCCAGGCGCCGTCGGAAAGGAACTCCAGACTGCCGGCCGCCATGGAGAGCGCGATGCCCTGCGCCATTGCCGCCTCGCGCTCGGAAAGGCCGGCGAGGCGGGCGGCCGTCAGCGCCGCGCCGAACGCGCCGACAAGGCCGGTCGGGTGATGCCCGCGCAGATGAAAACCGCCCTGCGCCGCCTGGCCGATCCGGGACGACGCCTCGACGCCGACCAGATAGGCGGCCAGCAGGTCCCGCCCCGAGGCGCCGGACGCGAAGCCCTGCGCCAGCGCGGCGACGAAGGCCGAGGCCGACGCATGGACCACGCCGTCGGAATGCGTGTCGTCATAGTCCAGGCCGTGGACGAGCGTGCCGTTGACCAGCGCCGCATCGCGCATCGGCAGGCGGACATCCGCACCGATCACGGGCGACGGTCCTTCGCCGGCGAGGCCGCGCATGGCGTCCACCGTGCGCTGGCCGAATTCGTAGCCGGTCGAGGCGAGCGCAATGCCGATACAGTCCAGAATATGCAGGCGCGCGCGCTCCATCACCCGGTCCGGCACCGCCCGGTCGTCGAGCCCGCAGGCGAATTCCGCCAGCATGGCCGCTATCGGCCGGTTCGCCGCCGCCGTTCCTTCCGTCACTGCCGTCTGGAGCCCGTCCATCGCGGTGTCCTCCCAGAAATGCCCCTGTCTTCGACGCCCATCATAGCCCGACGCGGCAATTGCGGCTATTCCACTGCGATTGCCTCTTCGCCCGAACGGAACGCCCTTGCCGCCGCGCCACCGCCCGTCCCTCGGCATCCCGCTCATGCTCGTCGCCATGGTCGGCATCACGGCGGTGGACGCCATCGCCAAGCATGTGGCGTCGAGCCTGAGCGGCGTGCAGGTGGCCTGGGGCTATTTCACCTTCATCACGGTAACGCTCACCGCCGGCTTCCTTATGGCCCGCGTCCCGCCCCGGCGCTGGCTGCGCACCCGCAATCCCGGGCTGCAGGCCTTGCGCGCCTGCTGCCTGGTGGGCTCGCTCTCCATGCTGTTCGTCGGCCTGCAATATCTGGCGCTGGCCGATGCGACGGTCATCAGCTTCGCCGCGCCGCTCTTCATGACCGCGCTGTCATGGCCGGTGCTGAAGGAGCGGGTCGGGCCGCATCGCTGGGCGGCGGTGCTGCTCGGCTGGGCCGGCGTGGTGGTCGTCATCCGGCCGGGTCTCGGCATCGTCCACTGGGCGGCGGTGCTGCCGCTCATCGGCGCGGTCTTCTTTGCGGGCTTCCAGCTCATCACGCGCATCATCACTGCGCGCGACGACCATCTGGCGACGCTGTTCTATACCTCGGCGGGCGGGGCGCTGCTGCTGAGCGCCGCCATGCCCTTCGTCTGGCAATGGCCCGCCTGGGAGATGTGGGCCTGGATGGCGGTCTCGGGCGCGATCGGCGCGGGCGCGCATTTCTTCATGATAAACGCCTTCGCCGTCACGGAGGCCGCGCTGCTCGCGCCCTTCAACTATTCGCGCATGCTGTGGGCCGTGCTGGTCGGCTGGTTCGCCTTCCGCGACCTGCCGGATGCGGCGACACTGGCCGGCGGCGGGCTGGTTGTCGCCTCGGGCCTCTATGTGCTCTGGCGCGAGCGGGTCACGCATCGTCGGGCGCGCCCTGGATGACAGGAGATCGAATTATCCCAACGGCGCCGGGTTGAAACTCATGGGCAAATGCCGCCCGCTGGCGCGGTCGCTACTCAGGATGAGGACGAAGGACCCGGGCTGCGGTAGGGAGGCGCCGCGCCATCGGTTCCGATCAACGACCGCTGGTATTATCCCGCGCGCCCGTCTGCGGGCGGTTGATCGCGTTCGCCGGGAATTGAGGCCGACTCAATTGGCGCATCTTCTTCTCGCTGCCGCCCTGATAGCGGGCGTCGTTCTTCCGCCGGCGCCGAGCGCCGCGGACGCGCGGTTCGCCCGTCTGTCCGAGCCCGGAATCGTCGCCGTCATGCGCCACGCCCACGCGCCGGGAACCGGGGACCCCGCATCGTTCGCGCTCGACGACTGCGCCACCCAGCGCAATCTCGATGCGCAGGGCAGGGCGCAAGCGCGCGAGACCGGGGCGGCGATCCGCGCCGCCGGCGTGACCGTCGACCGAATTCTCACCAGCCAATGGTGCCGTTGCCGCGACACGGCGCGGCTCCTGCACCTCGGCCCGGTTGAGGACCTGCCCGCGCTCAACTCGTTCTTCCGGGATCGAAGCCGGGCCGATGCGCAGACGGGCGAACTTCGAAAATTCCTGCTCGGCCTGCCTCCCGAAGAGACCGTTGTCCTGGTGACCCACTATGTGAACATTGCAGCCTTGACGGGCCGGGGCGTTGCCTCCGGCGAAATCCTTCTGCTCGAAATCGGGCGCGACGGCGCGGTCTCCGTGGTCGGCGGGGTCCTTATCGACCCCGAGCGCCGAAACCGCCGTCCGAGCCGAGGCGACGGATCGCGCGCTAGCCCGCCAGGCCGTCCATCCACGCCTTGACCAGCCGCCAGGCAATGCTGTCGCGGCGCGGCAACTCCATGTCGAATTCCTCGATCCGGTCCATCTGCTCGCGCGTCATCCAGCGGGCGTCCTCAAGCTCCTTCGGGTCGATGTTGAGCTCCATCGCTTCCGCCTCGGCATGGAAGCCGAGCATGAGCGACGACGGGAAGGGCCAGGGCTGGGAGGCCATGTAGCGCACCTCGCCGACGCGCACGCCTGCTTCCTCGAACACCTCGCGCGCCACTGCCTCCTCCAGGCTCTCGCCCGGTTCGACGAATCCTGCAAGCGTGGAATAGATGCGCCGCGGGAACTGGTGCGTGCGCCCGAGCAGGCAGTTGTCGCCCTTGTGGACCAGCATGATGACCGCGGGATCGGTGCGCGGGAAATGCTGCGCGCCGCAATTCGTGCAATTGCGCTGGTAGCCGCCGTGGCTCGCCTCCGTCGGCGCGCCGCAGACGCCGCAGAAGCCGTGGCGCTGGTGCCAGGTCATCATGCCCCGCGCATGGGCGAGGATGGCGCCCTCGTCCGCCGGAATGATCGGGCCGATCTGCCGCAAATCCTCGAACGCGCCATCGGCGTCGATGCGCGGATGGCCGTAGGGGTCGTCGAGATGGGAGAGGTCGAGGCCGAGATAGAGCGTGTCGCCTTCAAGGCCGAGGATCACCTCATGCTGGGCGGCGTCGAGCAGATCGCCCGCTTCCTCGACCGTCAGGATGAGCGCCCGGTCTTCCTCCGTGCGCACCAGCGAGCGCGAGCGCCATACCGGCACCAGCCGCGTGTCTTTCGC
Organism: Alphaproteobacteria bacterium; assembly: GCA_022822125.1. The sequence continues at coordinate 10,574 of JAJECF010000064.1, forward strand.
CCGCCGGCGCGCGGCGACCCAGGCCGCGTCCTCGCGCAGATGCGAGATGCGGTCGAGCGGCGCGCCCGTGTACCAGAGGTTCTTCAGCATGGGAGCCAAAGGAAGCATGGGAGCCGGCCGGGCGCAACATGGCTCCGTACGACCGCTACCGCCCCCGGCCGCGGGCGGATACCATAGGCTTCTTTGTTCGGACCCGTGGAGCGAGCGGTGCTGCAGCCGACGAGACGGCGGGCGTTGGAACGGGAACCCTGGCTGGCGGGCTACCGGCCGCCGGCGGGCGGTTTCGACGAGCTGCTCGACGAAGAAGGCCGGGTCAGACCGGTCTGGCGGCAGTTTGCCGAGGGGTTCGCCTGGCTCTCCGAAGCGGACCTCAAGCAGCGCATGGCGCGCGGAGAGCAATATCTCCACGACGCCGGCGTGTTCTTCCGCCGGCACGGCGCCGAGGGCGGCGGCGGGCGGACATGGCCGTTCAGCCCGGTGCCGCTCATCCTGCATGAGCGGGACTGGCGAGGCCTCGCCGACGGGCTTGTGCGGCGCGCGGAACTGCTCGAGGCGGTCGCCGCCGACCTCTATGGCGAGAACCGGCTGGTGGCGGAGGGCCTGCTGCCGGCGGGGCCGGTGGCGGCCCATCCCGCCTGGCTCCGCCCGCTGGTCGGCGTCCGGCCGGCTTCCGGCCACTGGCTGCATTTCCTTGCCTTCGACGTTGCCCGCGGGCCGGACGGGCGGTGGCGGGTGCTGCGTGACCGCACCGACGCGCCCGCCGGTGCCGGCACCGCGCTGGAAACGCGGCTGGCGACGCAGCGCGTGTTCCAGGAGCTGTTCCGGGACTCGCATGTGCATCGCCTGGCGGGCTTCTTCCGGGCGTTTCGCGATGCGCTGGGCGCGCTCGACCGGGTCGGCGGCGGACGGATCGGCATGCTGACCGCCGGCCCCGGCGGGGCGGACTATTTCGAGCATGCCTATCTGGCGCGCTATCTGGGCTTCATGCTGTTCGAGGGCGAGGACATCGCCATCGAGAACGGCGCCGCGACGATCCGGACCGTCGCCGGCCCGCGCCCGCTCGGCGTCGTCTGGCGCCGCCTCGGGGCGGGCATGGCGGACCCGCTGGAGCTCGACGAGAGCTCCGGCGCCGGCGTGCCGGGCCTCGTCTCGGCGATTCGCGAGGGCGCGCTCGCGACCGTCAATGCGCTCGGCGCCGGCGTGCTCGAAGACCCGGCGCTGGCGCCCTTCCTGCCGGGGGTCGCAGCGTTCCGGGGCGGGCCGCCCGCGGGCGCGCCGGAGGGCTGGTGGGCGACGGAGGCCAGCGCCGCGCCCTTCTCGACGGCGCCGGTCTGGACGGCCGGCGCGCTCCGGCCGCAGCCGGTGACGCTTCGCCTGTTCCTCGCGCGCACGGCCGAAGGCTGGCGGGTCATGCCCGGCGGCTATGCCCGGCTCGGCGACGGCGTTCCGGCGCGGGACCGGGGCTCGGTCGCCGACATCTGGGTCGTGAGCGACGCGCCGGTGCCGGTCGATACGATGGCCGCGCGGCCCTCCGACGCCTATGTCCGGCCGCTGGCGGGCACGCTGCCGAGCCGGGCGGCTGACAACCTCTTCTGGCTCGGCCGCTATGTCGAGCGGGCGGAGGCGGCGATCCGGCTGCTGCGCGCGCTTCACCTGCGCATGGCGGAAACCGGCGCGCGCGACAATCCGCTGCTGGCGAGCCTTCGGAACTATCTCCGCGACCTGCCGCTCGACGCGGATGAAAATGTGCCGCAAGGGCTGCTGCGGACGCTTGATTCCGCGCTCGTTTGCGCGAGCCGCGTGCATGACCGCTTCTCCATCGACGGCTGGACGGCGCTGCGCAAGCTGACCGAGGCCGCCGAGGCGTTGGCGCGGACCGCGCGGGCGGGCGACGACACGGCGCGCATCATGACCGGCCTGCTGCACCGCCTTGCGGGCCTCTCCGGCCTCGTCCACGAGAACATGTACCGCTTCACCGGCTGGCGCTTCCTGACCCTGGGGCGGGAGCTGGAGCGGGCATCGGGCACGGCCTCGGCGCTGGCCCATTTCGCCGACCCGGATGCGCCGGAAGGCGCGCTCGATCTCGCCATGGAAATCGGCGACTGCGCCATGACCTATCAGCGCCGCTACTCGCTCGGCACGCAGCGCAACATGGTGGTGGACCTCATGGTGTTCGACAGCATGAATCCCCGCTCGATCCTGTTCCTGCTGGAGCGGATGCGCAGCCTGATCGCGCTGTTGCCCGGCGCGGAGACGCATGGGGTGATGTCGCCGCTCGCCCGCACCGCGCTCAGCGCCCATGCCGCCATCGCGGTCGAGACGCCGGAAACGGTGGACAGCGCGGCGCTCACGGCGCTTGAAGAACGGCTCGATGAGCTCTCCGACCTCGTCTCCGGGGCCTATCTCACCTGAGCGGGAAGACGGCGGTGCTTTACGATATCGCGCTCAGGGTCCGCCAGCATTACGACGCCCCGGTGGCCGCGAGCCGCCAGACGCTCCGCCTGCTGCCGCCGACCCTGGCGGGCGAGCAGCATGTCGTGGCGGCCGCCGTCACGGTCTCGCCGCCGCCCGCCGAACGCCGCGACCGGCGGGATTTCTTCGGCAATCCGGCAATCGACCTGGCCTTCGGCGGCGCGCATGAGGAGGTCATCTATTCCCTGGCGGCCCGCGTCGGACGGGAGGTGGACCCCAGGTTTCCGCCCGACACGCCGCTGCCCGCCGCGCTGGCGGAGGACATCGCCGCCCTCCGCTCGCTGGCGCCGGAAGCGCCGCACCACTTCCTCGCCGCTTCGCCGCGCCTGCCGGAGGAGCCGGAATTCGCCGACTATGCGCGCGCAGCCCTGCCGGCGGACGCGGGCGCGGCGGAGGCGGTGGAAGCGGTCGGGCTCGCGCTGCATCGGGACATGGCGTTCGACGCGGACGCGACCGAGGTGGACACGCCCGCGCTCGAGGCCTTCCGCCGCCGCCGCGGCGTCTGCCAGGACTTCACCCATGCCATGATCGCATGCCTGCGCGCGCTCGGCATTCCGGCGGGCTATGTCAGCGGCTTCCTGCGCACGACCCCGCCGCCCGGCCGCCCGCGCCTGCAAGGGGCGGACGCCATGCATGCCTGGGCGCGCGCTTGGTGCGGGCGGAAGGCCGGCTGGGTGGAATACGACCCGACCAATGCCTGCCTCGCCGGCGACGGCCACGTCGTTGTTGCGCGCGGCCGCGACTATTCGGATGTCGCGCCGGTCAAGGGCGTGCTGCGCAGCGCCGGCAGCCAGACCAGCCGCCACGAGGTCACCATGACCCCGGTGGGGGAGGGGGTGTCTTGAATGCCTGCGTCAGATGTGCTGCTGGCGTGAAACTTCAAGGAGACGACCCGGCCGTCACCCCGCCTCCCGCGCTCCCGCAACAAGCTCGGCCAGGGCCTCTTGCGAGGCGGCGCCCGGAACGATGGCGTTCTTTACCAGGAAGGCGGGGGTGCCGCGGATGCCGAGCGCCTCGGCCAGGGCGTGGTTGCGCTCGATGATGGCCGTGACGGCCTCGCTCTCCATGTCGGCGCGCAATTGCGCGATGTCGAGGCCGAGTTCGGCGGCGGCGTCCATGATCCGGCTCTCATCGAGCCTGCCCGGCGCGGACATGAGGGCGGTGTGAAATTCGGCCCACTTCCCCTGCCGGTCCGCAGCGAGCGAGGCGCGGGCGGCGATCGTGGACACCTCGCCCAGGATGGGGAACTCCTTGAAAACGATACGCAACCGGCTGTCGGCCGCCGCCAGCCCCATCACGGCGCCGAGCACGCGCTTGCAGTAGCCGCACTGATAGTCGAAGAACTCCACCAGCACCGCGTCGGCGTCTTCCGGGCCGATTGCGGGATCGCCCTTGGCGCGCGCAATCGTCTCCCAATTGTCGCCGATGCGCGCGACCTGCTGCCGTTGCCGGAATGCCTCCTGCTCGTCCCACCAGGCCTTCACCGCCTGGAGCACGATTTCGGGATTCTTCTGGCGGAGATAGTCGATGATCGCGGCCACCTCCTGCTCCTCGCTCGCCCGCGCTTCCCGGGCGGTCCAGGGCAGGCAGGCGAGAACGGCGAGGAGGCAGGCGAGAACGGCGCGGGAGAGCAGGGTCATGGCGGCCGAATCCCTTTTGCGATGAGGAGGCTCTTATGGCCCCGGACGCTGCGTTCGGCAAGCGCCCCGGCCCGGTCAGGGGGCGGAGTCCGCTTCCTTGCCGAAGAGACGCACCCGGGCGCCGGCGAGGAGGTCGGCCAGCCGGCGGCGGATCGCCCAGAGGCAGACGAGCGAGGGAAGGACCATGAGCGTGGTGATGACGAAGAAAGTCCCCCAGTCGCCTTCCAGCCAGTCCACCAGCTCGCCGGAGGACGCGGCGAAGAGCGTCCGCCCGGCCGTGCCGATGGAAGCGAGCAGCGCATATTGGGTCGCGGTGTAGGTGCGGTCCACCAGCATCGAGATGAAGGCGACGAAGGTGACGGTGGCGAAGGCGCTGGTAAGGTCGTCCATGACCACGGCGGTGGCGAACAGCAGCTCCGACTTGCCCGACCAGGCCATCAGCGCGAACAGGAGATTGGTCGCCGCCATGGCGATGCCGGAGACGAACATCGCCTTGATGAGCCCGATGCGGATGGCGAACAGGCCGCCCAACACGGTGAACGCCACGGTGGTAAGCCAGCCGAGGCCCTTGGAATAGACGGCGATATCCGACTTGGAGAAGCCCACCTCCTTGTAGAAGATGAGCGACATGCGGCCCATGAAGGCCTCGCCGATCTTGAAGAGGAAGATGAAGCCGAGCACGGCGGCGGCGATGGCGACGCCGTTCTGCCGGAAGAAGCTCATCAGCGGCCCGACCAGGGTTCCCGCAAGCCAGGCGGAGATGCGCCCCGCCGCGCCGGGAACGCCGAGGCGCGAGGCCAGCGCCCGCTCGTCCCGCTCCTGGGCGGCGATGCGGGCAGCGGCCGAGGGTTCCGGCACGAAGGCGAGGCCCAGATTGCAGAGCACGACCGGGATGCCGAGGACGAGGAAGGTCGCCTGCCAGTAATGCTCGACGCCCGCCTGCTCGAAATACTGGGCGGCCTCCAGCGCGACGACGCCGCCTAGCTTGTAGCCCGTCCACCAGCCGACCACGGCGACGGCCGCGCCTGCGGCCATGGACCCGCCTTCGTCCCTGCCGATCTGCTCGATCCGGAGCGCATCGACGGCGATGTCCTGGGTGGCGGACGCGACGGCGATGGCAAGCCCGATGGCGACCACTAGGCCGAGATCGGCCGACGGCTCGACCGTGCTCCAGAGCGCCAGGCAGACGAGGATGACCGCCTGGAGCGCCATGATCCAGGAGCGGCGCTGGCCGATCCGGTCCGCGATCCAGGGCAGGCGGATGCGGTCGATCAGCGGCGCCCAGAGGAAGTTGAAGGCATAGACGCCGAAGATGAGCCCCGCCCAGCCGATGGCGCTGCGGCTTAGCCCGTCCTCCTTCAGCCAGAGATTGAGGCTGCTGCCGATCAGCACCCAGGGGAAGCCGCTGACGATACCGAGCAGCAGGATGCGCGCCATGCGCCGCTCGAAATAGGTCGCAAGCGTTCCCCGAGGCTCGGTCACGCCGCCCCCTCACCGTCCCCGGCGCGGCGCCGGCTAGTTGTCGATCACGGCGATGGCGGCGATCTCGACCAGGAATTCGGGCCTGACGAGGCCGGCCTGAACGCAGGCGCGCGCCGGCGGGTTCTCGGGAAAATAGGTGGCATAGACCTCGTTCATCGCTGCGTAGTCGGCGAGGTCCTTGAGGTAGATCGTGTTGTACACGATGTCCTGCAGGGAGCCGCCGGCTTCCTCGAGGATCTCCCTGATGTTCTCCATCACCTGCCGGGTCTGCGCGCCGGCGTCTCCCTCGCCGATCAGGGTCCCGGACGCATCGAGCGCCAGCATGCCGGCCGTGCAGACGAAGCCGCCGGAGCGGAAACCCGGCGAATAAGGGGCCAGCGGCGGCGGCGAGCCCTTGGGCAATATCGGTTGACCGGCCATGACGCGGCTCCTCCCCTTCGGTTGCAGTGTCCGCTCGGCGCGCTCTCCTGCGCCGCGGCGCGGCCAGTCTATCAGGCGCACGGTCAGCGCGCATTGTGCGTGGCGGCGGTTTTGCTAGATTTGCGGCGGCAAGGAGGCAAGGCGATGACAGAGTTCGGTCCGGACGCGATCCGGGGCATCGTGCCGCCCATGACGACGCCGTTTTCGGCGGCGGGCGAGATCGACGAGGCGGCGTTCCGGGCGGAGGCGCGTTTCCTGCTCGCCGCCGGGGTCCACGGCCTGGCGGTGGCGGGCAGCACGGGCGAGGGCCATGCGCTCTCCACCGACGAAGTCTGCCGGCTGACGGCAATGGCGGTCGAGGAAGCGGACGGGCGCGTGCCCATCGTCGCCGGCATCATCGTCGATTCGACGGCCCAGGCCATAGAGCGCGGCCGGGCGGCGGCGGAGGCCGGCGCGGCCGCGCTGCAGGTGACCCCGGTGCATTACCTCTTCCGGCCCGACGACGCCCATATGAAGGAGCATTTCCGCGAGATGGCCGACGCCGTCGCCTCGCCCATCATCATCTACAATGTCGTGCCCTGGACCTATCTCTCGCCGGAACTGCTGGTCGAGATCATGACGGACATACCGGGGGTGGTCGGCGTCAAGCAGAGCGCGGGCGACCTCAAGCTGTTCGCCGATCTGATGGCGACCGCGCCCGAGGGCTCCCGCATTATGAGCGCGGTCGATGCGCTGATGTATCCTTCCTTCACGCTCGGCGCGCACGGCGCGGTCGCGGCGATCCTGACGGCCGCGCCGAGGGCCTGCGTGGACCTCTGGGACGCGGTGGCGGCCGGCGACCACCCGACCGCGCTCGACCTGCATCTCAGGCTGCTGGCGCTCTGGAACGCGATGATCGACGACAACCTGCCCGCCGCAGTCAAGGCGGCGCTCGATTTCCAGGGCCTTGCGGGCGGCCTGCCGCGCCGGCCGATGCCGGCCGCGTCCAACAGTCAGCGCAGCGCCATCGCTGCTGCGCTCAAGGAGCTGCCGCAATGAACATGACTGCGAATCCGGGCGACATCATGCCCGCCTGGCCGGAGGGCGGCGTCTCCCGTGTGCCCTACCGGCTGTTCTCGGACGCGCAAGTCTATGCGCTGGAGCAGCAGCGGCTCTTCCGGGGGCCGGTCTGGAACTATCTCTGCCTGGAGCTGGAGGTGGCGGAGCCGGGCGACTTCCGCACCGCCTTCATCGGCGAGACGCCCGTCGTCGTCGCGCGGGACGAGGCGGGCGAGTTGCGCGGCATGGTCAACCGCTGCGCGCACAAGGGCGCGCTGGTCTGCCTCGCCGAGCGGGGCAACCGCAAGCACTTCTCCTGCATCTACCACTCCTGGACCTACCATCTCGACGGGCGGCTGCGCGGCGTGGCCTTCCGCGGCGGGCTCAAGGGCAAGGGCGGCATGCCGGAGGATTTCGACCCCGCCCGCCACCGCATGCAGCCGATCCGCGTGGAGGTCTTCTGCGGCCTCGTCTTCGGCACCTTCGAGCCCGACATGCCCCCGGTGGAGGAGTGGGTCGGGCCGACCATGGCGCATTTCCTCAAGCGCAATCTCGGCTCGCGCCCGCTGAAGGTGCTCGGCACCCACAGCCAGATCATCCACAACAACTGGAAGCTCTATGCGGAGAACGTGCGCGATTCCTACCACGCGACCCTGCTGCACACCTTCTACACCACCTTCAAGGTGAACCGGCTGGACATGGACGGCGGCATCCTGCTTTCGGAAGGCACGCCCTGGCACCATATCAGCTACGCCAAGCGCGCAACCCTGGAGGAAGCGGCGGAATACAAGGAGGCCAAGGTTCACTCGGCCAGCTACGATTCGAAGCTCAACGGCCCGGAGCTTCTGAAGACCGAGGACGAATTCGACGACGGGATTACGCACTCCGTCCAGTCGATCTTCCCGACGCTCGCGGTGCATTTCACGCTGAACTCGCTCTGCGTGCGCAATTTCGTGCCGCGCGGGCTGGAGGAAACCGAGCTCGTCTGGACCTATCTCGGCTATGCGGACGACAGCGAGGAGATGACGGCCATGCGCGTGCTGCAGGCGAACCTGACGGGCGCGGCCGGGCTGGTCTCTCTGGAGGACGGCTGCATCAACGAATTCGTCCAGCGCGGCACCAGGGGCAGCGGCGACGCCGCGGCCGTGCTGGAGATGGGCGGGCGCGGGCTCGAGTCCAGCGAAAGCTCGCGCGCCACGGAAGTCTCGATCCGGGGCTTCTGGAGCGGCTATCGCGGCCTGATGGGCTACGCATGATCGACGCGGATACGCGCCTGCGGATCGAGGATTTCCTGCTCGATTGCGCCTGGGCCATTGACGAGGATGAGCTGGAGGCCTGGCCGGGCTTCTTCGCCGAGGACGGGCGCTACCGCATCACCACGCGCGACAACGAAGAGCGCGGCCTGCCGGTCGGCATTATGCTGTGCGAGGGGCGCGGCATGATGGAGGACCGGGTGCTGGCGCTGCGCACCGCCAACATCTTCGAGCCGCACCGCTACCGGCACATCCTCGGTCGCCCCCGCCTGCGCGAGGCCGAGGGCGGACTGGTCCGCTCGGACAGCAGTTTCATCGTGATGCGCACCATGCAGGACGGCCGCATGGACCTGTTCGCCGCCGGCAATTACCGCGACCTGCTGCGCGTGGAGGACGGCAGGGTGCTGTTCCAGGAACGCGCGGCGGTGCTCGAATCCCGCCGCGTCGATGTGCTGATCGTCATTCCGATATGACGGGAGCGGAGAATCAACCGACGCCGCTCGACAGCCGCGCGCTGACGAGGCGGTTCAGGCTCACGCCTTCCTCGGCGGCGCGTATGGCGAGCGCCCGGTGCGTTTCCGGCGGCACGCGCACAAGGAACCGGCCGCTATAGGCCTTGTCGGCCAGCGGCTCGGGCGGGGTCTCGCCGGTCTCCTGCATGTCCGACACGACATCGCGTACCAGCCGCTCGATGCCCGCAAGCGCCATCTCCGGGGACGGGGCCAGCCAGCTCAGCGACGGGAACTCGGCGCACAGCCCGACATTCTCGCCGTCCTCGGCGGACCAGGTGATTCGATAGGTGTACCGGTCGCTCATTCCATGTCCTCCAGCTTGGCGATCGCTTTGATGACTTGGCGCACCTGATACGGTTTGGCCTTGCCCTTGTCGTTCTGGATGTTCACGCGCGGATCGCCGGGCCATGGAGTCCGAAAAACGAGATGGCTGGTACCGCGCTGGCGAGGCTGACCAAAATAGTGTTCGCATATCCTGGCCAACTCGGCGAAGCGAACCCTCTTTGGGTTGTTGCGAAGCGTCTTGAGGATTTCCGCCGTATTCATGAGTGATAGATACCAATAACGATACTATAAGTCAAAAAGGCCGGAAGGAAATCGAGGCGCGGGCGGAAATTGGCCTACAATCCGCTTGCCGGATACCGCTCGTGGCGGGGGTAAACGGGACTGGAGGGCTTTGCGATGCGGCCTTTGACCGACTCGACCGGGATTCAGCATGACGCCGCGAGGCTGCGGGAGCGGGCGGACGCTGACGGCTATGTGCTGGTCCGGGGCCTGCTGCCGCGTTCTCTGCTGGAGGAGGTCGCCGCCGAAATCGCGAAGCCGATGGCCGATGCCGGCTGGATAGAGCCGGGCCGGCCGCTGGCGAATGCGAAGCCCGACCTCTCCAAATTCTGTGTGGAGCCGCAGCCGCCCTTCATGGAGGTCTTCTACAGGCAATTGGCGCTGCGCTCGCTGCACGCGCTCAAGCTCCACAAAAACCTGACGGGCTTCTTCGGGAGGCTGTTCGGCGAGGAGGCGTTCTGCCCGCCGCATTTCGTGATGCGGCTGGCTTTCCCCTGCAGGGACGAATACGCGACCCCGGCGCATCAGGACTACACGCATTTCGAGGGCAGCCGGCGCAACTGGGCCGCCTGGATTCCGTTCACCGACATCGACGAGGCGCGCGGCGGCCTCGCCGTCGCCGCCGGCTCGCACAAGGGCGGCGTGCTGGACATGCGCCCGGCGCTCGGCGCGGGGCAGATGGTCATCGACGCGGACCTCGACGCCTGCGACTGGCGCTGGAGCCCGATGCGCGTGGGCGACGTGCTCATTCACAACTGCCAGACGATCCACAAGGGCCTGCCGAACTCGTCGGGCGCTATGCGGGTCTCCATGGACTGCCGCTACCAGCCGCTGTCGGAGCCGGTCGGGGAGAAATATCTGGGCGTGTCGCACCAGATGCGGAGCTGGGAAGACCTCTATGCCGGATGGGCGGAGGGCGACCCGCTCAAATACTACTGGCGGGACCAGCCGCTTATGGTCGAGCCCTTCCAATATCGCTGGTACGACCGGCGGGACGAACGCGCCATCGAGATGGGCGAGGCAGGAGATCCGGAAGCCCTCCTCGCGCTGGAAAACATATCGCTGAAGCACCGCTCGGTAGCGGTAAGGCTACGGGCCGAAAGGGCGTTGTCCCGCCTGCGCGCAGCCCCGGGCTGAGAGCCGAACGTAACCCTTACCTTTCGAGGACCGGCGGCGGCGTGGCGCCGGGCGCGCCGAGAGTCGCCGCCGCCTCCCTGCCGCCGAACGACGCGACCAGGGCCGCCTGGTCCGCATGGGCCTGCCGGTCCACTTCCGCAGTCGAGCAGATTCGCGCCAGATCGGCATAGAGGGCCGCCAGCCGCCCGGCATAGGCCGGGTCCCGCGACAGGTCCTCGAGCTCCTCGGGGTCCGCCGCGAGGTCGAAAAGTTCCGGCGCGAAGCCCTCGTAATGAATCAGCTTCAGGTTTCCCTTGCGCAGCATGAAGCCGCCCGCGACTGCGCCTATGGCGTGGTACTCGGAGAACACGGCGCGCTCGTCGTCGCGAGGTTCGGCCGCAATGGCGTAGAGGGACCTGCCCGGCCGGTCGGTTCCGAGCTTCGCATCGAAATGGTCGAGGATCGTTTCGGAGAGGTCGAGCAGGCTGACCGGCGTGCTGCAGACGCCTCGGGACGTATCCGGCCCGGCCAGGATCAACGGCACCGCAGCCGCCTCCTCGTAGAAATTGCCCTTGCCCCAGGAGCCGCGCGCGCCGAGGTCCTCGCCATGGTCCGAGGTGTGACACACCAAAACGCATTTCGATGCTTGTAGGCGATCGATTGGACGCTTGCTCTTCCTCGTGGGAAAGACAGTCATTGCATGGACTTGGGAGGATCGTCAAGACCATGTCGCAAGATTTTTCGATTGTATGAATATCCCGGCTGTGTTGCGTGAATTTGCATTCCGGGGATTTTGTATCGCATATATGAGCGGGGATCACTGACAGGATGGGGCTGTTGAGCATAAGGAGCCTTGGCTGTATTCATGGCTCATATGTGTTGCCCATGGCTCATGACTATATGGAGATCCATATAACAGTGGTCGCGAGGTATCGATCGGGGAGCACGAGCACCATGGCAGGCGGACAGGGAGAGCGGCGAAGGCAACGCTGCATCATGGCCACCGATACCGAATGGCAGATCATC
>JAJECF010000065.1 GCA_022822125.1 Alphaproteobacteria bacterium
GACGATCATCACCGTCTATGCCGACAAGTCCTTCAGCTTCACGATGAAGACGCCGCCGGCGAGTTTCCTGCTGCGCCGCGCGGCGGGTCTGGACAAGGCCAGCCAGACGCCCGGCCGGGAGACCGTTGGCCAGGTCACGCGCGCCCAGCTGCGGGAGATCGCGGAGACGAAGATGGAAGACCTGAACGCCAACGACCTCGACGCCGCCGTGGCCATGCTCGCGGGCTCCGCCCGGTCCATGGGCCTCGAAGTGACGGAGGGCTGACGCGATGGCGAGCCGCAAGGGCAAGCGGATGCGCGCCGCGTGGGACGGCGTGGGGCGCACCGTCGAGCACGAACTCACCGAAGCGGTGCGCCTGGTCCGGGAGCGTGCCGGCGCCAAATTCGACGAAACGGTCGATATCGCGATCAATCTCGGCGTCGATCCGCGTCATGCGGACCAGATGGTGCGCGGGGTTTGCGACCTGCCGCACGGCACCGGCAAGCCGGTTCGGGTGGCGGTGTTCGCGCGCGGCGCGAAGGCCGACGAGGCCCGCGAGGCTGGCGCCGACTTGGTGGGCGCGGAAGATCTCGCCGAGACGATCAACGGGGGCGAAATCGCCTTCGACCGCGCCATCGCCACGCCGGACACCATGCCGGTTGTGGGCCGGCTCGGCCGCATCCTGGGCCCCCGCGGCCTGATGCCGAACCCGCGCCTCGGCACCGTGACGATGGATGTGGCGGACGCTGTGCGGGCGGCCAAGGGCGGCCAGGTGCAATTCCGGGTCGAACGGGCGGGAATCGTGCATGCCGGCATCGGCAAGGCGAGCTTCGAGCAGGAGGCGCTGGAAGGGAATGCCCGCGCTTTCTTCGACGCCATACTGCGCGCCAAGCCTACCGGCGCCAAGGGAACCTATATCAAGCGCGTCACGCTGAGCTCCACGATGGGGCCGGGCGTGCGCGTGGATGCAAGCGCTCTCGGCGGAGCGGGCTGAACCGGGCCGCCGAAAGAAACCTGTCCGAGACCGTCGGTGTCCGCGCCTGTCCGCAGGCCGGACCTAAAGCGAAAACGCCGACGCTAGACGGGAGGACGGCGCCGGGCGACCGGCGTCCGCTTCCGGGACAGGGTCCGACGCCGCCCGCGAGGGCGGTCAACACCAACCGGGGCCCAGGCCCCACCCAGGAGAGGACCCCTTGCTCAAGAAGCAGAAAGAGGAATTGGTCCGGAACATGACCGAGAGCTTCGGCAGCGCCGAACTCATGGTCGTGACCCGGCATTCCGGACTGACGGTGGCCGAGATGACGGACCTGCGCCGGCGCATGCGCGCGGCGGGCGTCACGTTCCGGGTCACCAAGAACCGGCTGGCGAAACGCGCGCTCGAAAAGACGTCCTTCGCCGATATCCAGCCCCTGTTCTCCGGCCCGACGGCGGTCGCGTTCTCGGCCGACCCGGTGGCGGCGGCCAAGGTGGCCGTCGATTATGCCAACGAGAACGGCAAGCTCTCCGTGCTGGGCGGCATGCTCGGCGCCGAGACGCTGGACGAAGCAGGGGTGGACGCGCTCGCGAAGCTGCCCTCGCTGGACGAGTTGCGGGGCAAGATCGTGGGACTGCTGCAGGCGCCGGGAAGCAAGATTGCGCGCCTGCTGGGCGAACCCGGCGCGCAGCTTGCGCGCGTCTTCTCGGCCCGCGGCGACTCGGGCTGACCGCCCGCAGCCGGCAGACATGAGCCAAATACGAACCGGAAAGCGAACCCAGGAGTAACAACAGATGGCCGATCTACAGAAACTCGCCGACGAACTTTCGGAACTGACCGTCATCCAGGCGGCCGAATTGTCCAAGATGCTCGAAGAGAAGTGGGGCGTGTCCGCCGCCGCGCCGGTTGCGGTCGCCGCGGCGTCGAACGGCGAAGCCGCCGCCGCTGTGGAAGAGCAGACCGAATTCGATGTCATCCTGGCGTCCTTCGGCGAAAAGAAGATCAACGTGATCAAGGAAATCCGGGCCATTACCGGCCTCGGCCTCAAGGAGGCCAAGGAGCTGGTCGAATCCGCGCCGAAGCCCGTCAAGGAAGGCGTGAGCAAGGACGAAGGCGAGGAGTTGAAGGAGAAGCTCGAAGGAGCGGGCGCCACGGTAGAACTGAAGTAGCCGGATTGACCGGCCGAATGGACAACGGCCCGGGTTCCGGGCCGGAAATCAGGGGCAGGCGCGGCTGCGGGCCCGGAAGAGGGGCGCGCGGCTTCGCTGCCGTTTGCCATTTTCGTGCCGCAACCCAGTTAAACAATGATCTTGCCGCCGGCCGCCGGCCGGCGTGGAACAGGGTGGATCGGACATGACGACGTCGTTTACGGGCCGCAAGCGGGTTCGGAAGAATTTCGGCCACATCCGCGAGGTGGCGCCGATTCCGAATCTGATCGACGTGCAGCGCACATCCTATGAAGGATTCCTGCAGCGCGACGCCGCGCCGGAGGAACGCAGCCAGGCGGGCCTCCAGGAGGTGCTGACGACCGTCTTTCCGATCAAGGACTTCGCCGACAAGGCGCAGCTCGAATTCGTGAAATACGAATTCGAGGAGCCGAAATATGATGTCGAGGAATGCCAGCAGCGCGGCATGACCTATGCGGCGCCGCTCAAGGTGACGCTGCGCCTCATCGTCTTCGACCTCGACGACGACACCGGCGCGCGCTCGATTCGCGACATCAAGGAGCAGGACGTCTATATGGGCGACATGCCGTTGATGACGGACAACGGCACTTTCATCATCAATGGCACGGAGCGGGTGATCGTCTCGCAGATGCACCGTTCGCCGGGCGTCTTCTTCGACCATGACCGGGGCAAGACGCACTCTTCGGGCAAGCTGCTCTTCTCCGCCCGGGTGATTCCCTATCGCGGTTCCTGGCTCGATTTCGAGTTCGACGCCAAGGACGAGGTCTTCGTGCGGATCGACCGGCGCCGCAAGCTGCCGGTTACCACCCTGCTCATGGCGCTCGAGAGCGAGGACTATGAGCGCCGGCGGCTCGCCGGGGGCGAGGAGGCCGCCGAGGCCGTGGAGGGCATGGGCGCGGAGGAGATTCTCAATTACTTCTACGGCCGCGTGGCCTATCGGCACGGGGACACCGGCTGGGTCACGGATGTCGATGTCGCGCGCCTCCAGGGCCAGCGGCTGGTGGCGGACCTCCGGGACGCCCGCAGCGGCGACATCGTGGCCAAGGCCGGGACCAACATGACCAGGCGCCAGATCGACCGGCTCATCGACAGCGGGGTCGAGTCGCAGCTGGTGGACGAGTCCGACCTGCTCGGGCGCTTCCTTGCGGAAGACCTGGTCGATGCCGGGAACGGGCGGATATTCGCCGAGGCCGGCGGCGAGATCGACGAAACCCTGCTCGAATCGCTGCGCGAGGCCGGCATTGCCGAGATCGCGACGCTCGCGATCGACAACATCAATGTCGGCCCCTATATCCGCAACACGCTGGCGCGCGACAACAACGCCAACCGCGACGATGCGCTGACCGACATCTACAAGGTGATGCGTCCGGGCGAGCCGCCGACCCCGGAAAGCGCGGAGGCGCTGTTCAGGAGCCTGTTCTTCGAAGAGGACCGCTACGACCTCTCGGCAGTCGGACGGGTCAAGATGAATGCGCGGCTTGAGCTGGAGAGCGACGACCAGCTCCGGGTCCTTCGCAAGCAGGACATCCTGGCGATCGTCAAGACGATGGTGGAGCTCAGGGACGGGCGCGGTGACATCGACGATATCGACCATCTCGGCAACCGCCGGGTGCGCTCGGTGGGCGAGCTGATGGAGAACCAGTACCGCATCGGGCTCACGCGCATGGAGCGCGCGATCCGCGAACGGATGAGCTCGATCGATGCCGATTCGGTGATGCCGCAGGACCTGATCAACGCCAAGCCGGCTGCCGCTGCGGTGCGCGAGTTCTTCGGTTCCTCGCAGCTCAGCCAGTTCATGGACCAGACCAACCCGTTGTCCGAGATCACCCACAAGCGGCGCCTGTCCGCACTCGGGCCGGGAGGGCTGACCCGCGAGCGTGCCGGTTTCGAGGTCCGGGACGTGCATCCGACGCATTACGGGCGCATCTGCCCGATCGAGACGCCGGAGGGCCCGAATATCGGCCTCATAAACTCGCTCGCCACCTATGCCCGGATCAATCGCTACGGCTTCATCGAGACGCCATATCGGAAGGTCGCCGACGGCGTTGCCTCCGATGACGTGATCTACATGACCGCGATGGACGAAGGGCGCTACACCGTTGCCCAGGCCAACTCGCCGCTGGACGGCGAGGGCCGGTTCACGGAGGACCTGGTGACTGTCAGGCGCGGCAGCGACTTCGCGCTCGCGACGGCCGACCAGATCGACTTCATGGATGTGTCGCCGAAGCAGCTGGTGTCGGTAGCGGCGGCGCTCATTCCCTTCCTGGAGAACGACGACGCCAACCGCGCGCTCATGGGCTCCAACATGCAGCGCCAGGCGGTGCCGCTGGTGAAGGCGGAAGCGCCGCTGGTGGGCACCGGCATGGAGGCGGCCGTGGCGCGCGACAGCGGCGCCTCGGTCACGGCGCGGCGCAGCGGCGCGGTCGATCAGGTGGACGCCACCCGGATTGTCGTGCGCGCCGCCGAGAGCGGCGGCGGCTCCGGCGTGGACATCTACAATCTGCGCAAGTTCGAACGCTCCAACCAGTCCACCTGCCTGAACCAGCGCCCGCTGGTGAAGGTCGGCGATGCGGTCGCCGAGGGGGATATCATCGCCGACGGGCCGTCCACGGAATTCGGCGAGCTGGCGCTCGGCCGGAATGTGCTCTGCGCCTTCATGCCGTGGAACGGCTACAATTTCGAGGACTCGATCGTCATCTCCGAGCGCATCGCGCGCGACGACGTCTTCACCTCGATCCATATCGAGGAATACGAGATCATGGCCCGCGACACCAAGCTCGGGCAGGAGGAGATCACCCGCGACATTCCCAATGTCGCCGAGGAGGCGCTCGGCAATCTCGACGAAGCGGGCATCGTCTATATCGGCGCGGAGGTGAATGCGGGCGACATCCTGGTCGGCAAGGTGACGCCGAAGGGCGAATCGCCGATGACGCCGGAGGAAAAACTGCTGCGGGCGATCTTCGGCGAGAAGGCGTCGGATGTGCGCGACACCTCGCTCAAGGTGCCGCCGGGAGACTCCGGCACGGTTGTCGATGTCCGCGTCTTCCAGCGGCGCGGCGTGGACAAGGACGAGCGCGCCATGACCATCGAGCAGGCGGAGATCGACCGTCTGGCCAAGGACCGGGACGATGAGCGCGGAATCCTTACGCGCGATTTCAATGCGCGAATGCACGAATTGCTGCTGAACCGCGAGGTTGTGTCCGGTCCGGGGCTGCGCGAAGGCCAGCGCATCACGCAGAGGACGCTCGACCGGCTCCGGCCCTCCGAATGGCGCCAGATCGTGTTGCGGCGGGACGGCGCGATGCGCGAGATCGAGACGCTGATCCAGCGCTTCGACGCCAATGTTGAGGAGCTGTCGAATCGGTTCGAGAACAAGCTGGAGAAGCTGGAGCGCGGCGATGAACTGCCGCCCGGCGTCATGAAGATGGTCAAGGTGTTCGTCGCGGTGAAGCGCAAGCTCCAGCCGGGCGACAAGATGGCCGGGCGTCACGGCAACAAGGGCGTTATCTCCAAGGCGGTGCCGATCGAGGACATGCCGCATATGGAGGACGGCACGCCGGTGGACCTCGTGCTGAACCCGCTCGGCGTGCCGTCGCGGATGAATGTGGGACAGATCCTGGAGACCCATCTCGGCGCGGCCTGCCGCGGCCTCGGACGGCAGATCGACGAAATGCTGGAAAAGGTGCGCGAGAGCGACAGGGCCATGGACGAGCTTCGGGCGAAGCTCAGGACGGTCTATGGCGAAGCCGATTACGAGCGCTCCGTCGCCGGCCTTTCGGACGACGAGATGCTCGAGTTGTCGAACAACCTGACCGCCGGCGTGCCGATTGCAACGCCCGTGTTCGACGGGGCGCGCGAGGTCGATATCGACACCATGCTGGGAAGCGCCGGCATTCGCCCGAGCGGCCAGGTGACGCTGGTCGACGGGCGCACCGGCGAGCCGTTCGACCGTCCGGTCACGGTCGGCTACATCTACATGCTGAAGCTGCACCACCTGGTGGACGACAAGATCCACGCCCGGTCCATCGGCCCCTACAGCCTGGTGACGCAGCAGCCGCTGGGCGGCAAGGCCCAGTTCGGCGGCCAGCGCTTCGGCGAGATGGAGGTGTGGGCGCTCGAAGCCTACGGCGCCGCTTACACATTGCAGGAAATCCTGACAGTGAAGTCTGACGATGTCGCCGGCAGGACCAAGGTCTATGAGGCCGTGGTGCGCGGCGACGACACATTCGACGCCGGGATTCCCGAATCCTTCAACGTCCTGGTGAAGGAATTGCGGTCCCTCGGCCTGAATGTGGACCTGCAGGAAGAACACATTTGACAGCGCGTCCGCCGCTGTCGCCAACCCGCTCTGGAGTCACCGCATGAACGACCTGATGCGACTTTTCGGCCAGACCGAACAGGAAGCCTCGTTCGACAAGATCCGGGTCTCGATCGCTTCGCCCGATCAGATTCGACGCTGGAGCTACGGCGAGATCAAGAAGCCGGAGACCATCAACTACCGGACCTTCAAGCCGGAACGGGACGGGCTGTTCTGCGCCCGCATCTTCGGGCCGGTGAAGGACTATGAGTGCCTGTGCGGCAAATACAAGCGGATGAAGCATCGCGGCATCATCTGCGAGAAATGCGGCGTGGAGGTCACCCTCTCCAAGGTGCGCCGCGACCGGATGGGCCATATCGAGCTTGCGGCCCCGGTTGCCCACATCTGGTTCCTGAAGTCGATGCCGAGCCGTATCGGCCTGGTGCTTGACATGACGCTGCGCCAGCTGGAGCGGGTGCTTTACTTCGAGAGCTATGTTGTGACCGATCCGGGCACATTTGTGATCGAGGAGGGCGTGTCTCTTGGCAGGCAGGAGTATTTTCTTCTGAGCAAGCTGGCCAAGGACCAGGACAAGCAATTAGGGGCGGAACTCGAAAGCTATGTCGTGGTAGAGCCGGGTGGATTTGATCTTGGGCAGGGCCAGGTACTGAGCAAGGACGAGTATACGCGCCTGACCAAATTGCCTCAGGATCAAAACAAGCAACTAAAGGTCGAACCGAACAGCTATGTGGTGACGGATCCGGATGGATTTGAGCTTGTGCGCGGCCAGTTGCTGAGCGAGGACGAATATCTGCGTGTAGAAGGGATGTCAGGAGAACGTGACAAGCATTTCAACGCCGGAATTGGAGCCAAGGCGATCAAGGAGATGCTTGCCGAGATCGAACTCTCCGAGGAACGCGAAGATATGCGCAATGAATTGCGCGGGGAACTCTCGACAGAGCAATACGAGAAACTGGAAAAGAAAATCGACGGGCTGCAAGCGGAGATGGCCAAGGTCTTTGCAAAGTCTCTGCCCAAGAATCTGACCACATGTTTCGGCCGCTTGCGCAAACAGTTGGACGAGGTATCGCGGGTCGTCCGGCGTAATAATGTCAAGGAAATACTCGACGACCTGCTTCCCGAATTGATTCAGGTCTCGGACGCCTTGCGCAGGAAGCTGGAGAAACTGCCGGACGACATGTGTCCCGACCTCTCCGAGGCGAAGCGCAAGAAGCTGGTCAAGCGGCTCAAGGTCGTCGAGGATTTTCTCGAGTCCGGCAACCGCCCTGAGTGGATGGTCTTTACGGTGATTCCGGTCATTCCTCC
>JAJECF010000199.1 GCA_022822125.1 Alphaproteobacteria bacterium
TTCGGCCACTGGTCCAGCATGCGCTGCGCCCAGAGCAGGCCGGGCTCCTCGTTCCAGTGCTCCACGGAGCCGCCCTTGTAGGTGATCTCATAGGGGCTCATGAAGGCGTCGCCCACGAAGATCACCTTGTAGTCCTTGGGATAGGTGTTGATGACATCCCAGGTCGGCGTGCGCTGCTCATGGCGGCGGCGATTGTCCCGCCACATATATTCATAGGTGAAGTTGTGGAAATAATAGTATTCGAGATGCTTGAATTCGGTGCGCGCGGCCGAGAACAGCTCCTCGCAGACCCGGATATGGTCATCCATCGAACCGCCGACATCGAAGAACATCAGCACCTTGACGCGGTTGCGGCGCTCCGGGCGCATGACGATATCCAGCAGCCCGCCATTATGCGCCGTGTTGCGGATCGTCTCGTCGAGGTCGAGCTCGTCGTCCTCGCCCATGCGCGCGAATTCGCGCAGCCGCCTGAGCGCAAGCTGGATATTGCGGATGCCGATCTGCACATTGTCGTCATAGTTCTTGTAGTCGCGCCGGTCCCAGACCTTGAGCGCGCGGCCCTGACGGCGGCGGCGCTGGCCGATGGCGACGCCCTCCGGATTGTAGCCGCCCGTGCCGAAGGGCGAGGTGCCGGCAGTGCCGATCCAGCGGTTGCCGCCCTGGTGGCGCTCCTTCTGCTCCTCCAGCCGCTTGCGCAGTTCCTCCATGAGCTTTTCCCAGCCGCCCATGGCTTCTATCGCCGCCTTGTCCTCCTCGCTGAACAGCTTTTCCGCCTGGAGCTGCAGCCATTCTTCCGGAATATCGCCGCCGAACAGCGTCGCCGTTATGTCCTCGACGCCCTTGAAGAAGGTGCCGAATACGCGGTCGTAACGGTCGAAATATTTCTCGTCCTTCACCAGAGCGGAGCGGGAAAGATAGTAGAAATCATCTATATTGTACATCACGAGGCGCTTGTCCATCGCCTCGAGCAGCATGAGGAATTCGCGAATCGTCGCCGGTATCTTCGCTTTCTTTACGTCGAAAAAGAAGTTGATGAGCATTAGCGGCCCTCGCGTCTCGCCATGAAGATCAGGCGCTCGAAGAGATGCACATCCTGTTCGTTCTTCAGCAGCGCGCCGTAAAGCGGCGGAATGGTCTTGTTACCGTCCTTGCCGCGCAGAACCTCCGGCGGAATGTCCTCCGCCATCAGCAGTTTCAGCCAGTCCAGAAGCTCGGAGGTCGAGGGCTTCTTCTTGAGGCCCGGGACTTCGCGCATCTGGAAGAAGGCTTCCATCGATTCCTTCACCAGCTCCTTCTTGATGTCCGGGAAGTGGACATCGACGATCTCCTGCATCGTCTCGGGGTCCGGGAAACGGATATAGTGGAAGAAGCAGCGGCGCAGGAAAGCGTCCGGCAGTTCCTTTTCGTTGTTCGACGTGATGATGACGATCGGGCGGACCGCCGCCTTGATCGTCTCGCCGGTCTCGTAAACGAAGAACTCCATCCGGTCGAGTTCCTGCAACAGATCGTTGGGGAACTCGATATCCGCCTTGTCGATCTCGTCGATCAGCAGCACCACCTTTTCCTCGGAGGTGAAGGCGTCCCAGAGCTTGCCGCGGTCGATATAGTTGCGGATGTCCTTCACCCGCTCGTCGCCGAGCTGGCTGTCGCGCAGGCGCGAGACCGCATCATATTCGTAAAGGCCGTGCTGGGCCTTGGTGGTGGACTTGATGTGCCAGGTGATGAGCCGCATGCCGAGCGCTGAGGCGACTTCCTCCGCGAGCATGGTCTTGCCGGTGCCCGGCTCTCCCTTGACCAGCAGCGGCCGCTCCAGGGTGATGGAGGCGTTGACCGCCAGCATCAGGTCTTCGGTGGCCACATAGCTGTCGGTGCCGGTGAAACGCATCTCGCTCATGGGGGGCGCCTGTTTCCTTCGTCGCTTCGCTCGCGCAGATATCGCCCGGACCCTAAAGACCGTCCCGGCCCCAATCAAGACGCGGCGCGGTGACGCGGGAGGCGCCCGGCGTTGAACCGCCGGGCGCAGTTCGCTAGAACCGGCCCGAAGGATGAGGGAGGCTCTGGCCGTGTGGGACAACGGGCTCGGCAAATATCTCTACGGGATGACGATGATTCTCTGCGCGGCGGGCTTCCTGTTCGTGGCGAGCCGGATGCACGGCGCGATGGAGTGGATCGCCTGGGCTGGTTTCCTCGGATGCACCGCCTTTGTCTTCTGGCTGATCGCCCACCACACCCGCGAGCCCGGCGTCGGGCGCTGAGGCGGTCACGCCGCAGGGTTACGGTCCGTCGGTAAAAAGGTCGCCGACATCTTCCGTGTAACGGCTGCCTTCGGGCCCGTATTCGGCGATCAGCCGGGCGATCATCTCGTGGTCTATGCCGTCAAAGGAGGGCATGCAACCACCCGGCTGCGGCGCAATCCAACGGCCTCCGGGCATGGGTTCCTTTGAAACTGCAACGAGCCCGTCGGAGCCGATCTGCAGATGTCCGTAACGGTCTTCCGGAAGAATATCGAGGACGAAGCGCGCCTCTCGAATGCTGGCCCGAAGCCCGGCCCCCATCTCCTCAGGTGAGACATCGACTGTTACGTCATAGGAGCCCTCGTCCCGCGCCCGGGCAAAGTGCCAATTTCGCGAGATGTCTTCCAGGAGCGACTGCGGACTGAAATCGGGGTCCTTGCCCGGTGCGGCGCAAACGATCCTCCAGAGCGGGATCACGTGCCGGTCAAGCATCCAGAGATCGGCGAAGTCCCGCACGACCATGCGGTTGCCTGCGGCCAGCGCCTTGTTGACTGCCAGATCGGCGAAATGCAGGCGGAATCCGAATAACTCATCGGGAACGGGTCGGTAGAATTCCCGGCTCAGCCCATGTGTCCATTGCAGAATCGTCCTGCCGACGGCCGGTCTTGATACGATGCATTCCCTGAAGCCGTCGCGGATTCGCTCCGGTGACACCGTATAGCCCGCGCTTTCAAGCGTTGCCATGTCCCGTTCGGCAACGTCTTCCAGATCCCAGCCGGTGAAGATGTCCTGATCGTTACTCAGCCTGAATCCGTGCCGTTGAATTACCGCGCCGCCGGCGAACGGGCTTGCGGCGTCCCTGTTGGCGCTGAGAACAGCGGTGATGGCTTTCTGGAACTCATCAAGGGGCATCGCCGCTCCGCCGTTCGACTTCGCGGAGGATAGCGGCGGCCAGATGAGCGGCTTCAAGGTCGCCATAAAGGCGTAATGCCGAGGCGACGCCCCGCATCGCATCAAGCGTTGCATCGCCCCGCCTGTTCCAGAGGGCGCGCAAGTCATATTTGTCCCAGGCTTCCTTACGGAGCGCCATCAGCCTGTCGCCGATATCGTCGTATTGCAGCGCTCGACCCTGTTGCGCGGCGCGCTCCTCCGCACGGCACAGAAAGCGTCTGTCGATGTCGGCGACGGTTGTCATGTCGTTTCGTCCGGCATGAGCGGCCAGACTACATGAGGCGTCGGGAGATGTCAGCGCCGCGCCTCGAATCGCGAACCCTGCTATAGTGGGATGCATCCCGCCGTCGGCAAGGACGAGGCAAGAGCCGCCGCCATGACCGCCATAGCCGCAAATGTCGCCATCGACTGGCGCTGCCGCCATACATGGCGCCGGGCGTCGAAGAACACCGCCTGGTGCCTTCTCGGCTGCTCCATCGGCGATTTCGGCACCATCGCCTTCTTCCAGTTCACCGGGATTCCCTGGCCGACCATGGCGATCATGTGTCTGGCCATCGTGAACGGGCTGGCGACCTCCATCGCCCTGGAGACGGTCATCCTCTCGCGCCAGATGGACCTGCGGGCGGCGTTCCGCACCGCGATCGGCATGTCCTTCATCTCCATGATCTCCATGGAGGCCATGATGAATGCGGTGGACTGGGCGTTGACCGGCGGCGCCATGCTGACATGGTGGGTCGTGCCGCTCATGCTGGCCGCGGGCTTCGTCACGCCGCTGCCCTACAATTACTGGCGGCTGAAGGCGCTCGGGAAAGCCTGCCACTGAGAGCGGGGAGGGGTGGCGTGAGACACGCTCTTGCGCTCGTCGCGTTTCTGGCTCCGGCGGCTGCGTTCGCGGGCCACGAGCTGGAAGGCCGCGACCTGGAAAACGGGCAAGCGCTCTATGCGGAACACTGCGCCTCCTGCCACGGGGCGAAGCTGGAGGGCCAGCCCGACTGGCGGCAGCCCGGTCCGGACGGCGTCTTTCCCGCGCCGCCCCACGATGCGAGCGGCCACACCTGGCACCACGACAACCGGCTGCTGTTCGACTACACGAAACTCGGCGGCGAAGCGCTGTTCGCGGCGCGCGGCATCCGCGGGCCGAAGAGCGGAATGCAGGGGTTTGCGGATGTCCTGAGCGATGACGGGATCTGGGACATCCTCGCCTATATCCGCTCCACCTGGCCGGAGCGGGTCAGGGAAGTGCAGGCCGCGAGGAATCCGCCCCACAACCGGTAGCCGCCCTCTGTCGCGGGATGCCGCGCACGGCGCCGCTTGATGGGAAATTCCCGCCGCGCTATCCAGAAAGAGGGCGAAACAGCGAGGCAATCTTCCATGACCGGCACGCCGGGCTACTTCCAGGGCAAGACCATCGTCATCACCGGGGCTGCGAGCGGCATCGGCCGGGCGACAGCGCAGATCTTCTCCCGCGAGGGCGCCCATGTCGTCGCCTGCGACATCGACGAAGCGGGCAATGACAACACGGTGGAGATCGTCCGCCAGACCGGCGGCCGGGCGCTTGCCGTCGCCACCGACGTCACCCGCCGCGAGGATGTGAATGCCGCGGTTGCGGAGGCGATCCGGGAGTTCGGGCGGATCGACTTCATGTTCAACTGCGCCGGGGCGGCGGTCCGCCGGTCCGCCTTTCTCGACATCGACGACGAGCTCTGGCGGCGCACCTGGGCGATCAATGTGGACGGTGTGCTCTTCGGCATGCAGGCGGTGCTGCCGCATATGCTGGAGAACGGCAAGGGCGTGATCGTGAATGTCGCCTCCATGTCCCACAAGCGCGGCGGGCCTGGCACCTCCGTGCATTACGCCTCCGCCAAGGGCGCGGTGCTGACCATGACGCTGGGCGTGGCGAGGGAGTTCGCGAGCCGCGGCATACGCTGCCTGTCGATCTCGCCGGGCCCCGTCGAGACGCCGTTTCAGGCGGCGGCGGC
Source organism: Alphaproteobacteria bacterium (assembly GCA_022822125.1). The sequence goes on from JAJECF010000199.1 coordinate 5,165, forward strand.
GACGACGCCGGACACGATGGCGACCTTCCTCTCGGACGTGCCGATGGGCCGCTTCGGCCAGCCGCAGGAGATCGGCGAGCTGGTGCTGTTCATGTGCTCCGACGCCTGCGAATTCATGACCGCCGACACCGTCTATGTGAACGGCGGCGGCGGTTGGCGGTAGGCCGCCTACTGCCCGAAGCGGTTTTCCGGGTCGGAAGCGAAGGCGTCCTCCTCGGGCGTGGAGGGGCGGCCGAGGATGGCGTTGCGGTGGGGAAAGCGGCCGAAGCGGCGGATGATCTCGCGGTGCCGGCGCGCGGCCCGGCGGCCTTCGGCGTTGCCCCAGGCATCGAACAGGCTGACGGCGAGCTCCTGGTCGGCAAGCGCCTCGCTGTGCTCCAGCGGCAGGTAGAAGAAGCCGCGGAGCGCGCCCGGCGCGGCCCGGTCGTACCCGTGCGCGAGTGCGAAGCGGGCAAGCTCGCGGGCGCGGGCGTCGCCGGCGAAAGCGCGCGCCGCGCCCCGGTAGATATTGCGGGGAAACTGGTCGAGCAGCAGGATGAGCGCCAGGCAGGGGCGCTCCCGCCAGCGCCAGTCGTCGAAGCCGCCGGCCAGCGCCTCCTCGACCGCGGGCTCGAAACGCCGGCATAGCTCGTCGAACGCCGGCCCGCCCCGGAACCAGGCCTCGCGCGGCTGGCCGAACCCGGCGGCGTCGGGCGGGCCGAACCAGAAGTCGAGCACGGCGTCCGGGCCGCTCACGGCATCAGCCCCTTCTCCCGCAGCAGGCGGTCGAGGCCGCCGGGGTCGCGCCATTCTATGGCGACGGCCACGGTCTCGACCGCCGCGCGGATCTCCGCCGGCAGGCGCACGGCGTCCTTCTCCGTGGTGACGCAGACCGCGCCGAGCGCCGCCGCCCGTTCCAGAAGCGCCATCGCCTCCTCCGGGCGGTAGGCATGATGATCGGGGAAGGCGCGGAATTCGACCAGGCGCGCGCCCAGCTCCTGCAGGGTTTCGGCGAATTTGGCCGGCCGGCCGATGCCGGCGAAGCCCAGCACGGCCTTGCCCGCAAGCCGCTCGCTGCCGGGCGCCGGCATGAGCCGCGCTTCCAGCCGGGGCAGGCCGTTCGGCAAGGCGCGCGCGGGGCCGCCGACCACGACGAGCGCGTCGGCGCGGGCATGGGCGGCGGCCGCAGGCTCGCGCAGCGGGCCGGCCGGGAAAACGCGCCCATTGCCGTATCCGACCGCGCCGTCGGCCACCAGGATCGCCGCGTCCTTGGCGAGGCTCCCGTTCTGGAAGCCGTCATCCATCACGATGACACTGGCGCCCGCCTCGGCCGCGGCAAGCGCACCGGCGGGGCGGTTGCGCGCAACCCAGGTCGGCGCAGCGCGCGCGAGCAGCAGCGGCTCGTCGCCGACATCGCCGGCGCCATGCGCGGCCGGATTGACGCGGACCGGGCCGCGCTCGCGGCCGCCATAGCCGCGCGAGAGGAAATGCGGGCTTTGCCCGGCGGCGGCGAGGCGCCCGGCCACGGCGAGCGCGACCGGCGTCTTGCCGGCTCCGCCCAGCACGGCGTTGCCGATGCACACAACCGGCGCGGGCGCCCGGCGCGCCTTGCCCCGGGCAGGTCGCGCGAGCCGCGCATACAACAGGCCGGCCGGGGCGAGGAGCCGGCCCGCCAGCGCGTCCTCATCGTTCCAGAAAGCGGGCGGGCGCATGGTTCAGATGCGGGCGAGCAGCGGCGAGAGCGCGCCCAGCACTTCGTCGAGCACGCCGCCGCGCGCATTGGCCACCGCCGCCGCGCGCGCCGCCTGCGCCCGCCGCGCTTCGTTGTCGGACAGCAGGAGGCCGATGGCGGCCACCAGCTCGTCCCGGTCCGCAACCCGGCGCGCGCCGCCGGCCGCCGCCAGTTCGGATACGATCTCGAGGAAATTGAACATGGCCGGCCCATGCACCAGGGCCGCGCCCAGCCGCGCAGGCTCCAGCGGGTTCTGCCCGCCATGCGGCACCAGAGACCCGCCGACGAACACCGCCTCGGCCACGCGGTAGAACAGCCCGAGCTCGTCCAGCGTGTCGATCAGATAGACTTCCGTTGCTGCGCCCGGCAGCTCTCCGCGCGAGCGCCTCGCGACCGAGAGGCCGCCCTTCGCCGAAAGCAGCGCCTCGATCTCGTCGCCGCGTTCGGGGTGGCGGGGCGCCAGCAGGGTCAGCACGCCGGCATGGCTGTGCCTGAGCGCCTCATGCGCATAGGCGACCTGCGCCTCTTCGCCGGGATGGGTGGAGGCGGCGAGCCACACCGGGCGGTCGGCCACCGCGTCCAGCACGGCCTCGAGCGCCGTTTCGTCCGCAGCGAGCGGCGGCGCGGCGTATTTCAGGTTGCCGGGAATGCGGACGGGCTCGGCCCCCAGCATGCGGAACCGCGCGGCGTGCTCGGCATCCTGCGCAAGCGTGACCTCGAATGCGCCGAGCAGCCGGCGCGCAAAGCGCGGGAAGCGCCGCCAGCGCCGGAAGGAGGCGGGCGACATGCGCGCGTTCAGCAGCGCGGCCGGCACGCTTTGCGCGCGGAGTTCGCCAAGCATGTTGGGCCAGAGCTCGGACTCGATCCACAGCGCGAGGTCCGGGCGCCAGTGTTCGAGGAAGCGGCGCACCCAGGCCGTCCTGTCCATGGGGTAATACTGGTGGATGGCGCCGGGCGGCAGCCGGCGCCCCAGGAGGACGGCGGCGGTGCGGGTGACGGAGGTTGCGAGCACCGCCGCGTCCGGCCGCACGGCGGCGAGCCTGTCGATCAGCGGCAGGACGGAGGCGGTCTCGCCGATGCTGGCGCCGTGGAACCACACCAGCGGGCCGTCGGGCCGCGCCGCGCCGGCGACGCCCCGCCGTTCCGGCAGGCGGGCGGGGTCCTCCCGGCCGCGCCGCCGACGGTGGGCGACATAGGCCGGCAGGACGGGCGCCAGAAGGTCGGTCGCCGCCCGGTAGGCGAGGTGCATCATGGCGCGGCGGCGGACGGCAGGGGGGCGTGCCCGCAGAGCCGGTCGGCCCGGTCGGTCAGGCTGTCCAGCGCCTCTTTGAGGCGCGGCAGGGCGTCGTCGTCCGAAACCGGCAACGCCTCGCCGAACAGATAGACGCCGCGATTGACCGGCAGCGGCAGCTGCATGCGGTCCCAGGTCGGCAGCAGCACGCGCCGGCGCACCGAGCAGGACACTGGCAGGATGCGCACCCGGGTAAGCCGCGCCAGCGCCGCAGCGCCCGGATGCGGCACGCCGCGCGGCCCGCGCGGCCCGTCCGGGGTGATGGCGACGATGGCGCCGGCGCGCACCAGCCTGACCAGATGGCGCAGCGCCGCCGAGCCGCCGCGCCGGGTGGAGCCGTAAACGGCGCGCATGCCCCGGCCCTCCGCCAGGGCGGCGGCCAGCCGGCCGTCCCTGTGGCCCGAAGCCAGCACATGCGTGCGTTCCGGGGCCGGCCAGCCGGCGATCACCGGCATCAGCCGGCCGTGCCAGAGGCACACCACCGCCCCGCCGTCTTCCCTGAACGCGGCCTCCAGATGCTCGCGCCCCTCGACATGCCAGCGCGTCGTGCCGGCCACCAGCCGGATATAGCCGGCCAGCGCGCGCCGGACGAGCTGCTGCGTCGCCGGGCGGCGCCAAAGGCGTTTGCCGAGGCGGTCAGGCAATGCGCCGGCTCGCCTCGGCGAACTGGAGCGCATGCAGCCGGGCATAGGCGCCGCTTTGCGCCAGCAGCGCCCCGTGCCCGCCCGATTCGATCACCCGGCCGTTGTCGATGACATGGATGACATCGGCATTGGCGACCGTGGAGAGGCGGTGCGCGATGACGACGGTGGTGCGGCCCTCCTTCAGGCGCTCCAGCGCGGCCTGCACCAGCCGTTCGGTTTCCGTGTCGAGCGCGGAGGTGGCCTCGTCGAGCAGCAGGATCGGTGCATCCTTCAACATGGCGCGCGCGATGGCGATGCGCTGGCGCTGGCCGCCCGAGAGCCGCACGCCGAACTCGCCGACCCGCGTCAGATAGCCGTCTCGCATGGCCTCGATGAAGCTGTGCGCCCCCGCATTGCGCGCCGCGGCCTCGACCTCCGCCTCCGCCGCGCCCGCCCGGCCGCAGGCGATATTGGCGTATATGCTGTCGTCAAACAGCGCCACCTCCTGGCTCACCAGCGCGATATTGGCGCGCAGCGAGGCGAGGGTGACCCCCCGCAGATCCTGCCCGTCTATGGCGACACGGCCGGCGGAGACGTCGTAGAAGCGCGGTATGAGGTTGAGGATGGTCGTCTTACCGGCGCCGGACGCCCCGACCAGGGCCGAGCTGCGCCCGGCCGGGAAGGAGAGCGAGAGGCCGGACAGCGCCGCCGGCCCGCCCGAATAGGCGAAGGACACGTCCTCGAAGACGATCTCGCCCCGGGCGATGCGGAGCGGCGCGGCGTCCGGTGGATCCACGATTTCCGGCTCCCGGTCCAGCAATTCGAAACAGCGATGCGCGCCGACCAGCCCCTGCTGGATGGCCGTGTTGACGCTGACGAGGTTCTTGACCGGCCGGTAGGCCACCAGGAATGCGGTGAGGAACGCGACGATCGTGCCCGGCGAGAGCTTGCCGGAGGCGACCTGCGCGCCGCCGTAGAAGATGACGCCCGCAATGGCGACGGCGGCCAGGAACTCCATGATGGGCCGGGAGAGCGCCTGCACCCGCACCGCCTTGATCGCCAGGCGGCGGATGCGCTCGATGACGGCGTCGGCCTGCCTGCGCTCGCGCTCCTCGAGGCGGTAGGCCTTGATGTGGCGGATGCCGGTCATGGTCTGTTCGAGCGTGGCCGTGAACTCGCCCCAGCTCGTCTGCGCGGACCGCGCGATCCGGCGGATGCGCCGGCCGATGCGCAGCACCAGGACGAGCGCGGTCGGGAAGGCGAACAGCACGATCAGGGTGAGCGCCCAGTGTTGGTAGAACAGCACGCCGAGCAGGAAAAGGATGGTGAGGCTGTCCCGGCCGAGCGCCAGAAGCGTCGTGGACAGGGCGGCGCGCATCAGGTTCGCGTCGTTGGTGAAGCGCGAGATCAGGACGCCGGTGCGGCTGTTGTCGAAAAACGCCAGATCGGCATGGACCAGATGGCCGAACATGGCGGACTGGAAGGACGCGATGACGCCCTGGCCCACCTTCGCGAGGATGACGGCCGAGAAATAGGCCGAGAAGCCCTGCGCCAGGCCTAGCGCGACGATCGTAAGCGACACGCCGATGATCAGCGCCTCGTCGCCCGCCACCAGCACCTCGTCCACCAGCGTCTGTACCACGCGGATATAGCCGGCGCTTGCGGCCGCGCCGAGCGCCATCGCCAGCCCGGCCAGGCGAAGCGCGGGCAGGTTTGCGCGGATATGGCTCCGCCACAGGCGGCCGATCAATGCGCGGGCGACAAGGGGCTGGGCGGAAGCCATAAGGGGCGCTTCATAGCACGGGCAGGCGGCGGACGGGAGCGCCGATGCGCATGCTGCAGGCTCGGGCATCCATGCGGCCGCGCGGAGACGCAGAAAGGGCTGCAGCGTCTTGATTTCGACGTTGCCGGGCCGCCGCCGGCGACCCGCGAAAGCCCGTTAATCCCGGACGCCAGGCGGACGCGGTTGCTTGTCGCCCGGCGGGCGGCGGCGTAGAGTAGTTGCAAGCCAACGTCGGGGCTTCGGGAAACCGGCCTTTTCATCAGGGAGGAGCATGACAGTGAAATTCTTGCATCGCGTTGCGACAACAGCGGCGGCGGCAGCGCTGCTCGCGGGGGCGGCCCAGGCCGACGAGATCAGGATCGGGGTGCTCTACCCGATCGCCGGAACCGGCGCGGTTTACGGCGAGCCGGCCATGCACGGCCACAATATGGCCGCGGACGAGCTCAACGCCGCCGGCGGCATTCTCGGCAAGAAGATCGTGAGCTTCGCCCGCGACACCAAGCTGAAACCGGCCGCCGCCTCGGCCGCCGCCAAGGAGCTGATTACCAAGGACGGCGTCGATGTGCTGGTCGGCGGCCTCTCCTCGGCCGTCGGCCTCGCAATCTCGGAGGTCGCGCGCCAGGAGGGGGTCGTCTATGTCGCGACGATCCCAAAAACCATCAAGATGACCACTGAGAAGCGCCACGCCCATGTGTTCCGCACCGCCTCGCATACAGACTTCGAGGGCGATGCGATGGGCCAGATCGTCGCCAAGCTCGGCCTCAAGAAGATCTGCGACATCCAGCTCGATTACGCCTATGGCCACGACCTTGCGGCCGGCATCGAGAAAGGGCTGAAGCGCCATGCGCCGAATGCGGAGAAGGTGCTCGACCTGCGCGTCAAGCTCGGCGCGACGGACTACAACGCCTTCATTTCCCAGATCATGGGCGCGGGCTGCGACGGCGTGACGAGCGGCCTCTGGGGCTCCCATTTCGTCAATTTCGCCCAGCAGGGCAGTCCTTTCGGACTGTTCAACCAGATCAAATACATCTCCGGCGGCGAGATCGCGAGCCATGAGATCGCCGGCAAGATGAAGGGCGACTATCCGGACAATGTGTGGTCCAACACCTATGAGCTCTGGTACCACCACCACGATCCGAGCCATGTCGAGTTCCAGAAGGCGCTCGCGGAGCGGTCCGGCACCAAGGAAACGGCGATGTGGCCGGTGCTCGCCTATATCGGCGTGAAATTCATCGCTGCCGCTGCCGAGAAGGCCGGCTCGATGGAGGCGGACAAGCTCGCCGCCGCGCTGAAGGGCATGACCATCCAGACGCCCGTCGGCCCGCGCACCATCGACCCGGAGACCCACCAGGCCGACGCCGGCCAGTTCTGGGGCCCGATGGTGAAGAAGGAAGGCGCCGACTACCGCGTGATGGACCCGATCACCTTCATCCCGGCGGTCCTCGCAGAGTAGCCGGGAAGGACGAGCGCGGCCGGCCGTTCACGCGGCCGGCCGCGATTTCTTTGCCCCGAAACCGGAACGGAGCCCGCCTGTGGACTCCCTGATCCAGTTCGCGCAGCAGGACCTGGGCAATCCGGGGCTGGCGGCTCTGCTGTCCAACCCTTCCTTCGCCTTCATCCAGCTGATGAATTCCTTCTCGCAGGCGATGAACCTGTTCATCATCGCCGCGGGCCTGTCGCTGATCTTCGGCGTGTTGCGCGTCATCAATTTCGCGCATGGCGCCTTTTACATGTTCGGCGCCTATATCGTTTATTCCGTGGCGCAGGAATGGACCGGCAATTTCTGGCTGGGCGTCGCCGCTGCCGGCCTCGGCCTCGCGGTCATGGCGGTCGTTATCGAGCGGGGGCTGTTCCAGTATATCTACGACAAGGAGCATCTGATGCAGCTGCTCCTGACCTTCGCCGTGGTGCTGATCCTCTCCGATGTCGCCAAGATCCTCTGGGGCACGGACCAGTACAGCGTCTCCTATCCGCAGAGCATGAAGGGCGCGGTCGATCTCGGCGTCACCTTCTATCCCACATACCGGCTGTTCCTGATTGCGGTCGGGCCGGCCATCGCCATCGGCCTCTGGCTGTTTATTGAGCGCACGCGATTCGGGCGGCTGACGCGCGCCGCGACCCAGGACCGCGAAATGCTCGCCGCCCTCGGCGTCAATGTGCCGGTCATCTACACCGCGGTTTTCATCCTGGGGTCGGTGCTGGCGGGCATCGGCGGCGGCCTCGCCTCGCCGTTCAACTCGCCGACGCCCGGCATGGACGCGACGATCATCGTCGATTGCTTCGTCATCGTCATCGTCGGCGGCCTCGGCTCGATCTGGGGCAGCTTCATCGGCGCGATCATTTACGGGCTGGTGTTCAATTACGGCTCGGTGATCGTTCCCAACTGGCAGGACGTGTTCCCGTTCCTGATCCTGCTGGCGGTGCTGCTGGTGCGGCCCTGGGGCCTGTTCGGAAAGCCCGAGGGAGGCAACGCCTGACATGACCGGCCGCATGACCCGCCCGGTGCTCATCGCCTGCCTCGCCGTGCTCGCGCTGCTGGCGCTGGTGCCGTTGCTGGAGTCGAACTACCTGATCGACCTCTTCAACGAGATCATGATCTATGCGCTGTTCGCGCTCAGCCTGAATGTCATCATCGGTTACTCCGGCAATGTCTCCTTCGGCCACGCCGCCTATTTCGCCATCGGCGGCTACACCATGGCGATTCTGCTGACCACTTACCAATGGCCGCTGCTGCCGGCCTTCGCAGCCGCCATCGTCTTCTCCTTCGTCGCCTCGGGCGCGGTGGCCTATTTCTGCACGCGGCTGACCGACATCTATTTCGCCATGCTGACGCTCGCCTTCTCCATGCTGGTCTGGGGCGTGGCCTTCAAATGGCGGTCGATGACGGGCGGCGACGACGGCTTCGTCGGCGTGGACGTGCCGGCCTTCATCGCCGAGCGGGCGCCGTTCTACTATTTCTCGCTGGTCGTCGTCGGCGGGGCCGTGGCGGTGCTCTGGGTCATCTGCCACTCCGCCTTCGGGCGCGCATTGCTGGCCGTGCGCGAGAACCCGACCCGCGCGGGCTTCGTCGGCATCAATACGCGCCTCATGCGCTGGTGGGCCTTCGTCGTGGCGGGCACCTTCGCCGGCATTGCCGGCGCGCTGTTCGCCATGGTTCATCGGGGCATGTACACGGAGTCGGCGTTCTGGACCGAGAGCGCGACCGTGCTCATCATGACGCTGCTCGGCGGCATGTTCTCCTTCTTCGGCCCGGCCATCGGCGCGGCCAGCCTGTTCCTGCTGGAGCGGCTGACCAACGAATACACCGCATACTGGCCGCTGGTGCTCGGTACCATCCTGCTGGCGATCCTGATGTTCCTGCCGGAAGGGCTGGCCGGGCTGGCGCAGGCGGTCCGCCGCCAGATTCTCCGGGGGCGCTGAGGCCATGCTGAAAATCGAGGGCCTGTTCAAGCAGTTCGGCGGCTTCGTGGCGATAAACGATGTGTCGTTCGAGCTTGCGGAGGGCGAGAAGCACGCCATTATCGGGCCGAACGGCGCGGGCAAGACAACCTTCTTCAACCTCGTTACGGGCCATTTGCTGCCGGACAGGGGCAGCGTGGCCTTCCGGGACGAGGACATTACCGGCCGGCCGCCGCACCGCATCGTCAAGCTCGGCCTCGCGCGCTCCTTCCAGCGGATCAACATCTATCCGCGCATGTCGGTGTTCGAGAATGTCCAGGTGGCGCTGATTGCGCGCGAGCGCCAGGAGCTGCGCTTCTTCCGGCTGGCCGCCGGGCTTTGCGGCCCGGAAACGAACGAACTGCTGGACCTTGTCGGGCTGGCGGAGGAAGCGGACGAACTCGCCGGCGAACTCGCCTACGGCAAGCAGAAGCAGCTCGAACTCGCCATTGCGCTGGCCGAAAACCCGACCGTGCTGCTGCTCGACGAGCCGACTGCCGGCATGTCGCCGAGCGAGACCGAGGAGGCGATCCGGCTGATCCGCGAGATCGCCGACGCCAGGGGGCTGACGCTCCTGTTCACCGAGCACGACATGACCGTCGTGTTCGGCATCGCCGACCGGATCACCGTGCTCCACCACGGCGAGGTCATTGCGTCGGGAGCGCCGGAGGCCGTGCGCAGCGACCCGGTGGTGCGCCAGGTCTATCTGGGCGAGGAGGAGGCGGCGGATGGCGCAGCTTGAAGCCAGGAACCTTCACACCTCCTACGGCCTGTCGCGGGTGCTGTTCGGCGTCTCTTTCGAGGTCGAGCAGGGGTCCTGCGTGGCGCTGATCGGGCGCAACGGCGTCGGCAAGACCACCACCATGCGCTCTCTGATGGGCCTGACGCCGCCCTTGGAGGGCGAGGTGGTGTGGGAGGGGCGGCAGATCGCCGGGCTCGCCCCGCATGCCGTCTCCAAGCTCGGCATCGGCTTCGTGCCGGAGGACCGGCGCATCTTCCCGGAGCTCTCGGTCTGGGAGAATCTCGATATCGCGCGCCGGCCGGCGGAGCCGGGCCGGCAGGCCTGGGGCGAGGACGAGGTGTTTGATCTTTTCCCGGACCTGAAAGACATCCAGTCGCGCGCCGGCGGCGTGCTCTCCGGCGGCCAGCAGCAAATGCTGACCATCGCCCGCTCGCTGATGGGCAATCCGAGGCTGCTGCTGCTCGACGAGCCCTCGGAGGGCCTGGCGCCGCGGGTGGTGGAAACGCTGCGCGAGCGTGTGCGCACGCTCAAGGAAAGCGGCCTTTCCATCGTGCTGGCGGAACAGAATCTGGGTTTCGTGCTGGCGCTCTCTGATATCTGCCATATCATGGAGAAAGGCGAGATCGTCTATTCCGGCGCGCCGGACCATTTGCGGGAGAACCGCGATGTGCTTGACAGGTATCTGACGCTGTGAAGGAAGCGAAGGTCTTTCGCGAGGAGGGCGTCGCCGTGCTGCGCGGCGCGCTCGACGCTGCATGGCTCGACCGGCTGGCTGAGGCGGTGGCGGCGAACATGGCTGCGCCGGGGCCCTATGGGCGCGACCATGCCGAGGAAGGGCAGGGCAGCTATTTCGGCGACTATGTGAACTGGCGCCGCTTCCCGGCCTATCTGGAGGTCGGCCGCGAGGGGCCGCTCGGCCGCCTCGCCGGCGCGCTCACCGGGGCCTCGCGGGTGCAATTCTTCCATGAGCATGTGCTGGTGAAGGAGCCGGGGACCTCGCAGCCGACGCCCTGGCACCAGGACATGCCCTATTACTGCCTGTCCGGCGCGATGACGGTGAGCTTCTGGGTGCCGCTGGACCCTGTGTCCGCCGCGGTCTGCCCGCATTTCCTCGCCGGCAGCCACCGCTCGCGCACCGCATGGCTGCCGCGGCGGTTCAAGACGATGGCGGCGCTGGAGGGAGACACCAGCGACTACGAGCCGTTCCCCGATATCGACGAGGACGCGCAGGCGGCGAATATCCGCAGCTTCGACCTGGAGCCGGGCGATGCGGTCGCCTTCGACTTCCACACGCTGCACAACGCCCCGCCCAACCGCGCTGCGACGCGCCGGCGCGCCGTCAGCCTGCGCTATGTCGGCGAGGACGCCCGCTATCTGGACCGCCCCCACGCCGTCTCGCCGCCGTTTCCAGAGCTCGGCCTCCGAGCGAGCACGGGCGACCCGCTGCCGGAAGACTGGTTCCCCGCGGTGTGGGAGCAGGGTTGAACCCCGGACCGGCGCTCCGAGGCGTCCCGTTTCAGTCCCAGAAGCCTTCGCGGTCGGCGCGGTCCCGGTGGGCGCGGGCGTGGCGGGCGGCGATGCGGGCGGTTCGCTCCGGCGCGAAACCGAGCTGGCCGAGCGCCACGGCGATGTCGAGCAGTTCGTCATAGCGCGCAATCAGCCCGTCCCGGAGCCTGAAGCGCGACATGCCCTCGACGATCACCCGGCGCCCGGCCGCGCCTTCCAGCCGCGACCGGTAGCCGAACAGCCAGGACGCATAGCCGGTATCGCCCGTTTCGCAGACATCCTGGAACCGCCAGCGGAAGCCCTCCGCATCCCGCCAGAAACGGTGCTCCAGCATGTCGGCAATGGCGTCCCGGCCCTCGAACGCGCCGTAGAAGGTATCATGGTAAATGCCGTCTCCGGTAAAGCAGGCGGCGAGCGCGTGCCCGTCGCCCGCCTCCACGGCGGCGGCGAAGCCGCTCAATAGGCTAGTCAGTGCCATCACATATCCACCCGGTTTCGCCGGTTCCCTTTCCTCGTAAAGAACGTCATTGCCGTTTAAGCGCAGTTAGTCGAATTAAGAACCATGTCCTTCCCCTGCAGCACTCTCTGGCTCGGTTTCGAAATCCCCCGGTTGATCTTCAAAAACATCAGGTTCCCGAGCCACCGGTTGTGGCGGAGGTGGCTGCCAAGCCTTCAATGTTGCACCGACCAGTCTGTAAAATTCGGGAACAACGCGTTCAAGGTCCTCAATAAACGTCCGCTGGCCGGCAAACCGCCTACCCCCCGGGTCTTCCGTCAATACAACTTCAAACGACTGTGGGAGCAGGGAAACATTACCTGCTTGAATTCGCCTCGGTTCTTCCCGCAGCATCTTGACGTCTCCGGATGTCGCTGCGGCGCGGCCAGGCCAATAGGCGTGGACACGCAAGCGGTCATCGTCGTGCTTGAGCATTCTGAGAAGCCAATTGATACGTGCCCTTGTCGATTTCCGATCCGTGGGAGCCTTTACTGCCATAGAAACAGAGATAGTCCGACGCGCGAGATCGGCTTTTATGGAGATATCGGAAGCGCAATCAGGGATGCGGAGGTTTGAAGTCAACACCTGCGTCCTAGCCAAACCAGAAACACCGTGTTCGAGACGGGCTTTGGGATCGCTAATGTGCCTTCTTTCAATTCTCGAAGACACCAAGCGCCCGAGTGCAGATGTCATATGGAGACACAAGTCTCGTTCCTCTGCAAACCAACTTCCAACAACTTCCTCGATTCCAGGTGTGTTCTTCCTTAGGGGTGCGCCCGAGGCCGCTATCTGAACAACATTTCTCCATTCAGAACCCATTTGTGTAAAGCGCTCAATACCAGTGCCGGGATGCTTGAAATAGCGATTGAGTTCGTTCACCAGAATCTGCTGTTCGGAATTTTCAATTACTTCCTGATATTCAAGAACTTCGCTGCAAGTAGCTATACTAGCCCATGACCAGTGAAAGAGATCGACCTTGCTCATTAGCTGCTTGATACGTGGTGTTGCGCCAGAAAGTGGAGAATGGTCGGGTCGCGCAACAAAATTATTGGAAATAGTAATTACGGCGTCGAGATTGTTATCTCGAGCCAATTTGAGATAACCTTCGACTTGGGAAGCATCTAGCTCGGATCTACCAATCTTAGCTTCGATCAAGGCGGACCATGTAGATCGCCCAGTTTCTACGACCAACAAGGCATCAGGGCGTCCAGAATTATCAGCATCATTCTTTAGAGCCACTTCGGTAAAGGCCGAAATTCTCGTCCGTTTTCCTATTCGAACTCCGACCGTTCCAAGAATTTCCTGAGCAAGACTGGGAACTTGAGTTAATACGGAAAGGAAAATTGAAAGGATTCTTTGCTCGCGACTTGTATCGGCGACAACGGGGAACAGCCTAGCTGGATCGCCACGGGTTAGAAAATCAGGTAAAGTGGTCATCGGTCTTTCCTTCGCATCAGATAGAGTATGCCGATAACCCCTACATCACCGCGCCGACCTGCCAGGGGATGAACTCGGCCGCGCCGAGGCCCTGGGCTTCGGACTTGGTGGCTTCGCCGGAGGCGACGGCGAGGAACTTGTCGAAGATCTCGCTGCCGACTTCGGCGACGCTCGCGGCGCCGTCGGTAATCGTGCCGCAATTGATATCCATGTCTTCCTGCAGGCGGCGATACATCTCTGTATTGGTGGCGAGCTTGATCGAGGGCACGGGCTTGTTGCCATAGACCGAGCCGCGCCCGGTGGTGAAGCAGACAAGATTCGCCCCGGACGCCACCTGGCCGGTGATGGAGCAGGGGTCGTAGCCGGGGCTGTCCATGAAGACGAAGCCCTTGCGGTCGATGGGCTCGCCATAACGGTAAACCCCGGCGAGATTGGTGGTGCCGCCCTTGGCCGCCGCGCCGAGCGACTTCTCCAGGATGGTCGTGAGCCCGCCCGCCTTGTTGCCGGGTGAGGGGTTGTTGTTCATTTCGCCGCCATTGCGCGCCGTATAGTCCTCCCACCAGCGGATGCGCTCGATGAGCTTCCGGCCGGTGCGCTCGTCCACGGCCCGGCGGGTCAGCAGATGCTCCGCGCCGTAGATTTCCGGCGTCTCGGCCAGCACCCCGGTGCCGCCGTGGCGGACCAGATTGTCCACGGCCGCGCCGAGTGCGGGGTTGGCGGTGATGCCGGAATAGCCGTCCGAGCCGCCGCATTGCAGCGCGACGGTGAGCTCGGACGCGGCGACCGGCTGGCGCCTGGCGCGGTCCGCCTCGGGCAGCATGTCGCGGATGAGGTCCCGGCCCCGCGCCACTGTGGACCGAAGCCCGCCGGTCTCCTGGATATTCATGGTCTGCAGGAACGGCCCGCGCTCCAGGCCGTAGGCGTCGAGCAGGAAATCGATCTGGTTCACCTCGCAGCCGAGCCCGACCAGCACGATGCCGGCGAAGTTCGGGTGGCGCGCATGGCCCCAGAGCACGCGCTGGAGATTGTCGTAGCCGTCGCCCGCCCCGGCCATGCCGCAGCCGGTGGAGTGGGTGAGCGCCACGACGCCGTCCACATGCGGGTAGTCCGCCAGGATCCGCTCCTCGACCGCCTCGGCGATGAAGCGCGCGGCTGTGGCCGAACAATTCACGCTGGTCAGCACGCCGATATAGTTCCTCGTGCCGACGCTGCCGTTCGCGCGGAGATAGCCCTGGAAGCTCGCGCGTTCGCCCTCCGGCACGAAATCGACCGGCTTCGTCTCCTGGCCGATGGCGTAGTCGCGCTCGAAATCGCCCATGGCGCAGTTGTGGACATGGACATGCGCGCCCGCCTCCACCGGCTCGCTCGCAAAGCCGATGATCTGGTCGTATTTGCGCACCGGCTCGCCCGCCGCAATCGGGCGCGTCGCGATCTTGTGGCCGGCGGGCACGACATCGAGCGCGGCGACGCCCTCGCCGGGAAGCTCCGTTCCGGAGAGGATATTGACGCGGGCGACAACGACATTGTCTTCGGGCGCAAGGCGGATGGAGAGGGTCATGGGCGGACGGCCTCCTGGGCGGCGAGAAGGTTGTGAAGTTCGCCGGCGCGGCCGGGCGCGTCGAAATCCCAGGCGAGCGCGCTCAGCGCCTCGGCCGCATCGCCCAGCGCCGGTTCGGCGAGCGAGCGGAATTTGGCCTCCAGATCGGCGCGCGAGAGCGGGTTGCCCGGATTGCCGCGCGCCATGGCGGTCTCGCGCCGGTCGGTTCCGCCGTCGAACCACCGGACCTCCAGAGCCGCCGAGCGTGTGTCCCGGCCGGGCTCGGCCACCGGCTCGACGCGGGCGAGCACGGCCCGCAAGTCCGGGTCGCAAAGCGTTTCGGCGGTGAAATCCCCTTCCGCCGCCGGGCGGCCGGCAAGGCCGAGCGCCGTGCAGAAGGCGAGGCTGAATTTGCCTTCGAGCGGGGTTTGCGGGTCCGCCTTGCCGGCGAGCCGGATTGCCGCGGGGTTGACGCGCAATTCGATGCGTTGGGGCTCCCGGCCGGCGGCTCCCGGCGCGAGCGACCGCGCGGCATCGATGACCGGGTGGGTCAGCAGGCAGGCGGCATAGGGCTTGACCGTGTTGCGCAGCAGCTCCCAGCCATCGTCGAAATCGACCGCACCGATGCCGGCCGCGCCATCCTGCACCAATGCGCTCGCGAGCCCGCCTTCGGCTTCAAGCAGGGCTTCCGAGGCCTCGAATCCGGCGGCCGCCAGTTCCGCCGCCAGAACGCCGTTCATCGCCGCCTTCCCGGCATGGAAGGGCTTGGCGTGGGTGCCGAAAGAGCCCGTCAGGCCGCCCGCCTGGGTGGCGGCGGCGCCGAGCGCGCGGGCAATCCCGTCTTCGTCGAGCCGCAGCAGCACCGCCGCCGCGACCGCTGCCCCGAGCGCCCCGAAAATGCCCGTAGAGTGCCAGCCGCGCAGATTGGCGACGCCGCCGAGCCCGTTGCCGAGGCGCGCGCCCGATTCGAAGCCGGCGATAAAAGCCGCAATCATCTCCCGGCCTTCGGCCCCGGTCTGCTGGCCCACGGCCAGCGCCGCCGACCAGACCGGCGCCGAGAGATGCGCCGTCGCGCCGACATGGGTGTCGTCATAGTCGAGGCAATGGGCGAAGGTGCCGTTCACAAGGGCCGCCCCGGCGGCGCAGGTGGTGCCGCCGCGCGCGATGCGCGCCTTGCCCTCCGCCCGCCAACTCTCGACGACGCGGCGCACGGCCTTGCCGCCCGGCTCATCAAGAGCGCCGAGCGTGACGCCGAGCGTGTCGAGCAGGCAGGCTCTGGCGGCTTCCATGACCTCCGCCGGCCAATTCCGGCCGCGAGCCGCCGCCGCCCAGGACGCCACGCGCCGGATCGTTTCTCGTTCGCTCATGGTTCCGTTCATCCTTCTTTGCGCACCGGCCGGGAGCCGTTACGGCCCGCCGCATGCGCCCCAGACTTCATCGCTCTTCAGCCAGCCTTTGTGGCCTTTCGTCGAAACTTCGCACCAGCGGCCCTGTCGTTCGAGCACCGCAACCACCACTTTCGGCTCCAGCACGGCCACGCCGCGCGCGTCCGGTTCCGGCGCGCGCCTGAGGACACGCTTCGCGCCGGTCACGATGGCGCGGGGCCAGTCGGCCAGCAGGTGCGCGCTCATCCAGCCCGTATCGCCCTCGGGATCTTCGATCTTCCGCCAGTGGAAATGCTCCTTGACGATGAGCACCGGCAGGCCCCGCTCTTCATATCTCCATAACACGGGATAGTTCGTGCTCGGCCCGACGCGGAGATTGGCTTCCGTCGCGCGGATCGCCGCATAGCGCGGCAGGGGCAGGCCGGTGAGCCTTTCGCTGGCCGCCGAGGCGAGGCTGCACAGGCACAGAAGCGCCGCGCCGCCGACCCTCAGCGCCGTCATCGCCTGGCCTCCGGCCAGACGAGCAGCGCCAGCGCCAGCATGACCAGCCCTTCGACGGCGATGACGGTGACGGCCGTATGGGCGCCCAGCCATTCCGCGAGCAGGCCCATATGCAGGAAGCCGATCGGCCCCGTGCCGATGCAAATGGTCAGCGCGCCCATGGCGCGGTTGCGCATCTCCGGACTCGCGCCGAGATAGGTCAGGGTCGCTTGCATGGTCGCGAAACATGCGCCTCCGATGCCGGCCGCGACCAGAATTGTGCCAGAAAGCAGGAACCAGGGCGAGGCCGCGAATATGATGGCGGACAGCATGTAGGACGCGACGCCGAAGACATAGATGCGCCGGAACCAGACGGCGCGGCCGAACCAGGCGATGCCGAGCGCGCCGAGCAGGGCCCCCAGCCCCTCGGCGCTCTGCAGCACGCCCACCGGGAATGCGGTGAGGCCGAGCGCTTCCTTCCCGATCACCGGCACCATCGAGGTCATCGGGAAGCCCCAGATATTGTAAATGACGGTGACCGCCAGCGTGGCGACCAGCGGGCGGTTGGTGCGGATGTAACGGAAGCCGTCGCGAAGCGCGGTCAACACGCCGGCTGGCGGGGCGCCGGTCCGGCTGTCCGTCCCGACATATACGCGCGCCATGAGCAGCAGCGAGAGGAGGTTGAGGACGGCGCCCGTGAAGAAGGCCCCGGAAATGCCGATGCCCTCCAGCAGCGCCCCGCCCGCCAGAGGGCCGAGCATCCGGGTGGCGTTGTTGGTGGCGGTGTCGAACCCCATCGCCTGGGCGACCCGCCCGTCGCCGGCGATATCGCCCAGCATCGTGCGCCGGAGCGGCATTTCGCCCGCCCAGACCATGCCGTTCAGAAAGGCGCCCGCCGCGACATGCCACACCTCCAGCACACCGAGCGCGGCCAGAAGGCCCAGCAACGTCGAATTCGCGGCAAGCACGCCGAGACCCGCGATCACCAGGGCCTTGCGATCAAACCGCTCGGCCAGAGAGCCGGCGAGCGCGCCGAACAGCATCAGCGGCAGGAACCGCAGCACGAACATCAGCGTCACATCGAAGGCCGACCCGGTGCGGTCGAACACCCACACGCCAACCGCCAGAATCTCCAGCCAGCGGTTCACATTGGAGAGCGCGCCGGAAACCCAGACGCGCCGGAACGCTACATTGCCGATGAGCGCGAAGGGACTTATGGTGCTGGCCATAGGTTATGCAAACCCCACCCGTGTCCGGGGCGCAATCCCGAAAGCCGTTCCGGCCGCCGGATTGCGGGCGCTCCCTGCCCGTAAGTGGAAAGGCCGACATGCTGTACGCGCTTCACGAGATGCAGCGCATCGCCTGGGCGCCGGCCCGCATGATGGCCGAGGCCGGACGGCAGGCAGCGTCGAATCCGTTCCTTCCGATGTCCTGGCACCCGGCCGGGCGCGCCCTCGGCGCGGCCTGCGAATTGTTCGAGCGCGCGAGCCGCAAGCATGGCAAGCCGGAGTTCGGCATTCGCGAGGTCGTCGGAAACGACGGCCGCAGATCGGTCGTTCGGGAAGAGGTCATCGTTTCGGAGCCTTTCTGCGACCTCCTGCATTTCAGGCGCGAAGGCCGGACGGGAGACCCGGCGGTGCTGGTTGTGGCGCCGCTTTCCGGCCATTTCGCCACCCTGCTCCGCGACACGGTGCGCGGCCTGCTTGCAGAGCACGACGTCTATATCACCGACTGGCAGGACGCCCGGCAGGTGCCGGCCGGCCGGGGCCCGTTCACGCTTGACGACTATATCGACACGCTGCTGGCGTTTCTCGGGCGGCTCGGGCCGGAGGTGCATCTCATCGCCGTTTGCCAGCCCTCCGTGCCTGCGCTTGCGGCGACGGCGCTGCTCGCCGCCGCCGGGAAGGCCGGGCCGCGTTCGCTCGTGCTGATGGGCGGGCCGGTGGACACCCGCGTCGGCATCACCAGGGTGAACGAGTTCGCCAAGTCGCACAGCCGGCGCTGGTTCGAGCAGATGCTGATCCAGACCGTGCCGCTGCCCTATCCGGGCTTCGGGCGGCGGGTCTATCCGGGTTTCATGCAGCTCTCCGGCTTCATGGGCATGAATCTCGACCGGCATGTGGGCGCTCATCTGCGCATGTTCGAGCATCTGGTAGCGGGGGATGGCGAGGGCGCGGAGGCCCATCGCCGGTTTTACGACGAATATCTGGCCGTCATGGACATGCCGGCGGAATACTTCCTGGAGACGGTAGAACGGGTTTTCCAGAAGCACCACCTGCCGCGCGGCCTGTTTACGCATCGCGGCGCGCCGGTCGATACCGCGGCGATACGCGACACCGCTCTGATGACCGTCGAGGGCGAACGCGACGACATCTCGGGCGTCGGGCAGACGGAAGCGGCCCACCGGATTTGCCCGAACGTGCCGGTGGAGCGGCGCCGCCACCGCCTGCAGGCGGGAGTCGGCCATTACGGCATATTCAACGGGCGGCGATGGCGGAACGAAATCCTGCCCGACATCGCCGCTTTCATTCGCGCCGCCCGAAGCTGAGGAGGCCGGGACAGATGAACGAAATCCTGCGCGCGGACGGGCCGCGCGGCGTTGCGGTGGCGACCCTGACGCCGATGACCGCCGAGCTTGAGCCCGATATCGGCCGGTTTACGGCGCATTGCCGCCGGATGCTGGACCGGGGGGCCGACCTGCTGGCGGTCCTCGGCACGACGGGCGAAGCGAATTCGTTGGGCGTCGATGAGAAATTGCGCCTTCTGGATGCGCTCGGCGACTCCGACATTCCGGGGGAAACCCTGCTGCCCGGCACCGGGACCTGCTCGATCGCCGATACGGCGATCCTGACGCGGAAGGCGCTGGAGATCGGCGCCGCCGGCGTCGTCATGCTGCCGCCCTTCTACTACAAGGGCGTGTCGGACGCCGGGCTGCATGCCGCCTATGAGGAGGTCATCCAGCGCGTCGGGGACGCCCGGCTCAGGATCTATTTCTACAACTTCCCTTTCAATTCGGGCGTGCCGATTTCGCACGGCCTGATCGAAGGCCTGCTGGCGGTCTATCCGGGCACGATAGCGGGCATCAAGGACAGTTCCGGCGATCTCGACAACATGCTGGCGATGTGCCGGCGCTTCCCCGGTTTCGGCGTGTTCGCGGGCTCGGAGCAGTTCCTGCTGCCCGTGCTGGAGGCGGGCGGCGCCGGCTGCATCTCCGCTACGGCGAATGTCACCATAAGCCTCTGCGCCGAAGTACTGGCCGCAGCGAGGGCGGGCGCGGATGCCGGCGCCCTTCAGGAACGGCTGTCCGCCTGGCGCCTGGCGATCCAGTCGCAGCCGCTGATCCCTGCGCTCAAGGCGATTCTGGCCCGGGGCGCGGGCGGCGATGAGTGGCTGGCGCTCCGGCCGCCGCTGACCGCCCTGGATGCGGCGTCCGGCGCCGCGCTGGACGAGGCGCTCGATGCGGCCGGCTTTCGCGCGGCGGCTTGAGGGGTGTGGCGGGGCCTTTGGCGGCTTGCCGGTCTGCGACAATTTGTGCTAGGAGGAACGCGGTTTCCGGCGGAGATGCGCGTGCCCCTCAAAGGCCTTCTGCTTTGTCTCGCCGCCGCCCTGGCGGCAGTGCTGCCGGGGCCGGTCCATGCCGACGACGCCTATCCGAGCCGAACGGTCGAATGGGTCGTTCCGTTCGGACCGGGCGGCGGGTCGGACCGCTGGGCGCGTATCATGTCATCCGCCGCCATCGACGCTTTCGGCCAGGCATGGCATGTGCGGAACCGGGGCGGCGAGGAAGGCCGTCTCGGCTGGCGCTACATGCTCGACCGGCCCGCTGACGGCTACACCATCCTGCAGGGCAGCATGACGCCGAGCGTTGCGGCGCTCAGGGATCCGGACACGGGCTTCCGGCCGGACGATGTGAAAATCGCGGCGTTCATCTCGTCGATCAAGACGCATCTGGTCGCTTTGCCGGACTCCGGTTTCGACAGCTGGGACAAGCTGGCGGCCCGCCCGCCGTCCGCCGCGCCGGCGCGAATCGGCGGAACGCCCGCAGTGCTGCTGGCCGCCGCCACCGGCCTGGACCGGCTCGGCGTCCCCGCCGCGCTGCACAGCTATTCCGGAACGGGCGAGGCCGTATCGGCACTCATGTCGGGTCAGGTGGACCTGGCGGTCGTGAGCACTTCGACGGTATTTTCGCTTGTCGGACGGGCATCCGCCGTTATCAATCTCGGCGCGCGCGACAATACGCCGGCGATCAAGGAAAAACTCGGCGACGTGCCGTGGATCGGCGCGCTCGGGGCGGTCGGCGTCGGCGTTCCGCGCTGGGTAGGCGTTCATCCGGAGACGCCGGACGACGTTGTGGAGCGAATCTCCGACGGCGTCGGCAAGGTTCTGGCCGACAAGTCCGTCATCAAGCTGTTGGCCCGGCTCGGCGAGGAAATCCACTATCTGCCGCGCGATGCCGCCGCCGCCGCCTATGAAGAGCTGCTGGAGCGCATGAACGACCTTCTGGACCGGATGCCGTAACCGGAAGACTGCGTCTTCACGCTATGGCGGCGGCGGCGGGTTTCCGTTAGCATCCACGGCATGGCCGGATCGGTGCAAATCCCGCTCGCAGCCGACCTCGACGAGTTGTCTCGTCTGGCGGAGGTTGTGGAGGATTTCGGCGAGGCGAATGATTTGCCGCCCGGCGCGGTGTTCAAGCTTAATCTGTGTTTTGACGAATTGATTACCAACGCCATTTCCTACGGTTTCGATACGCCCGGGGAGGCGTCGCTTTCCGTGGCTCTGGCGGTCAGGGACGGCTCCGTGGTCGCGGTAATTCGCGATAACGGCCGACCCTTCGATCCGTTTACCGAAGCGCCAGAGGCCGATACATCCCTGCGCGTCGAGGACAGGCCTATCGGCGGCCTGGGCGTCTTGCTCGTGCGCGAGTCGATGGACGATTTTTCCTATGAGCGGCGCGACGGCGTGAATGTCGTGACGCTGAGCCTGAAACTGAACCAGACGGAGACCCCGTGACAAACGAGGCCCGCCATTCGTTTTTCGACGAGTCGGCCGGTCGCGCTCCGGGACGCGGCCGGCTTGCCGGACGGCGCATTCTGGTCGTTGGCGGCGGGCAGCGGGAGATCGAGGACCCGGATCCGCCGGTTGGCAATGGCCGCGCTGCAGCCGTCCTATATGCGCGTGAAGGCGCGCATGTCGCCTGTGCGGATATCTCCGGCGAGGCGGCCGATGCCACGGTCAACGCGATTGCCGCCGAGGGCGGGCGGGCCTTCGCGATTGCCGCGGATGTCGCCGCCCCGGCCGAGGTCGAGGCGATGGTGGCGAAGGCGCAGGAGGGGCTCGGCGGCCTCGACGGGCTGATGCTGAATGTCGGCGTCAGCGGCCCGCCGCAGGGCCTTGCCGGCGAGTCTCCCGATGAATGGGACCGCGTGATGGCGATCAATTTGCGCAGCCACATGCTGACCTGCCGGGCGGCCCTGCCGGTGCTGGCTGACGGCTCCAGCATCGTGTTCGTCGCGTCCATTTCAGGCATGCGCCCCAACAGCCGCAAACCGTCTTACGACACCTCGAAGACGGCGTTGAAGGGGCTTTGCGGCCATGTCGCGCAGGAAGGCCATGCGCGGGGGATCCGCGCCAATATCGTGGCTCCCGGCCTGATGGACACCGCGCTCGGGCGCGACGCCAGCCGCCGGCGCCCCGCACGGAACGTGGAGCCATTGCCCTTCGGCCGCCAGGGGACGGGTTGGGAGACCGCCTATGCACCGCTGTTCCTCATGTCGCGCGAGAGCGCCTATATCACCGCCCAGACCCTGGTGGTCGATGGCGGCCTGATCGACCTTTGGTGGCGGCCCGGTTGACGGCCGGCAATGCTGGAGCGCCGGCCCCGCGGGCTCTATAAGGCGCGCGCGGCGGGCGGGGCGCGGAAGGCGGAAGGATGCTGGATCTCAGATGGATAAGGGAGAGCCCGGAGGCGCTCGACCGCGCCCTGGCGCGGCGCGGGGAGCCGCCGGCAGCGGCGCAGGTGGGCGCACTCGACGCCGAACGACGCGCCAGCCAGACCCGGTTCCAGGAATGCCGCCAGCGTCGCAATGCGCTGTCGCGCGAGATCGGGAAGGCCAAGGCGGCCGGTGAGCCGGCCGATGCGCTGATCGCGGAAGTCTCGCGCCTCAAGGATGAGGAGCGCAGCGCCGAGGAGGCCGAACGCAAGGCTGCCGCCGAACTGGACGCACTGCTCGAAGGCCTGCCGAACCCGCCGGGCGAGGATGTGCCGGACGGCGCAAGCGAAGCGGACAATGTAGAGCTCGGCCGGACCGGCGCGCCGGCCGAATTCAGCTTTGCGCCGAAGGATCATGTCGAGTTGGGCGAGGCGCTCGGCCTGATGGATTTCGAGCGCGCGGCGGTCCTCTCCGGAGCCCGGTTCGTGGTGTTGCGCGGGGCCCTGGCGCGGCTTGAGCGGGCGCTGGCGCAGTTCATGCTGGATACGCACACGGACGAGTTCGGCTATGAGGAGGTGTCGCCGCCGACGCTGGTGCGCAGCCCGGCGCTGTTCGGCACCGGCCAGCTGCCGAAATTCGAGCACGACCTGTTCGGAACCGGTACCGGCCACTGGCTGATCCCGACGGGGGAAGTCCCGCTCACCAATCTGGCGGCGGGCCGTATTCTGGCGGAAGAGGAACTGCCGCTGCGCTTTACCGCCTTCACGCCGTGCTATCGCTCTGAGGCGGGTTCGGCCGGGCGTGACACGCGCGGCATGATCCGCCAGCACCAGTTCTACAAGGTCGAGCTGGTTTCCGTGGCCCATCCCGATGCTTCGGCTGAGGAGCATGAGCGGATGACGCTGGCGGCGGAAGCGATTCTCGCGCGTCTGGAGCTTCCCTGGCGCCGCGTCATGCTTTGCGCCGGGGACCTGGGCGCCGCCGCGCGGAAGACCTACGATCTGGAAGTATGGCTGCCGGGGCAGGGCGCCTATCGGGAAATATCGAGCTGCTCCAATTGCGGCGACTACCAGGCGCGCCGGATGAACGCGCGCTTCCGGCCGGCGGGAAGCAAGGCGACACGCTTCGTGCATACCCTGAACGGGTCCGGCCTCGCCGTCGGCCGCACGCTGATCGCCTTGCTGGAGAACGGCCAACAGCCGGACGGGTCGATTGTGCTGCCGCCGGCGATCCGACCCTATATGGGAGGCTGCGAGCGCCTTGAATAGAAGACTTCGAGGCGCCGCGCCGGGAGGAGGCGCGCCCCCGACGCCGGGCGCCACGCGCGCGCGGATGCTGATGATGCTGCGCCGGTCGGGCGTTATCGACGAGAAAGTGCTCGCAGCAATCGAACGCACGCCGCGGGACGCCTTCGTGCCGGCTATGTTTCGGGATCGGGCCTATGAGGACACGGCCCTGCCGATCGGCAACGGACAGACCATCAGCCGTCCGAGCATCGTTGCCTTCATGACAGCCATGTTGTCGCCGGGGCCGCGCATGCGGGTGCTGGAGATTGGCACCGGATCCGGCTACCAGGCAGCCGTGCTGACCTGGCTCTGCCGAAGGGTGTACACGATCGAGCGGCACCGGCCGCTGCTCTCGGAGGCGGAAGCCCGGTTCGAACGGCTCGGGATCACCAACATCACGACGCGCTACGGAGACGGCGTGCGCGGCTGGCCCCGGGCCGGCCAATTCGATCGCATCCTGGTCACTGCAGCCGCCGACGATGTGTCGAGTGTGCTGGTCGACCAGCTTGCCGAGGGCGGCCGGATGCTGGTTCCTATCCGCGAACATGACGGTGTTCAGCGGCTGGTTTGCCTGACCCGGACGGAGAAGGGCGTTGAGGTCGAAGCCTTGCGCCAGACATCCTTCGTGCCGCTGGTCGGCGCCTATGACGAACCAGCGCCGCAGGAGGCGGCGCAATAGTGCGGGCAGGCGCCCTGCTCACCCTGCTGCTGCTGTGCGCCTGCGGCTGGGTCGAAGTGGCCGACCCCGGCGGGGCGGGGGAGCGGCCCAGGGCTTCCGCGCCGCCGCAGGCTGTTCCGGACGACAGGCGGCTCCGGGTGCGAAAGGGCGACAGCGTCTATCTGATCTCGAGGCGCTACGGCATTCCGATGCGCGACATCATCGAGCGCAACGGGCTGAGTGCGCCCTACCATCTGCGGGAGGGGCAAATGCTGGTCCTGCCCGAAACGCGCCAGCATGTCGTGGAGGCCGGCGATACGGCTCTGTCGATCTCTCACCGCTACGATGTGTCGTTCGCGTCGCTGGTGCGCGCCAACGGGTTGAAGAAGCCCTATACGATTTACAGCGGGACTGTGCTGCGCATCCCCGGGCGGACCGAGCCGCTCCCCGAAGAGGTCGTGGCAGCGCCGGCTCCGAAATTGGCGCCGGGAACCGGCGGCGCGCCGCCGGTTCCCAGCCCGGCTCCGGCGGTGCGGGCGGAAACGCGGCGGGCGGGCGGCGCTGCGCCCCTGCCCCGGAGCGCGCCGGTCCCGGCATCTGCACCGCGCAGGGCGGCGGTGTCAGAATCTTCGTCTCGTCCGGCGCCGGTGGCTGGCGAAGCGAAACCCGCGCCGCGAACCGTGGCGAAGCCGCCGGCTGCGCCGGTCCAGACAGCCCTGAAGCCATTGCCGCCCCGCGCCGGACGGTTCCTGCGCCCCGTAACCGGCCGTGTCGTTTCGGACTTCGGGCCGCAGCCGGACGGCCTGCATAATGACGGGGTCAACATAGCGGCGCCGCGCGGCGCCGCCGTGCATTCGGCGGAGGCGGGGCGGGTGGCCTATGCCGGCAACGAGCTGCCGGGCTATGGAAACCTGCTGCTCATCAGGCACAGGGGCGGCTGGGTTTCCGCCTATGCCCATAATGAGCGCCTGCTGGTCGCGCGGGGCGACGAGGTCCGGCGCGGCCAGAGGATCGCCTTGGTCGGCAGCAGCGGCCGGGTGACGACCCCGCAGCTCCATTTCGAACTGAGGCGGCAGGGCCGGGCTGTCGATCCCGCCCCGCATCTGGACGGGGGTTGAGCGAAGACGGCCCGCCTCAGGCGCCGGCCAGGAAGTCGCGAATGGCGAGCGCTTCGTCGAGCCCGGACGATATGAGTTCGGGTTCGATCGGCAGGGCGCGGGAGGACAGGCGGACTACCACCACTTCCGCGCGCCGGTCGACATAGAGGTTCTGGCCGTGGATGCCGATGCCGAAGATCAGGGGACTGTCGCCGCGCAGCACATAGCATTGCGAGCGGTAGTGCATCGCGCGCCCGGGAAAGAACGCGGCGAAGTCTCCCGCATCCCAGGCGCCCGGATCGCCATCGCCTTCGATATCGTCGATCCAGCGCTCCGGCAGCACCTGCCGCCCGTCCCGGCGGCCGGTCTCGACGATCGCCTGGCCGATGCGGGCGAGGTCGCGCGCAGTGACGCACATGCCGCCGGCCGCGCGCGGCGCGCCCAGGCGGTCCACAGTGATATAGGCCGGGCGCGCGGCCCCGGCCGGCGCCCAGAGCAAGCGCCCCATCAGGTCCGCATAGCGTTCGCCCGCCGCCCGCTCGATGACCCAGGCCAGCAGGTCGGTATTGGGCGAGACATAGTGGAAGCGCTGTCCGTGCGAGCCGTCCGCCGCGGTCAACTGCGTATAGAAAGAGCGCAGGTCCGAAGGCGGCTCGCCCGGGTCCACCGGATTCCAGCCGCTCGCCTGGCGGTAGGCGATGATCGGCCCGCTCGCGGCGAGGTAGTCCTCGTCGAAGAGAACGCCTGCGCGCATGTCGAGCAGACTGCGCACCGTTGCGCCGCGATAGGCGGTTTCGCCGACCTCCGGCACATAGGCGGTGACAGGCGCGTCGGTGTCGAGGCGCCCCGACTCCGTCAGGATGCCCGCCAGCAGGCCCAGCATGGATTTGGAAACCGACATCAGGATATGCGGCGTCCCGGCGCTCATCCCCTCCCCATAGCGTTCCGCCACGATGCGGCCGCGATGCAGCGCCAGCAGCGCGTCGCAGCGTTCCGCCATCTCCTCGAAGCCGGGCAGGGTGACGGGCGCTTCGGGCAGGGGGCGCACGGAGGCGGGATCGTTCGCGATCTCGGCCGAGGGAATCAGCTCCCGCACATGGCTGAAGGCCCAGCGGTTGAAGGGTGCGGTCCGCCAGTTTGCCAGCGTGACCTGCGCCTCCGGCGGCGGCGGGAAGCCGTTCATCATGGTGTTTGTCCCCTGTCCG
This sequence comes from Alphaproteobacteria bacterium, assembly GCA_022822125.1. Next base: position 31,773 of record JAJECF010000199.1, read on the forward strand.
GCTGCGATCATAGCGGAAGGCGCACGCGGACGCCGAGGCCGCCCTCTGGCGAATTGCCGAGGAGGATATCGCCGCCGTGGCTCTGCACCACATCGCGCGCGATGGACAGGCCGAGGCCAACGCCGCCGGCTTTGCCCGTCTGCGCCCGGTCCCGGCGGTAGAAGGGGCGGAACACCTTTTCCCGGTCCCCCGCCGGAACGCCCGGCCCGTCGTCGTCGATGCCGATCTCGAACCATTCGCCCCGCTCGCGGCAGGCGATCCACACCTGGTTGCCGTAGCGCATCGCATTGTCGATGAGGTTGACGAGGCAGCGCCGGACGGCGGTGGCCTGCACCGGGATTTTCGGCGCGCTTGCGATGCGCAGGTCGATGGAGCCGCCGGCCCGCCGCGCGCCGGTCACCACATCCTCGATCAACTCCCCGAGGTCGGTTTCCACGGCCGGCTCGCCCCCTTCGCCGCGGGCGAACGCCAGATAGGCTTCCAGCATCGCCTCCATTTCGGCGATATCGACCTGCAGCCCGCGCGCATCGTCGTTTTCCGGCGCCAGCGCCAGCGCCACCTTCATGCGCGCAAGCGGCGTGCGCAGGTCGTGGGAGACGCCGGCCAGCATTTCCGTGCGCTGGGCGATCTGGCGCCGGATGCGCTCGCGCATGCGCCGGAACGCGACGGTCGCGCGGCGCACTTCCGCCGCCCCGGCCAGCTTCGGGTCTCCGGCCTCGCGCCCCTTGCCATAGGCGTCGGCGGCCTCCGCAAGCCGCCTGATCGGCCGGATCTGGTTGCGCATGAACAGCCCGGCGACGGCGAACAGGATCATCGAGGTCCCGACCATCCACAGCGCCCAGAAGGTCGTGGTGGAGCTGAACAGGCGCTTCCGCGGGGCGATGACATTGAGCACGCTGTCGCTGAGCTGCACCCGGATGAGGATTTTGTCCTCATAGGCCTGGGTGTCGAACTGGAACGGCCGCCGCACGCGGTTGGTCAGCTCCCGCGCCAGCAGCTTGTCCAGGCTGGCCGTCGGCTTCGGCTGCGGGCGGTTGGGAAGGATGGCGTCCGGCGCGATGGTCGCGCGGAGGTCGGTGCGCTCGGCCAGCAGCACCAGCAGCGCCCCCTGCGCCTCGGCGCCGGGGAACCGGTCCATCGCGTCGATGACCAGCCCGATTTCGCCCGCCACGCCGGCCGCCAGGCGCTTCATGATGACATGCCAGTGCCGCTCGTAGAAAATCCATGTCGAGACGATCTGCAGCAGGATGAGCGGCGTCACGATGATGAGCAGGGAGCGCGCGAACAGCGTGCGCGGCAGGAAGCGGTCGAGATGATGGACCATCAGTCGGGCCGCAGCGCGTAGCCGCGCCCCCACACTGTGACCAGGTAGCGGGGATGCTTGGGGTCCGGCTCCAGCTTGCGGCGCAGCCGCGCGACCTGCACATCGACGGCCCGCCCGGAGCCGATGCTCATCACCGCCAGTTCCTCGCGCGAGACCGTGCCGCCGCCCCGGAGCGAGAGTGCGTCGAGCAGCAGCGCCTCCGCCGGGGCGAGCGGGCGCACGCTGCCGTTCTCGTGCTCCAGGGTTTCGCGCCCGGCAGTCCAGGCGAGCGGGCCGAAGCGCAGCGTCTCGCGACGCGCGGTTTCCCGGCGGCGCAGGATCGTGCGGATGCGCAGCACCAGTTCGCGCGGCTCGAACGGCTTGACCATATAGTCTTCCGCGCCCGCTTCGAGGCCGCGCACCCGATCTTCCGGCTCATCCATCGCCGTCAGCAGCAGGATCGGCGTCGCGTTGCCGGCCGTCGCCAGCGCCGCGCTGAGCTCCAGGCCGGACTCCCCCGGCAGCATGATGTCCAGCACCACGAGGTCGAAGGCGACGCCGGCCATGGCGCGCCGGGCCGCCTCGGCCTCCTCCATCGCCGTCACCCGGAAGCCGGCCCCGGACAGGTAGCGCTTCAGCAGCGCCCGCAGCCGCTCGTCGTCGTCCACCAGCAGGATATGGGGCAGGTCCTGCGAAGCAGCGGCGGGCGAAATCGCTTCACGCATCGGCAGAAATCCGTCATAAGCTGCGAAGCTGCGTGCCGGTATCATATCCTGCCCGGAGACCGAGGAGAAATGTGCGATGGCAGTGGACCTGCTTCCCTATGACGACCGCGACGGATTCATCTGGCTCGACGGCCAGCTGGTTCCGTGGCGGGACGCCAGGCTGCATGTCATGACCCACGGCCTGCACTACGCCAGCGCGGTCTTCGAGGGCGAACGGGTCTATGGCGGGCATATCTTCCGCTCGCGCGCCCATAGCGAACGCCTGTGCAACTCCGCCCGGCTGATGGATTTCGAGATTCCCTGGTCGGTCGACGAGCTGGAGAGCGCTAAGCGGGAGGTACTGCAGGCGAACGGCCTCAAGGACGCCTATCTGCGCCCGGTGGCGTGGCGCGGCGCGGAGATGATGGGTGTGTCGGCGCAGGACGCCACGATCCATGTGGCGATCGCGGCCTGGTTCTGGGGCGCTTATTTCGGCGACGGCACGGAGATGTCCGGCATCCGCATGAAGACCGGCCGCTACCGCCGGCCGGGCCCCGAATGTGGGCCGGTGCAGGCCAAGGCGACCGGCCATTACCTTATCTGCACGCTCAACAAGCACCAGGTGGAGGCCGAGGGCTACCACGACGCGCTCTTCCTCGACACGCGCGGCTTCGTGGCGGAGGGCTCCGGGGCCAATATCTTCCTCGTCCAGGACGGCAAGCTGCACACGCCGACGCCGGACAGCTTCCTGAACGGCATCACCCGCCAGGCCGTGATCGGGCTTGCGGAGAAGCGCCAGATCCCGGTGGTCGAGCGGTCGATCCTGCCGGAGGAGTTCGCGAATACGACGGAAGTGTTCGTCACCGGCACCGCCGCCGAGGTGACGCCGGTGGCGGAGATCGACGACTACCGCTTCACGCCGGGCAACATCACCGCCACGCTGATGGAAGACTTCCGCGCCATCACCTCCACTGGATAACGAAACCCAGCCAAGGACCCGACCCCATGCGCGACGCCTATATCTGCGACGCCGTGCGCACGCCCGTAGGCCGCCATTCCGGCGCGCTCTCCGCCGTGCGCGCGGACGATCTGGCCTCCCTCCCGCTCAAGGCGCTGATGGAGCGCAATCCGGGCCTCGACCCGGAGGCCATAGAAGACGTGATCTACGGCTGTGCCAACCAGGCGGGCGAGGACAACCGCAATGTCGCGCGCATGGCGGTGCTGCTGGCCGGTCTGCCGCAATCCGTGCCGGGCAGCACGGTGAACCGCCTTTGCGGCTCGTCGCTGGATGCGGTCGGCTCGGCGGCGCGGGCCGTCAGGCTCGGCGAGGCGGACCTCATGATCGCGGGCGGCGTGGAGAGCATGTCGCGCGCGCCCTATGTGGTCAGCAAGTCCGGCGCGCCCTGGGGCCGGGACATGCAGATGTTCGACACCTCGATCGGCTGGCGCTTCGTCAACCGCCGCATGCAGGAGGAGTTCGGTACGGACTCCATGCCGCAGACGGCCGAGAACCTGGCGCAGGAACGGCAGATTTCCCGCGAGGACCAGGACGCCTTCGCCGCCCGCAGCCAGCAGCGCGCGGTCGCAGCACAGGAGAACGGGCGGCTCGCGAAGGAGATCGTCGCGGTTACGATTCCGCAGCGGCGCGGCGAGCCGGTCGTCGTCGACAGGGACGAGCATCCACGCCCCGGCACGACGGCGGAAGGCCTCGCCAAGCTGCGCTCGCTGCACAAGGACGGCACGGTGACGGCGGGCAACGCCTCGGGCGTGAACGACGGCGCCGGCGCGCTGATTATTGCCAGCGAGGAAGCGGTCCGGCGCCACGGGCTGACGCCGCGCGCGCGCGTGCTCGGTATGGCGACGGCGGGCGTGCCGCCCAGGATCATGGGCATCGGCCCTGCCCCGGCCACGCGCAAGCTGCTGGAGCGGCTCGGCATCGCCATCGGCGAGATCGACGTGATCGAGCTCAACGAGGCGTTCGCCGCCCAGTCGCTCTCGGTCACGCGCGACCTCGGCCTGCCGGACGACGCCGAGCATGTGAACCCCAATGGCGGCGCCATCGCGCTTGGCCACCCGCTCGGTATGAGCGGTGTGCGGCTGGCCGGCGCTGCGACGCAGGAACTGCAGGAACGGGACGCCCGCTATGCGCTTTGCACCATGTGCATTGGCGTGGGCCAGGGCATCGCCGCTGTTCTCGAACGGGTGTAGGACTTCTGCCATCGCCCCGGCTCTCCCCCGGAACCGGCCCGGAACCCGAGGAGCCCGCCCGTGCCTGACCAACCGCTCGTGCTCGTCACGCGGCAAGACCGCGCCGCGGAGCTGACGCTCAACCGCCCGGAGAAGAAGAACGCCATGAACGACGCCCTGCTGGAGGCGTTCGTCCAGGCCGTTCGCAGCGCCAATGCGGATGACGGGGTGCGGGCCATCGTCATCCGGGGCGCGGGCGACTGCTTCACCTCCGGGCGCGACGCCTCGGAGTTCGAGCAGCCGGCCCTTATGCAGGACATGTCCGTCGATGCGGCGGTGGACATCTTCCTCGAAGCGCTTTCGCTGCTGATCGAATCGCCGAAGCCGACTGTCGCCGCGATTCACGGCATGGCGCTCGGCGGCGGGCAGGCGATGTCGCTCGCCTGCGACTTCGTCGTGGCCGAGCGCGGCGCCCGCTTCGGCAATGTGGAGATGGCCTACGGTTTCCCGGCGGCCATGAACATCGCGTTGCTCACGCGCCAGATCGGCCGGCGGCGCGGGCTGGAGATCGCCATGACCGGCGACCTTTACACGGCCGAGCAGTATCACGACTTCGGCCTGGTGAACCGTCTGGCGGAGCCGGGCGGGCTGGCCGAGGCGACCGCTGCGTTCGTCGGCACATTGACAGACCGCGCGCCCTGGGCGGTTCGCCGCACCAAGACGACCTACCGGCTGGCCGAGGACATGGCGCTGCACGGGGCGCTCTCCTTCGGCAACCAGCTGAACCAGCTTCTACGGCTGAACGGCCAGCTCGCGCCGATTCACAGCCGCAGCGAGGGCGTGAAACGGTCGCTCAAAACGGACATTGCCGAGGAGTCGCCGGACGGCGGGTGATGCCGCCAGGGGAAGGCCGCCGGTGGTTTATCCGGCGGTGCGGAAGCCCTCATAACCGTTCGCGGCCACCCCGTCGCAGCGCTGCTTGTAGCGGTCCACCCCGCCGACATAGGGCATGAAGATGCGCGGTTTGCCGGGGATATTGGCGCCGACATACCAGGAGTTGGCGAGCGGGTAGAGCGTGCTGTCCGCGACCTGATTGTTGTGCCGCACCCAGGCACGCTCGGCGGCCTCCTCCGGCTCGATATGGCCGAGGCCCTCCGCGCGCAGATGCTCCAGGCAGTCGGCGATCCAGTTTACATGCTGCTCGCAGGACAGGATCATCTGGCTCTTCACGCCGGGGCTTTGCGGGCCGGTGACCATGAAGAGGTTCGGAAAGCCCGCGATCATGATGCCGAGATAGGTCTGCGGCCCGTCCGCCCATTTCTCGCCGATGGCCGCGCCCCGGTCGGTGCGGATGTCGATCTCCTTCATCGCCCCCGTCATCGCGTCGAAGCCGGTGGCGAACACGATGGCGTCGAGTTCGTAGCGGGCCTCGTCGGTCCTGAGACCGTCCGGCAGGATTTCCCGGATCGGCGCGCTGCGGACATCCACGAGCGTCACGTTGTCGCGATTATAGGTCTCGTAATAGTTGGTATCGAGGATCAGCCGCTTGGTACCGATCGGGTGGTCGTTGGGGCACAGCAGTTCGGCCGTCTTCGGATCCTTCACCGTCTGGCGGATTTTCCGGCGCACGAACTCGCAGGCCGTCTCGTTCGCCTCGCGATTCACCAGCAGGTCCGTGAAGGCGTAAAGGAAGCTGATGCTGCCGCCTTCCTGCCATTTGGCCTCGTAGATGCGGTTGCGCTCCTCCTCCGGAACCTCGAGCACCGACCTGTCGGGCGGCGGGTAGCCGGCAATGCCGAAGGGCGTCGAATAGGCGGCGCGGCGGCGCTCGACATATTCGGCCTTGTGGCGGTTTTCCTTCTCCTCCTGCATCGGCTCGTTGCGGGCCGGCAGGCTGAAATTGGCGGTGCGCTGGAAGACATGCAGATGCTTCGCCTCGCGCGCGATATGCGGGATCGACTGCACGCCGGACGAGCCGGTGCCGATGACGCCGACGCGCAGCCCCGTGAAGTCCACGCCGTCATGCGGCCAGAGGCCGGTGTGGTACCAGCGGCCCCGGAAGCTCTCCAGACCCGGATAGCCGGGCCGGCGCGGCGTCGAAAGATTGCCGGTCGCCATGATGCACCAGGGCGCGCGCACGGACCGGACGGCGCCGGTTTCCGTATTCTCCGCCTCCAGCGTCCAGAGGCCGGCCTTGCTGTCGAAATGCGCCGAGCGGATGCGCGTGTTCAGTTCGATATCCCGGCGGAGATCGAAGCGGTCCGCGACATGGTTAACATAGGAGAGAATCGCCGGCTGCGTGCCGTAACGCTCCGGCCAGCGCCAGTCCTGCTGAAGGTCGTCGGAGAAGGAATAGGAATATTCCAGGCTTTCGACATCGCAGCGGCAGCCCGGATAGCGGTTCCAGTACCAGGTGCCGCCGATTCCGCCGGCTGCCTCGAAGGCGCGCACCCGGAACCCCGACTTCCTGAGCCGGTGGATCGCATAGAGGCCGCCGACGCCGGCGCCGACGATCGCGACATCCAGGTCTTTACTGCTCATACCGCCTCGCTCGGCCCGCCCGCCTCCGCGCCGGCCGGCGGCTCCCTGCTTCGCATTAGGAGAAATCTGGCGCGCCCGGGAAGACTCGAACTCCCAACCTTCTGATCCGTAGTCAGACGCTCTATCCGATTGAGCTACGGGCGCTGTTCGCAAACAGGGCGAATTTAGCCTCCGCCCGCCATCCGCGCAAGCCGTGCCCCGGCGCCTGCCTCCTTCTTGATAAGTCGTTGGCAGAAGCTGCAATAACGCGCTACTGTCCGGCAAAGGGCGAAAAACCGATGGCGTTGCAGGCGGAGCATCATGCGTAAACGGGCAAGCGTGAGCGCCCTCCTTCTTGGCGGGCTTCTGGGTATTGCGGGATGCGTGAACCCGAATGCCGGCCTGCCGCCCGGCTCGACCCAGGTGGCGGCTCCGGCGGCGCCCGCTGTTCGCGAAGCGCCGGCTCCGGCGCCCCGGCAGGCGGCTGCCGCGCCCGCGTCGCAGCGGGGCGGGGAAAGCTTCGTCGTCAGCAAGGTCCGTCAGCTGGCCGGCGAGGCGGAGGCGCTTGCGAAGGTGATCGACGGCCTTGAAAAGGCGCATGCGGCCCTCCGGGGCGGCGCCCGCAAGCGTGCTGCGGGCTATCATGAGCGCGTCGGCGCCATCGAAGCGCGGCTCAAGATCGGGACGACGCGCGCCAATCCGAGGCTGAGGGCGGAGTGGAATGTCGCGCAGTCGATGCTGGCGGCGATGGACCGCGATGTCGGCTCCTGGGATGTGCTGCGGACGCGCGCCGCCGAGGCCGATTCGAGGGCGGCCTTCCTCGGCGATTCGGTGCTGAACGCCTTTGAACTGTCCGGTGCGGTCGAGGAAGACCACAGGGCGCTGCGCGGTATCGGGGACCGGGCGGCGCATATGAGCGTCACCGTCACCCGGCTGCTGGACGAAATCTCGGGAGCGTCCGAGCGGCAGGGCCGGCTGGTTACGGCCGAACGGCGCGAACTGGCGCTGCTGGCCGAGGCCATCGACGCCGGCAGCCTTGAGGATGGCGCTGTGAGCGGCCCTTATGCCGCGCGGGCGGCGTCCGAGCGGCCGCTGGCGGTCGTCCGTTTCGACGACCCCGATGTCGCCTTCGAGGAGGCTCTGTCGGCCGCCGTGCGACAGGTGCTCGACCGCCGGCCCGGCACGACATTCGAGGTCGTCGGCGTGTCGCCGGGCGGCAGCATGGCCGCGGCCGCGGACTATGCCGACAAGGTTCACAGGAGCCTCCGCCGCATGGGCGTTGCGGCATCCCGGCTCAGAATCGCGACGCGCGCGGACAGCGACGCGGATGTCGAGGAGGTCCGCCTCTACGTCCGCTAGGGCGGATCGACTGCCTCCGCGCCGGCTCCGGCCCGGGCGAGCAGGCGTTGGAGCAGGTCGTCGTCGAGACCCGCTTCGCGCAGCACTTCCTCGCTGTGCTGCCCCGGCAGGGGCGGCGGCCGGTCGATGGCGCCCGAGCCGTGCGCGAGCCTGAAGCCGGACCCGACCAGCCGCATCGGCCCCCAGGGGCCCTCGACCTCCTGAAGCACGTCCCGGTGGGCGATCTGGCGATGGCCGACCGCCTCGGCGATGCTGCGAATCCGGGCCGAGGGCGCGCCGGCTTCCTCCAGCCGGTCTTCCCAGACTTCCGCGCCGCCGTCCGCGAAGGCGGTCTCGATGATCTCGCGCAGCTCGTCGGCATGGACCGCGCGCGCGTCCCAGTCCGCGAAACGCGGGTCGTCCGGCAGGTCCTCGCGCCCGAGCGCCGCGCAGAGCGCGCGGAACTGCTTCTCATTGTTGACGGCGAGGAGGAGGTGGCCGTCGCCGGCGCTGAACAGGTTGGCGGTCGGCTTGCGGCTCACGGCCTGGTTGCCGTACTGGCCCTGCAGGTGACCGGCGACCAGATATTCCACCACCGCCGGCGACATGAAGGAGAGCGCGGCGTCGAGCATCGCCACATCGACCATCTGGCCCCTGCCGGTGTGGCTGCGCTGGAAGAGCGCGCTCGCCACGGCGAAGGCGGCGGTCATGCCGCCAATGGCGTCGCAGACCGCGAAGCCCGCCCTGACGGGCCCGGTCTCGGCATGGCCGGTGACGGACATGATGCCTGAGGTAGCCTGAATGCGGCCGTCATAGGCCGCCGTCTCCCGGTCAGGTCCGTTCTGCCCGAAGCCCGAAACGGCGCAATAGATGAGCCTCGGGTTGATCGCCGAGAGCGCCTCGCAGCCGAGGCCGAGCCGGTCCATCACGCCCGGCCGGAAATTCTCCATCACCACATCGGCGCTCTTCGCCATGTGCCGGAGCGCGGCGACGGCGTCCGGGTCCTTCAGGTCGAGCGCGAGATTGCGCTTGTTGGCATTGGCGGAGGCCCACATCGGCGCCATCGCCCGGTCCGCCCAGAGTTTCGAGGGCGGGGAAAAGCGCATGTCCTCGCCGCCCGGCCGCTCGATCTTGATGACGTCCGCGCCGAGCAGGGCGAGCTGGTAGCTGCCGAACGGCCCGGCGAACACCTGGGTGAAATCCAGGACGCGGATGCCGGAAAACGGCCTGGTCATGTTGCGGATCCTTCCTTGCACGCTGCGCTCCCGCCACCATAACGCCGATGGAGGAAGCCGACAGGAGGGAATGGCGCTGCGGTCCCGGGCCGGGGTTCCGGGTCGTCCGCCCGGTTTCTCCGGTTTTGTATCCTCGGCATGGATTTCTCCTTTGGATGCGTTCGGCAGGACCCGGAGCCGCTGGTGGAGACCGCCCTTCGATACGCGGCTGCGCGGTTGTTCAGGGTGAGGGGAAGGGGCTGCTTGCCGCTCCTTTCCTGTCGTCATGGCCGGCCTCGTTCCCCTCATAGCCGGGCAGGCAAGGGCGCAAGTGCCATGTGCCCATCCCGAGCAGCAGCCCCGCCAGCAGGCGCCTTCCCTTCTTCATCCCGAGTAGCCGCGTCAGCGGCGTATCGAGGGACCGCGCGGGGCTTCGGGAAGGGCAAACCATGAACATGTCATGATGTGTCATGTTATGTCATGGTCCGCATGTGCGGGGGGTATAAGCCATAGACCTTCCGGGCATAGAGCTGCGGGCCGGGGCTCCGGCCTTGCCTCTTCGGCATGGGTTCTCCCTTCAGTCCTTTCTGCGCGCCGTCTGTTTCTCGGGGTCTTTCTCCCGCCGGCGCGAAAAGGAGACGCGGCGTCTCTCTCCCTGGCTCCAATCTTACCACGGGCCTGTCGCAGTCAAGTATCCATAAGGAATTTTTTCAAAATATGCATGAAACCCTCCGCCGCCCCGGACCCCGGGCTCCCGCAACCACCTGATACCAGCGGTCGTTGATCGGAACCGATAGCGCGGCGCCTCCCTACCGCAGCCGGGGTCCTTCATCCTCATCCTGAGTAGCGACCGCGCCAGCGGGCGCGTATCGAAGGATGCTCAACACCCGCCGCCGCCCCTCGATACGCGGCTGGCGCCGCTAATCGGGATGAGGAGAGGCGGGGACACCGGGCGGCATTTGCCCATGAGTTTCAACCCGGCGCCGTTGGTATTAGGCTTCCACTCCCGGGATGAGGCAGGGACGGAAGGAAACGGCGCGATGGCGGAAGCTGAGTTCGATTATATCGTTGTGGGCGCAGGCTCTGCAGGCGCAGCGCTCGCCAGCCGGTTGACCGAAGACCCGAACTGCAAGGTGCTGTTGCTGGAAGCCGGCAAGGCGAGCCATCCCTGGTCGCGCTTCCCGATCAGCTTCGGCCTCCTGATCGACAACCCGGCCGCCAATTGGTGTTTCATGTCGGAGCCGGAGTCGAACACGGCCAACCGCCAGATTCCGGTGCCGCGCGGCAAGCTGCTCGGCGGGTCGAGCAGCATCAACGGCCTCGTCTATGTGCGCGGCCAGCCGCTCGACTACAACACCTGGGCGCAGATGGGCAATCGCGGCTGGACCTGGGAGGACGTGGCGCCCGTCTTCAAGCGCATGGAGAGCTACGAGAAGGCGGGCGACGGCATCAGGGGCGAGGACGGCCCGCTCCAGGTCACGGAAGTGCCGGACCGGAACCCGCTCTACGACGCGCTGTTCGCCGCCGCCGAAGAGGTCGGCCACAAGGTCAACCCGGACTATAACAGCCCCGACCAGGAAGGCGTGGTCAAGACGCAGGTGACGATCAAGGACGGGCGGCGCATGTCCACCGCCCATTGCTACCTGAAGCCCGCCGAAAACCGCCCGAACCTCCGCATCGTGACGGAGGCGCACACCCGCCGGGTTCTGCTGGAGGGCAGGCGCTGCGTGGGCGTCGCCTACGAAAAGGGTGGGCAGACCGTCGAGGCGCGGGCCGGACGCGAGACGGTGCTGGCCGCGGGCGCGGTCTGCTCCCCGCAGATCCTGGAGCTCTCCGGCATCGGGCGCCCGGAGGTGCTGGGGGCGCACGGCATCGAGGTGCAGCACGAACTGGCCGGCGTCGGCGAGAACTTCCGCGACCACATCAATGCCCGTATCCAGTGGCGGGTGACGGCGAAGGGCGTGTCCTACAACGAACGCATGGGCACGCTGTTCGGCAAGGCCGGCCAGGTGCTCAGATACGCGTTTACGCGCGGCGGCTTCATGAGCCTGCCGTCCGCGCCGCTGCTCGCCTTCCTGCGCACCCGCCCCGAGCTGGAGACGCCGGACGTGCAGATGCACCTCGTGCCCTATGCGGTGAAGGACCCGAAGCGCCGGCTGTTGCAGCCCTTCCCGAGCATGACCATCGCCTGCTACCAGCTGCGGCCGGAAAGCCTGGGCTCGATCCATATCCGCTCGGCGGACCCGAAGGCGCAGCCGGCGATCCGGTTCAACTTCCTGCATGACGAGATCGACCAGCGCGCCATGACCGGCGGCTTCCGCATGATGCGCGAACTCGTGGCGGCCGAGGCCATGGCGCCGCTGCGGGGCGCGGAATACGACCCCGGCGAGCAGGTGGCGAGCGACGACGAGATCCTGGACTGGATTCGCAGCAACTCGCAGACCGCCTACCACCCCATCGGCACCTGCCGCATGGGGCCCGGCCCGGAGGCCGTGGTCGATGACCGCTTAAAGGTGCGCGGGCTCGACGGCCTCAGGATCGCGGATGCGTCCATCTTCCCGACCATGCCGTCGGGCAACACAAACGCGCCCTCGATCATGATCGGCGAGCGCTGCGCCGACTTCCTGCGCGGCGTCGAATAGGTTTCCGGGCCGTCAGCTATTTCGGCGGGTGGGCGCGAACGACCTCCTCATTGACCTCCGCGCCCCAGCCGGGGCCGGTCGGCAGGATGAGTTCGCCGTTCTCGATCCGGGGCGGCGCCGTCACGAGGTCGTCCTTCCACGGCACGTCGTCGATGTCGATTTCCATGATGCGGAAATTCAGCACGGTCGCGCAGAGATGCGCGCTCATCAGGGTCGAGAGATGGCCGTAGAAATTGTGCGGCGCGATGTTGATTTCCCAGGCATCGCACATGGCGGCGATTTTCAGGCTTTCGCTGAATCCGTTCCACGGCACGTCGATAATCGCCGCATCCATGGAATAGCGTTCCAGGAAGGGCCGGAATTGTCGCCGTCCATATAGCGATTCGCATGACGCGATGGGCGTTTCGACCGACCGGCGGATCATCGCCAGCCCCTCCGGGTCGTAATTGTCGATCTCGATCCAGTAGAGGCCGAGGTCGTCGAGCGCGCGGGCGAGCGCCATATAGCCGTCGGTGCGGAAGTTGAAATTGAGGTCCACCAGGATATCGAGCCGGCCCTCGCCGCCCTCCTGGAACGCCGAGATCTGGTTGCGGAGCGCGCGCACCGTCTCGCGGGTGAGGTTGAGCTCCGGCCGGTCGCCGGCCGAGCGCGCGAAGCCCGGCATATAGACATAGGGCTCGGGGCCGTCGAAACGGTACATATTGCATTTGAGCGCGGTGAACCCCCGCTCCCGCACCCGCGCGCCGAGCGCCTCCACATCGTCGAGGCTGCGCAGCGGCCGCTCGCCGATGACATCGGCATGGTTCACCAGATAGGTGCCGCAATGCGACCAGTAGAGCCGGAACCGGTCCCGCACCGGTCCGCCGAACAACTCATAGACCGGCACGCCGAGCGCCTTCGCCTTGATGTCGAGCAGCGCATTCTCGATGGCGGCGATGGCCTGGGCGTTCATGCCCCCCGGCGCCTGGCGGGTCTGGGCGTAGAGCATGGCGCTTATCCGCTCGACCGGGCGGGGGTCGGCCCCGATGAGCGTCTCGCCGAGCGCGGTGATGACGGCGCTGAGGCCCCGGCTCCCGTAGCTCTCATTGTATTCCGACCAGCCTACCGGGCCTTCATCGGTCGTAACTTTCAGGAAGGAGATGTTTCGCCAGCCGGCATCGACATGCAGCGTTTCGAATCCCCGGATTTTCATCGGTCCCGCCCCCGTTCTTGCGTCCCCGGTCCAAGCTCCCGCGACTATGGCACGGTTTGCCCCGGCGGTCCCCTGTCGGACGGGCAGGCGGCTCGACGCGGCGTGCTGCGCCTGCGAGAATGGGCGGCTGAGGAGGCAGACCCCATGTCCGAAACCATGACCGAAGCGAAGATCGTCCGCCTTTCCGAGACGGAGACCGTTCCCTTTGCGCCCGAGTCCTTCTACAACCCGATCCTGCTGGGAGAGGAGGCGGGCTTCCCGATCCGGGTCGGCATCCAGACCGCCGAACCCGGCTACGAACCGGGCCTGCATGCGCATCCCTATGTCGAAATCCTGCATATCCTGGAGGGCAGTTGCGATGTCTGGCTGGAAGGCGGGGAGGAAGAGCGCACCCGCCTCGAAGCCGGCGACACGGTGGCGCTGCCCCCCCATCGCCGGCATAATTTCGCTGCGGTCGGCGCGGGGCCGATGCGCCTCATGGGCATCCATCTGAGCCCGAAGCGGATCGTGAACTACCGCGACGGCGAATCGGACGAGCACGGCTACCCGATCCACCGCCGGTGAGCGATGTCGCTGCGGCAGCCGCCCGGCTGATCCGCGGCCGCGATGACCTGCGATGCCGCCGGGACTATCCGCCGGACCTCTGGCGGGGCCTTGCCGAGGCCGGTCTGCTCGGCCTTACGGTGCCCGAGGACTACGGAGGCGGCGGCTGGGACCTCGAACGCCTCGCCGGCGGCTGCCGCGACATGGTGCGCTACGGCCGCAGCCTCGGCGCCATGCTCGCTTGGAAGACGCATTGCACGCTCAGCTTCTTCGCGCTCGCGCGCCTGGGCAGCGGGGCGCAGAAGCGGGATTGGCTGCCCCGCCTCGCCAGCGGCGAGGTCACGCTGGCGGCGGCCATTTCGGAGCCGGGCGCCGGCGCGCATCCCAAATATCTGAAAGCGTGCGCCGAGAGGCTTCCGGATGGCGGCTGGAGGCTGGACGGCGAGAAGGCGTGGATCACCAACGGCCCCGCGGCCGGCCTTTTCATCCTGGTGGCGGTTACCGGCGAAAGCAGCGGCCGCAAGCGCTTCGGCGCCTTCCTCCTGCCGGCTGACACGCCCGGCCTTGCGCGCACCGAAGCCGGCGCTGTTGAATTCCTGCGGCCCACAGGCCATTGCGGTCTCAGCCTCCGCGATGTTCGCCTGCCGGCCTCCGCCGAACTCGCTCCGGATGCCGACATATGGGAAGCCTTCGCGAAGCCGCTGCGCAATGTCGAGGACCTGCTGAAGCTCGGCTCGCAGCAGGGCGCAATGGAGGCGCTGTTCGACGACGCGGCGACTGCGGGCCTCGATGACGCAACGCTCGGTGCGATCGCGGCCAGGCTGGTTTCTTTCGAGGCATTGGCGGCGTGCTCCGGCAGGGACGAGGCCCGCCTGCTGGCGGCGCGGCAGCAGCAGCAGGACTTTCTGGCGGCCTATGAGGCGCTGGACCTGCCGGAAGACCCGGAACGGGCGGCGTTGATCGCGGACATGAAGGCGTCCGAGAGCGTCGCCGGCAGGGTCTATGCGCTGCGCCTCGCCGCGCTCGGCCGCGAGGCGCGCAAGGCCGGCCTTGCCGATTCCCCCGAAGCTGCAAAGGCATTAGCCTGAGCCGCATCCCGACGCCGGAGAGGATGCGCGGAATGAAGCTCGGCCTGTTTTCGATGCCTCTGCATCGGCCTGAAAAGCCGTTTCTCCAGACCCTGGAGGAAGACCGCGAGGCGATCCTGCTGGCGGACCGGCTCGGTTATTCCGAAGCCTGGATCGGCGAACATTTCACCTCCAAGGTCGAGCAGATCACGTCGCCGCTGATCTTCCTCGCCACGCTCATCCGCGAGACGCGCTCGATCCGCTTCGGCACCGGCGTCATCAACATCCCCCACCATCATCCGGTTACGGTCGCGAGCCATGTTGCGCTGTTCGACCAGTTGAGCGAAGGCCGGTTCCTCTTCGGCATAGGGCCGGGCGGGCTTGTCAGCGACGCGGAAATGTACGGCCATCACGACCCGGCGGAGCGCCAGCGCATGATGCTCGCCGCCATAGACATCGTGCTGGAGCTCTGGCGCGGCGAGCCGCCTTACCGCTTCGAGAACGAATGGTGGGACATCGCCATCGACGAGGCGGTCTATCCGCGCCACGGCGTCGGCCTCATCGCCAAGCCCTGGCAGGTTCCGCACCCGCCGATCGCCATGGCGATGGTCTCGGCGAATTCCGGCTCGGCGGGCGTCTGCGGCGGGCGCGGCTGGATCCCGATTTCGGCGAATTTCATCCCCTCGGGCGATGTGGCGACCCACTGGCCGCTCTATGCGGAGGCGGCGGAGAAAGCAGGCAGGCCGGCCGACCCTTCCATCTGGCGGGTGGCGCGCAACCTGCTGGTGACGGACAGCGAGAGTCAGGCCCGCGACATTCTCGGCGACCCGGACGGGCTGTTCCATTTCTACTTCCGCTATCTGCGCAGCCTGCGCCGGCTGCCGGAAGTGAAGGCCATGGCGGATGCGCCCGCCGAAGAGCTGAACGACCTGCTCGATGTCGAGGAGGCGGTCGCGGAAATCCCCATCTGCGGGACGGCGGCGATGGTGCTCGACCGGCTGGTCGCGCTGCGCGAGGAGATCGGCCCCTTCGGCACGCTGCTGATCGGCATGCATGACTGGGAGGACCCGAACCTCTGCCGCGCCTCCATGCGCCGCCTGGCCGAGGATGTGTTGCCAACCTTTTCGCAGCATTGCGCGGCGCTGGACGAGTAGGGAGGCGCTCGGTTCCCGGCCTTGACGCTGCCGCCCCGGCAGCAAGGTTGGCCCTTCGTCCGAGGGCTGACAGCCATGTCCACCGTCAATATCCGCGAAGCGAGGGCCCGTTTGTCCCGGCTCGTGGCACAGGCCGAACGGGGTGAGGATGTCGTGATCGCCCGGCGGGGCAAACCTGCCGTCCGGCTGGTGGCCTGCAAACCATCCACAGCCGCCGAGCCGAAGCGCCGCCGGCAACCGGGTGCCCCGAAACGCAGGCTCGATATTCCGGACAGCGCCTTTTTCGACCCGCTGCCGGAAGAAGAGCTGAGGACCTGGGAAGGACGTTCGGAAGATTGACCGGCTGTGCGGATCTTGCTGGACACACATGCCCTGATCTGGTGGTTGGCTGATGATGCGCGCTTGTCGCGACGCGCTCGCGACACCATCGGCGACGAGACGAATGATACCAGCGGTCGTTGATCGGAACCGATGGCGCGGCGCCTCCCTACCGCAGCCCGGGTCCTTCGTCCTCATCCTGAGTAGCGACCGCGCCAGCGGGCGCGTATCGAAGGATGCTCAACACCCGCCGCTGTCCCTCGACACGCGGCTGGCGTCGCTACTCGGGATGAGGAGAGGCGGGGACACCGGGCGGCATTTGCCCATGAGCACCCACCCGGCGCCGTTGGTATGACATCGTGGTGAGCGCCGCTTCCGTCTGGGAAATCGCCACCAAGGTCCGGCTTGGCAGACTGCCGGATATCGGCGACAACATCGCCGGCTCCATCTCCGGGGAAGGCTTCGGGCAGATCGCGATCTCGGTGGCCGATGCCGAGCGCGTCGGGCGGCCGCCCGGTCCCCACCGCGATCCGTTCGACCGGATGCTCATTGCCCAGGCCATGGGACACGACATGCCGATTCTATCCGTTGATACGGCGTTCGATCGCTACGAAGTCAGCCGTCTTTGGTAGCCGCTCCGGCCCGCCCGACGCGGCATTGGCAAAGCGCCCGACGCAGGACTAGGATTCATCGAGCGAAAAAGAGCCGGAAGGCGGGGACGGGGCGATGGTCGATAACGACACGCTGGGGCGCGAGGCGCTGCGGATGCACGCAGCCGGGCGGCCCGGCAAGGTGGAGGTGACGCCGACAAAGCCGCTTACCACCCAGTACCAGCTCTCGCTCGCCTATTCGCCCGGCGTGGCCGCGCCCTGCCTGGAGATCGAGAAGGACCCGGGCCTCGCCTACGACTACACCGCTAAGGGCAACATGGTCGCCGTCATCTCGAACGGAACCGCCGTGCTCGGCCTCGGCAATATCGGCGCGCTCGCCTCCAAGCCGGTGATGGAAGGCAAGGCGGTCCTTTTCAAGCGCTTCGCCGATGTGGACGGCATCGACCTGGAGGTGGACACCGAAGACGTGGATGCCTTCATCGAGTGCGTGCGCTATCTCGGCAAGAGCTTCGGCGGCATCAATCTGGAGGACATCAAGGCGCCGGAATGCTTCATCGTCGAGGAGCGCCTGCGCGAACTGCTCGACATTCCGGTCTTCCATGACGACCAGCACGGCACGGCGATCATCTCGGCCGCCGGGCTCATCAACGCGCTGCACCTGACGGGACGGCGCATCCAGGACTGCCGCATGGTGGTGAACGGCGCGGGCGCCTCCGGCGTCGCCTGCGTGGACCTGTTCAAGGCGCTTGGCCTGCCGGCGGAGAATGTCGTGCTCTGCGACACGCGCGGCGTCATCTACCGGGGCCGCACAGAGGGCATGAACCAGTGGAAATCGGCCCATGCGGTCGAGACGCCCATGCGCACGCTCGAAGAGGCGATGAAGGGCGCCGATATCGCCTTCGGCCTCTCGGTCAAGGGCGCCTTCACGCGCGAGATGATCGCGTCGATGGCGGACAAGCCGATCATCTTCGCGCTCGCCAATCCCGATCCCGAGATCACGCCGGAGGAGGTGCGCGAGGTGCGCGACGACGCCATCATCTGCACCGGGCGGTCGGACTACCCGAACCAGGTCAACAATGTGCTGGGCTTCCCCTATATCTTCCGCGGCGCGCTGGATGTGCGCGCCACGACCGTCAACGACGCGATGAAGATCGCCGCCGCCGATGCGCTGGCGGCGCTCGCGCGGGAAGATGTGCCTGACGAAGCAGCGGCAGCTTATCCGGGCAAGCGTCTGCAATACGGTCCCGACTACGTCATTCCGGTGCCCTTCGATCCGCGCCTGATTGTCAATGTGCCGGAGGCGGTGGCGCGCGCCGCCATCGACACCGGCGTCGCACAGAAACCCATCGAGGACTGGCCCGCCTACCGGGCCGCGCTCGCCGCCCGCCTCGATTCCACGTCGGGCAGCCTCCAGCGCATCTATGCCGAGGTGCAGGCGGCGCCGCGCCGCGTGGTGTTCGCCGAGGGCGAGGAGGAACGCGCCATCCGCGCGGCGCTCGCCTTCCGGGCGCAGGGTTTCGGCACGCCTGTGCTCGTCGGGCGCGAAAGCATCGTCAAGGCGCAGATGGAGCGACTCGGCATCGCCTCCGGCGAACCGCTGGAAATCCACAACGCCGCGCTCTCCGAAGACAATGCCCGCTATATCGCCATGCTCTACAGGCGGCTGCAGCGCAGGGGATATTTGCAGCGCGACGTGCAGCGCATGGTGCATCAGGACCGTAATTGCTTCGCCGCCTGCATGGTGGCGGCGGGCGCGGCCGACGCCATGGTGACGGGGCTCACGCGGTCCTTCCAGGTGAGCTTCGCAGGCGTGCGTCCCGTGCTGCCGCCGGTCGCCAATTCGACGCCCTGCGGCGTGACCCTCTATGTGAACCGCAACCAGACCGTATTCGTCGCCGACACGACGGTGAACGAGCGGCCGGGGCCGGAGCAGCTTGCCGACATCGCTGCGGCGGCGGCCGGCATGGCGCGCAATATGGGCGCGGAGCCGCGCGTCGCGCTCCTCTCATTCTCCAATTTCGGCAACCCGCCCTTCAGGGAGGCCGCCCATGTCCGCGAGGCGGTTTCCGTGCTGGACGCGCGCGGCGTGGACTTCGAGTATGAGGGCGAGATGTCGGCGGACGCCGCGCTGGACGCCGATCTCATGCGCCAGCTTTATCCGTTCGCGCGCCTGTCGGGACCCGCGAATGTGCTCGTCATGCCGAGCCTGCACGCCGCCAATATCTCAGCCAAGATGCTGCAGATGCTGGGCGGCGGGGCCGTGATCGGGCCGGTGCTGCTCGGGCTCTCCAGGCCGGTCCAGATCGTCCAGATGGGCGCCAGGGTCTCCGAGATCGTCAATATGGCCGTCTTCGCCGCCCATGCGGCGGAGGGCGCCGCCGCTCAGTAGCCTCGCCCCGGCAGCGTCTCGTGCAGGGGGCGCACGCGGGGGTCCAGCTGCCGTTCGGTATAGTAGCCGGCGGCGGGCTTCCAGGCGTCGAACACGCGCCTGAGCTCGCCCACCGGCTCCTCGCGGATATCGACCCTGAGATCGGTGCGGGGAAAGTCGCGGTTCCCCCAGACGACCAGGGCTGCGGAGTTCTGCCCGCCATGCTGGCCGCCGGCGTCGCGCCCGGCCTCGAGCGCGGCCAGCAGGCGCTCCTCGAGCGTGTCGCCCTGAAAGCCCGCTTCTATGGCGTCCAGCACATGCTCGCCCACCAGCACATTGCCGAGCGCGATCAGCCCGTCGCGCACATGGTGGCCGGCGAAGTCGCGGTTCTCCCTGCCGGTGCGCGCGGCCGCCCGGCCTTCCGCGTCGATAATGCCCAATTGCCGGAATTCGGGATGCGGGTCGGCGGCGACGAGCGCATCGACCGCCGCCTGGGCGGAGCAGCCATTGGCGAGCAGGTCCTGCGCCAGCCGGCCGAGGCGGTAATCCGCAATCGCCATGATGGCGACCGCGCCGAGGCGCGAGAGGTGCGGCACGCGCACCCCGACGGCGAGCGAGCGCGTCGCTGTCGCGATGCCGAGTTCGCCCGTGGCTGCGTCGCGCGCAATGCAGGTGAAAGTCATCGGTTTCCTCTCCTGTTTCGCGCCGGCGAACGGGTCCGTCAGCGCAGGCCGGCGAAGAAGGATGAAATATCGGCGGCGAGCCGGTCCGGGTCTTCCAGGGCCGCGAAATGGCCGCCGCTGTCCCTGACCGTCCAGCGCTGGATGTTGGTGTATATGGTCTCGGCGAGCGAGCGCGGCGGCGTCAGGATCTCGAAAGGATGCTCGACATAGGCGGTGGGCGCCGTGACCGGCTCGTCTTCCGATATGATCCAGGGCTCCCGGGTCCGCTGGTAATAGGGCCAGGCCGAGGAGCCGATTGCGCCGGTGATCCAGTAGATCATGATGTTCGTCAGCAGCGTGTCCCGGCCGAAATAGGCATCGACATCGCCCCCGCAATCGCTCCATGAGCGCCATTTCTCGACGATCCACGACGCCAGCCCGGCGGGCGAATCGGTGAGCCCGAAAGCGAGGGTCTGCGGCTTGGTCCCCATGATCTGGACATAGCCGGTCTCTTCGGTCAGCCAGTGCGCCAGCTGCGCCCGGTAGCGCTCCTCCTCCTCGGTCGGCGCGGCCAGTTCGGGCAGGACCCGCGGCAGCGCCATCAGCGTGATGTGGATGCCCCGCGTCTTGTCGGTGTGAGCGTTGCCGAGATGGGCCGCGACATAGGAGCCGAAATCCTGGCCGTGGGCGAAGAACCGGTCATGGCCCAGCACGTCGGTCATCAGCACGGCGAGGATGTCCGTCGCGTCCCGGAGGCCGAAGCGGCGCTGGCCCGGCGTGAAGGAAAAGCCGTAGCCGGGCAGCGACGGCGCGACGACGGTGAACGAGTCTTCCGCGCGGCCGCCGAAGTCCGACGGCCGGGTCAGGCGCGGGATCAGCCGGTGGTATTCGTAGAAGGAGCCGGGCCAGCCGTGGACGAGCAGCAGGGGCGGCGCATCCGGCGCCTCTCCCGGCACATGGGCATAGTGCAGGTCGTGGCCCCCGATGGTGACCTTGTGGTTGTTCAGCCTGTTGAGCGCCGCCTCCTGGGCCCGCCAGTCATAGTCCTCGGCCCAGTAGGCGCACAGCGCTTCGAGATAGGCGGGGTCGGTGCCGAATTGCCAGGGGTCGCCCGGCGCCCGGTCGGGCCAGCGGGTGGCGCGGAGCCGGCGGCGTAGGTCGTCGAGCACCTCGTCCCCGACGGCGATCTCGAAGGCGCGCGGCGCGCGTCCGTCCCAGACCAGCGTGCTGTCGTTCTGCGATGACATGGTCCCTCCCCGGCGCGCTCCCGCATACTATCCGGCAGCGGCGCGGAGACAAGGGAACCGGAGCGCAAGCGGGCCTTGCAGGGATCCGGTCCCGGACGGACAACCCGGTTGAGAGATCGCATCTAAAACACCGCCGCCCAGTGTTTGAGCAGGTTCCGCTCCAGGTCCCGCGCCCGTTTCAGCCAGGCTTCGCCCCGCTCCCGCTCCTGCGAGCCCGGCTCGGGGCCGAGCGCGTCGAGGCGGCGGCGCTCGTCGAGGTCGCTTGTGAAGAGCGCGAAGGCGAGGCGGCGTCCGGATGCCGCGTGCAGATAACCGGCGAGGCCGCGGCCGTAATACATGCTGCCGGTCTTGGCCCAGACGCGGAACGCGAGCGCCGGTTCGTCCTCCCAGCCGGCCAGCGAGCCCTTCCAGCCGGAAACCGGCAGCAGCGACTCGAAACTGCGGCCCCCGTAGCGCCGCCCGGCGGCATGGCGGAGCAGCGCCGCCATCCGCCGGGGCGAGGCGCGCGACCGGCTGCTGAGGCCGGAATGGCGGTCGAGCAGCCAGCCGGTTCCGTCGCCGCCGAGGCGCCGGTCCAGTTCCGCCTGCAGGCGGGCGGCGGAGGCCTCGGGCGTCTCCGGCTTGCCGGCGAGCCGGCGGGACGCCCCGAGACCCATCAGTTCGGCGACGAGATTGTTGCTGTATTGCAGGGAAAGCGCCGCGATATCGACCAGCCTCGGGCCGCGGTGGCGGGCGATGGTCCGGGCGTCGGCAGGGGCGATTCCGGCTTCCGGTCGGGTCAGCGCCAGCCCCTGCATGGCTGCGAGGTCGCGAAAGAGCGACGCCGTGAAACGGGACGGCCGGCGCACCGGCACCCATGTCGCGCCCGGCCTGCGGGCCGTTACCCGCCAGCTCGGCCCGTGCGGCGTTTCGAGGCGGTGGAAGACGGGGGCTCCCTTGCCCGGCAGGGCCCGCAGCGGCGCGAGGTCGCCGCCGGGCAGGGCGAAGGCCGCAAGCCCGCCGCCGGGGTTCGCGCCCCAGACCAGGCGGCGCCGGTTGAAGGATAGCGAAAGCGCCGAGACGCCGGGATTGTAGGTCGCGCGCGCACTCTGTCCGGCGTCGATTTCGGCGGCGCGTGCGAGCAGGCTGTCGTCGTAGAAGAAGCGGGCCTCTGCAATGCCCGCCTCGGCGCCGGCCTGCGCCAGCGACATCAGGTCCTCCACGGCGAGCAGCGGATCGCCGCCGCCGACCAGGTAGAGCCGGTCGCCGGAGAGCTTCAGGCTCGTCTCGAAGCGGTGTCTGCCGCCCAGAACTTCGAGCGCCGCGGCGGCGGTGGCGATCTTGGCGGTGGAGGCGGGCAGGAAAGCCTCGTCCGGGCGTTGCGCCGCCAGCACTGCGCCGCCGTCGAGATCCGTCACGATATAGCCGGTCTGCGCGCCTTCGAGCCCGGCGGCAGCAAGCGGCGACAGGGCGAGCGCGGCGCAGAACGCCAGCGCCGCCGGCCACTGCGCGCGCCTCAACTCGGCAGGAAGCGTTCGCAATGGATGCGTTCCGGCGCAAGGCCGGCCGCAAGGAGCCGCGCGCGGGCGGCGTCGATCATCGCCGGCGGGCCGCAGACATAGGCGTCGATATCGGCGTCGGGCGGGTCGATCAGCTCGGTGACGAAGCCGCTATGGAAGGACGGGTCTCCGCCCGGCTCCTCAACGGCGATGCTGACCTCAGCGCCGCTTGCGGCAAGCCGGTCGAGCGCGAACAGCCGGCCGGCGGAGGCCGCGCCGAACAGCACGGCCGCCGGCTGGCGCCCCTCCAGCGCCTCCAGCATGGCGAGCATCGGGGCAAGCCCGGTCCCGCCCGCCGCCATCAGCACGGGGCGCACCGGCGCGCGCAGGAAGAACGCGCCATAGGGACCCGACAGGTCGAGCCGGTCGCCGGGCTTCGCGCGCCCCGCCAGGTAGTTGGACATGAGGCCATCCGGCAGCAGCCGCGCATGGAACTCGGCCCTGTCCCGGCGGGAGAAGGAAAAGGCGCGCTCCGCCCCCGCGCCCGGCACGCCGATGCGCGCATACTGGCCCGGCAGGAAGGGCATGTCCTCATCCGGCGCAAGCTCGAACCGGACCGTGTCCTCGGCCACGCGCTCCACGGCCTCCAGCACGGCCTGCCTCCGCACCGGCCCGCCGGTCAGCGAGAAGGGGTAGGGGAAGCTGAGCGCGCAGTCGCCGCGCGGCAGCATCTGGCAGGCCAGCACCAGCCCGGCGGCCTCCTCCTCGGCGGTCAGCGCCTCCGGGCTGGCGTCGCCCACGTCGTAGTCGCCCTCTATGCAGCGCGCCTTGCAGGTCGCGCAGGCGCCTTCGCGGCAATCGGTGGCGAGTTCGATGCCGTGGGCCTGGGCGGCCTGGAACACCGTCTGCCAGGGCAGGCCCGCGATTTCCCGCTCGGTCCCGTCCTCGAAGGAGAGCCGGAGGCGCAGGCTCATGCGTCCGCCGTGCTGTCCCGCGCGTGCAGCGCGGCTATTCCGCCGCCACCGCCTGCGGCATAAGGCAGTCGTCGGGCAGCGGGCGGATCGGGTCGAAATCGCGGTGCGCGATCCACTCGGCGCGCTTGAAGCGCGTGATGTGATTGGAAACCGCGCAAAGGCTCAGATAGACGATCACCCGGTCCCACGGGCTGATATTGGGCGGGCTCGCATGCACCAGATTGCTGTGGAACATCACCACCGAGCCCGGCGCGCCGGTGGGGGCCGCAATGCCGCCCGCATCCGCCAGGCGTTTCACCGTCTCGCGGTCCAGCGTCCAGAGCGGGTAGCTCGTCGTCTCCAGATCGTGCCCGGCCTCATAGACGCCCTCCCGGTGGCTGCCCGTCAGGAACATCAGCGGCCCGTTGGCGACCGTTACGGGATCGAGGAAGACCGCGATATTCATCGCGCGCGGCTCCGGCATCCCGTCATCGCGGTGCCAGGTGCCGAAATCCTGGTGCCACTGCCAGACATCGCCGTCGAAGGCCGCCTTGGCGTTGACCTTGTACTGATGCATGTAAACCGGCTCGCCCAGCAATTGCTCGACCGGGCCGATGAGCCGCGGATGCGCGCCGAGGCTCCCGAACATGCCGTTATAGCGGTGCGCGGCGAAGGCGGTGCGCGGCGCGCCATTGTCCTCGCGCCAGACCTCCTCGCGGCCGCTGGCGAACACGGTGTCGGCCTCCCGGCGCAGCAGCGCCGCTTCCCCGGCGCTGAACACGCCTTCGAGAAAGAGGTAGCCGTCCCTGTCGAAGCAGGAGACCTGTTCGGGGGTGAGTTGCATCGCTCCGGTCCTCCTCAGTTCAGGTCGCGTTTCAGGATCTTGCCGGTCGCGCCGAGCGGCAGGCTTTCGCGCAGCTCGACGATCCGGGGATATTTATACCCCGCCAGCCGCTCGCGCGCCCAGGCGATGATAGCGTCCGGGTCCGGGCTGGCGCCGGCGGCGGGCACGATATAGGCCTTTATCTCTTCCCCATATTGCTCGTCCGGCGCGCCGATCACGGCGGCGAGCGAAATCTCGGGATGGGTGACCAGCAGCTCCTCGACCTCGCGCGGATAGACATTGAACCCGCCGCGGATAATCATCTCCTTCAGCCGGTCCACGATATAGAGGTAGCCGTCCTCGTCGAAGCGCCCGATATCGCCGGTATGGAACCAGCCGCCGCGCAGCGCCTCGGCGGTGTCCTCGGGGCGGCCGAGATAGCCCTTCATCACGCAATGGCCGCGCACGACCACTTCCCCCGGCTCGCCCACGGGCACGGGATTGTCGTCCGCGTCCACCACCCGTATCTCGACGCCCCAGACGGGCAGGCCGACCGAGCCCACCTTCCGCTCGCGGTCGCGCCGGTTGAAGCTGGCGCCGGGCGAGGTCTCCGTAAGGCCGTAGCCCTCCAGCACGGTCACATCGAACTTCTTCTCGAAACCGCGCAGGATCTCCACCGGCGTGGACGCGCCGCCGACCGTGACCTGCCTGAGCCTGGAGGCGATGGCGGCGAGGTCGTGCTTCTCGGCGTCGGGATATGTGAGCAGCGCCCAGAGCATGGTCGGCACGCCGGAGAACAGCGTCACCTTCCCGCTCTCCATCAGGCCGAGGCAGAGGCCCGGCTCGAAGCGCGGCGCCAGGATCACGGTCGCCGCCTGGCGGAGCGCCGCCAGCATCTGCACCACCTGGCCGAACACATGGAACAGCGGCAGCGCCACCAGCACGACATCCTCCGGGCCGATATCGCCCAGCTCCACGCAGACCTGCGCGTTCATCAGGAGGTTGGCATGGGTCAGCATCGCGCCCTTGGGCCGCCCGGTGGTGCCGGAGGTGTAGAGCACGACGGCCGTGTCGCCGGGCGCGCGCTGCACGGTGTCGAAGGAGGCGTCCGCCAGCGGCGCGTCGGGGTCGATGAGGTGCTCGCAGGCCGGCGCGTCCCCGAAGGCGGCGCGGCCGACGGCGCCCAGCGGCAGTTCGGCCGAGCCTTCGTGGCAGACCAGCGCCTTCGCGCCGCTGTCGTTCAGCAGATAGGCCATCTCGTCCCGCTTCAGCAGGATGGAGACGGGCAGCACGGTCGCCCCGGTTTTCAGCACGCCGAAATAGAAGACCGGAAAGGCCGGCACATTGGGGCAGGCGAGCGCCACGATGTCGCCCGGCCCGATGCCCCGCCCCGCGAGGTCCGCGGCGACCGCCTGCGCGCGCGCGTCGAGGTCGCGGTAGCTCATGCGGACCGGCCCCTGCATGAGCGCGGTCTTGTCCGGCCGGTCGCGGGCGCTGGTCTCCAGAATCGTGGCGAGCGAAAGCATGAAAGGCGAGTCTCCGGTTCGGCCCCTGTCCTTCATACCTGAACGACCTTCCCCATCATACCCGGACTTGTTCCATTGCTGTCCGGTTTGGATTTTGCGGACAGGGCGCATGGCCCGGATTCAACCGGACTTTGAAGGTTTCGGTGGGATCGAGACTCGGATCGATGCCCAGCGTCCCGACACTCTGTCCTCATCCTGAGTAGCGGCTGCGTCAGCAGGCGCGTATCGAACCTCATCCTGAGTAGCCGACCGAAGGGGAGGCGTATCGAAAGCCTGTCCTGAGCCTGTCGAAGGGGACGGTCCGGCCCGCGTCCGGCCCCCTCGATACGCGGCTGGCGCCGCTACTCGGGATGAGGAGAGGCGGGGGTGCCGGGCGGCATTTGCCTGTGAGTCTCAACCCGGTGCCGCTGGTATTATTTCAGAATCATAGAACAAAAAGCCTCGCCGCCTCGGGTGCGTCCCCTAATCGTCGCGCCGCCCGCTTCTATCCGGCGGCCTGGGCCGTGTAGCTGAAGCCGATAGGCGAAACGCAAATGCGGTCGGTGTAGACGATCGGCCTATCGCCCTCGGAAAAATGTTTCTGCGAAAGCATAAGCAGTGGCCGGCCGCCTTCTGCATTCAACAGCTTCGCCTCGCAGGACTCGGCATTTGCGGGCTGAATTATCGTTTCGATCCGATCGATTCTGCACCCGAGATTCTTCTCGACCAGAAGCGCCTCGGTAGGCGCCCTGTCCAACTCGGAAGTTTCGAATTTCGGGAATATATCCGGAGGAAAGAAGCAGCTTTCCGCTTCCATGATTCTTCCTCCGATGAGCCGCAGCCTTTCCAGCACAAAAATCGGCTCCTCATGCTCGATATTCAGCACTCTGGAGACCTCGCAGGGCGCCTTCTTTCGCCCGAATGTCATCAACCGGTATGTCACCTCGTCATCCGTTCGGGCGGCTTCGTCATCGAGCTCCGGCAAGCTGTGCATACTGATATTGAAGTCCGGGCATATCGGTTGCGGGCCGTCCTCCCGGGCGGGCCTGGCGAAGGTGCCTCTGCCCGGGAATCTTTCAATCCAGCCTTCCCAGGCGAGCCGGGACATTGCGAATTGGACTGTCGCACGACTGACGCCGAATCTGACTGCGATATCCGCCTCTGTGGGAAGCCGGTCCCCGGCCCCAATTCGGCCCTGCTGAATCTGTCCGGAGAAATGCTCGTAAATTTGGGAGTAAGCCGGTGCCGGCTTATCCATCGTTCCGACTCCCTGGCATTTGAACGGCTTCGCCAAGTTGGGGACTCTAGATAAACCGCAAAAAATGACAAGAGAATTGTCCCGTATATAGCTTTTCAGCGCAGTATTTTCTTACATATTAGACTGTCTAATTTGAAGCGATATAATCAGATTTGACTGTCTTTCGAGACCATCCCGGTATTGGAACGGTCACCGCTATTCGGGAGAGGCTGCACCGCCCCGATCCTCCGGCGAAAAACGGTTGTGAGCGGGCGGCTTGTCTTCGGGCCGTTCGATGCCGGCAGTTGCGGTATAGCCGGAAGGATGAAGGAACAGGCCCGGTCCGCGGTCCGCCGGGGCAGGGGGGCGCCGGGCCCGCCTGCGGCGGCAGGCAGGCACGGCCGGTCCCGACCGGGCCGCCTGCCGGAACGCGGGCGGAAGGACCGGCGATTGCGTCGGAAGACCGTTATTAGACTGTTTAATATCGGACAATATCGAGACTTCGATTATATATTGACTAGATCAATATTCCGAACATACAGTCATATCACCGACCGGCGCGGCCCACACCTGCACGGACCGCGTTCCTGAACAAGAGAAGGAAAACCCGCATGTCCATCCTCCCCGTATCCCCGCTCGAAGAGAGGAGCCGCTCCCGCAGGTTGCTGGGCGGGCTCGCCGCCGCTTCCGCCGCAGCGGTCCTGGCCCTGGCGACGCCGGCCGCAGCCCAGACCAAGGCCGCCGGGGCCGAAGCGAATGAAGCTCCGGTTTGCATGCTGGCGGGCATTGCGATTCCCAAGGCAGAGGACGCGGAGTGCCCGACGGATGTGCTCGCCACGCTGCGCACATACTATTTCGAATATGAGGCGCCCAAGATGGGCGAGGACGGCAATCCGGCCATGGATGCCGAGACCGGCGAGGTCGTCATGGAGGTCCACAGGGAAACCTTCGCCCTGATGGCGGACCTTCTCGAGGCGGCGGGGCTCGCCGACACGCTGCGGAGCGCGCCCGGAACCGTGTTCGCGCTGCCCGACTCCGTTCTGGGCCCGGTCGTGGCGGCTCTTTCGGAAGCGATGAAGAACGAGGAGGCGCGCGACGCGGTCATGGCGCAGATCGCGGCCGCGGCCGGCTCCCATGCGCTGAACGAGCCGATGGCCAAGGGCGCCTTCCAGAACGCCAACGGCAAGGTATGGACGCTGGCCGGCGGCTGGCAGACGGCCGCGGCCCCGCTGTCCTTCTATGCGCTGAGCGGCGACGGCAGCGTCAAGGTCAACGGCGTCATGCTGGACCGGACCTTAACCGCGCCGGACGGCAGCGTCATCCACACCATAGCCAGCCCGCTTGTGGCCCTGCCCCAGCCGGCGATGGAAATGGAGATGGCTGAAAAGAGCGGCTGACCGCGCCCGACGGACCGAAGGGCGAAATCGCGGGCCCCGGGGGCGAACGCCTCCGGGGCCTTCCCTTTCGGCCGCCGCCGCGATAATCGGTGCGGCGCGGCCGTTCGCCGGAGGGGAAAGTCATGTACGACCTGCTGGAAGGCCTGCGCATCGTGGAGGGTTCGGCCTTCGTCGCCGCGCCGCTCGGCGGCATGGCGCTCGGCCAGCTCGGCGCCGATGTGATCCGCTTCGATGCGCTGGAGGGCGGGCTCGACTACCGGCGCTGGCCGGTGACGGACAAGGGCGACAGCATCTACTGGGCCGGCCTCAACAAGGGCAAGCGGTCCTTCCGCGTCGATATCCGCAGCCCGCGCGGGCGCGAGCTGGTGCAGGCGCTGATTACCGCGCCGGGGCCGGGGGGCGGCATCTTCCTCACCAACCTGCCGGCGCGGGGCTGGACCGGCTACGAGACGCTCTCGGCCATGCGCGCCGACCTCATCCTGCTGAATGTGCTCGGCTCGCGGACGGGCGCCCCGCAGGTGGACTACACCGTCAACGCCTCGGTCGGTTTCCCCTATGTCACCGGGCCGGAGGGATCGGAGGGTCCGGTCAACAATGTGCTGCCGGCCTGGGATATCGCCACGGGCATGACCGCCGCCGCCGGGCTGCTGGCGGCGGAGCGCCGCCGGGCGCGCACGGGCGAGGGCCGGCTCATCCGCCTGCCGCTGCTCGATGTCGCGCTCTGGGCCACGGCCACGCTCGGCTATGTCGGCGAGGCGGTGGTCAATGGCGAGGACCGGGCGCGGGTCGGCAACCATATCTTCGGCACGTTCGGGCGCGATTTCCGCACCGCCGACGGGCGCGATGTCATGGTGTGCCTGTTCACCGCGCGCAATCTCCGGGGCATTGCGGAGGCGGCCGGCCTCGGCCCGGCCTTCGACCGCATCGAAGCGGCGCGCGGCGCGGACCTGAACGACGAGGCGGACCGCTGGCGCCTGCGCGAGGACATCGCTGCGGCTGTCGAGCCCTGGATCGCCGCGCGCCCGCTCGCCGCGGTCGCCGAAGCCTTCGAGGCGCACGGCGTTCTCTGGGGCCCTTACCGGACCTTCCGCGAGATGGCGTCCGACCCCGCGCTGGTCGGGGACAACCCGCTGTTCGAGCCCGTGGAGCAGCCGGGCATGGGCGTGTGGCCGGCGCCGGGCGCGCCGCTCGAGTTCGTCGGCCTCGCGCGGGGCCGCCCGCGGCCCGCGCCGCGCCTCGGCGAGCATACGGACGAGATTCTGGCGGAGATACTGCGCCTGCCCGACGCCGAGATCGGGCGCCTGCACGACGAGGGCGTGGTCAGGGGGCCGGACGGTTAGCCCGCCGGACGTCTTGGCCCGCGCCGCGAACGGCGCTATGATTCCCGAATCGGGAGGGTGCGGAAATTTCAATCGGAATGTCGAGCATGCTGGCGCGTCCGTTAATCCTTTTGTCGGTGCTCCTGGCCGTTCCCGCTGCGGCGCAGGAGCCGAAGCGCATCGCCGCGCATCATGACTGGGCGGCCTATGTGTACGGGTCGGGCGACAGCAGGATCTGCTATATCGCCTCCAGCCCCAAGAGCTGGAAGCCCAAGGGCATCAACCGGGACCCTGCCTATTTCCAGGTGGCGCATTTCCCGGGCAAGAAGCTGACGGGCGAGATCCATGTCGAGGTCGGCTATCCGCTGAAGCCGGGCAGCAAGCCCCGCGCCAGGATCAGGATAAAGAAGAAAAGGCAGGATTTCCGTTTCTTCGTGGAGGATAGCTCCGCCTGGGTGGTGGACAGGAAGAACGCGCCAGTGGTGGAGGCGATGAAGGCCGGCAGCACACTCGCCTTTACCGCCACCTCGGCGCGCGGCACGGTGGTCACCGACCGCTATTCGCTGAGGGGCTTCACCGCCGCCTACAAGGCGATCACCAAAGCGTGCGGGTCCTGACGCCCTCGCTCGTCGGCCTGCCCAAGCCCGCATTGGCGGAGGCCCTCGGCGAAGCGGGGCTCTCGGGCTACCGGGTGGGGCAGGTCTATCGCTGGCTCTATGTGCGGGGCGCGCGCGACTTCGACGACATGACCGACATCTCCCGGCGCGACAGGGCGGCGCTGGCCGAGCGGTTTTCGCTCGCCCGGCCCGGAGTGTCCGACGAGCGCCTGTCCTCGGACGGCTCGCGCAAATGGCTGCTGCGGCTGGCCGACGGCGGCGAGATCGAGACCGTCTATATCCCGGAGGCCGACCGGGGCACGCTCTGCGTCTCCTCGCAGATCGGCTGCACGCTCACCTGCCGCTTCTGCCACACCGGGACCCAGCGCCTGGTGCGCAATCTGGACGCGGGCGAGATCGTCGGCCAGATCCTGCATGCGCGCGATGTCTTCGGGGAGTGGTCCGGCCGCGCCGCGCCGCTCGCCGACCGCGGCCGCCATGTCTCCAATATCGTGCTGATGGGCATGGGCGAGCCGCTTTACAATTTCGACAATGTGAAGGCGGCGATGGCGGTGGCGACCGACGGCGACGGGCTCGCCATATCGAAGCGCCGGATCACGCTGTCCACCGCCGGCGTCGTGCCGATGATGGACCGCTGCGGGGACGAGATCGGCGTCAATCTGGCCGTCTCGCTCCATGCGGTGACGGACGAACTCCGCGACGAGCTGGTGCCGCTCAACCGCAAATATCCGCTGAAGGAGCTGATGGCGGCCTGCCGGCGCTACCCGACTGCGAGCAATGTGCGGCGCATCACCTTCGAATATGTGATGCTGGCGGGCGTCAATGACAGCCCGGCGGAGGCGCGCGCGCTGGCCCGGCTGATCGCCGGCATCCCGGCCAAGGTCAACCTCATCCCCTTCAATCCCTGGCCGGGCTCGCCCTATGAGTGTTCGACGCCCGCGGCCATAGAGCGCTTCTCCGACATCTTGGCGGCCGCCGGCTATACGAGCCCGGTCAGGACGCCGCGCGGGCGCGACATCCTTGCGGCCTGCGGACAGTTGAAATCCGCCAGCCGGCGCGCTACGGCCCGCGAACGCCGCGAGGCGGAGCGGGCCGGGGTGCTGGAGGACGCGCGATGAGCGACGAGGTCAAGCGGGTGGTGCTCGCCTATTCGGGCGGCCTCGACACCTCCGTCATCCTGCACTGGCTGAGGGAGACCTATAATTGCGAGGTGGTGACCTTCACCGCCGATCTCGGCCAGGGCGAGGAGCTGGAGCCGGCCCGCGCCAAGGCCGAGACCATGGGCGTGCAGCAGATCTATATCGACGATCTGCGCGAGGAGTTCGTGCGCGATTTCGTCTTCCCGATGTTCCGCGCCAATGCGCTCTATGAGGGGCAATACCTGCTCGGCACCTCGATCGCGCGCCCGCTGATCGCCAGGCGGCAGATCGAGATCGCGCGCGAGACCGGGGCGGACGCCGTCTCCCACGGCGCCACCGGCAAGGGCAACGACCAGGTGCGCTTCGAGCTTTCCTATTACGCGCTGGAGCCCCGCATCCGCGTGATCGCCCCCTGGCGCGAATGGGACCTCGGCTCCCGCAACCGGCTGATCGCCTATGCCGAGGCGCGCCAGATTCCCATTGCGCGCGGCAAGCGGGGCGAGCCGCCCTATTCCACCGACGCGAACCTGCTGCATATCTCCTATGAGGGCCGCGCGCTGGAGGATCCCTGGATCGAGCCGGACGAGGAGATGTTCACCCGCACCGTCTCGCCCGCCGCCGCGCCGGACGAGCCTGCCTATGTCGAGATCGATTTCGAGCGGGGCGACCCGGTGACGGTGGACGGCGCGCGCCTCTCGCCCGCCGCGCTGCTGGAGCGGTTGAACGACATCGCGGGCCGGCACGGCGTCGGCCGGCTGGACCTTGTGGAGAACCGCTTCGTCGGCATGAAGTCGCGCGGCGTCTATGAGACGCCCGGCGGCACGCTGCTGCTGGCGGCCCGGCGCGGGCTGGAGAGCATCGTGCTCGACCGCGGCGCGGCGCATCTCAAGGACGAGCTCATGCCGCGCTATGCGGAGCTGATCTATAACGGCTTCTGGTTCTCGCCGGAGCGGCGCATGCTGCAGGCGGCCATCGATGCGAGCCAGGACCGGGTGTCGGGCCGGGTGAGGATGAAGCTCTTCAAGGGCGCCTGCTGGGCGGTGGGTCGGCAGTCGCCCAACTCGATCTACCACGAGGGCTTCGCCACCTTTGAGGAAGACACGGTATATGACCAGCGCGACGCCGAGGGCTTCATCAAGCTCAACGCCCTCCGCTTGCGGTTGGGCAGGACGGGGGAGGACAGTTAGCCGCGCTCCTGCCCCGCGGTCCCGCTCAAGCCGTTCAAGTCAGTTCGCACCCTATCCCCAACACGCCATGGCCGGACCGGTTCCGGCCATCCACTGGGCCGTTCACACCTCGAAGGGTTCAGCGGAAGGAGATACCCGGTTACCCAGAGCGAGTTCGGGCGTGTCCAGGCATGACGGCGCTTGGAAGATAGCCGCAGGCCGAAACCATCCTTGCAGACAGGCTCACTCCGGCTCTTCGATCCCGTGGCGGCGGCAGGCGGCGGTCAGCGTGTTC
The DNA here is from genome assembly GCA_022822125.1 of Alphaproteobacteria bacterium. The sequence goes on from JAJECF010000199.1 coordinate 64,772, forward strand.
TTCAGCAGGCACGCGATGGTCATCGGCCCGACGCCGCCCGGCACCGGCGTGATACAGCCGGCGTTCTCCACCGCCTCCTCGAAGCAGACGTCGCCCACGAGCCGGGTCTTCTCGCCCGCCGGCACGCGGTTGATGCCGACGTCGATGACCGCGGCACCCGGCTTGACCCAGTCGCCCCGGATCATCTCTGCCCGCCCTACGGCCGCGATCAACACGTCGGCGCGGCGGCACTCGCCCGGCAGGTCCTGGGTGCGGGAGTGGCCGACGGTCACGGTGCAGTGCTCGCGCAGCAGGAGCGACGCCATCGGCTTGCCGACGATGTTGGAGCGCCCGACGATCATCGCGCGCTTGCCCTTCAGCTCGCCCACGAAGTGGCGCAGCATGAGCATGCAGCCCAAGGGCGTGCAGGGCACCAGGCTGTCCTGCCCCGTGGTGAGCCGGCCCACGTTGACGGTGTGGAAGCCGTCCACGTCCTTGTCAGGGTCGATGGCATTGATGATCGCGTTCGAGTCCACCTGGTCCGGCAGAGGCAGCTGCACCAGGATCCCGTGCACGGAATCGTCGGCGTTCAACCGCTCGACCGTCTCCAGCACCTCCTGATGGCTCGCGGTGTCGGGAAGCCGGTATTCCTGCGAGTCCATGCCGGCGGCGACGGTCGCCTTGCCCTTGTTGCGAACGTAGACGTGACTCGCCGGGTCGTCGCCCACAAGCACGACCGAGAGCCCCGGCACGAGGCCGTGGCTCTCCTTCAGGAGCGCGGCCTTGCGCCCGACCTCGGCCCGGATGTCGGCCGCGAATGCCTTGCCATCGATGATGACCGCGTCGCTCATGGGTATTCCTCGCTTGGGGCTGGGCGTGCTCCGATTCGGCAGGCGCTGGGCGCGTCGGCCTCGGAAGCGTTACCGGACGATGTTGTCCACGATGAGATCGCGGAGGAAATAGAGAATCAGGATCAGGATAATCGGCGATATGTCGATGCCGCCGAGATTCGGGATGATGCGCCGGATCGGCCGGAGCGCGGGCTCCGTGAGGCGGTGCAGGAAGCTCAGCAACGTGAACACGAAGCGGTTGCTCGTGTTGATCACGTTGAAGGCCACCAGCCAGCTGAACACCGCCGATGCGATCAGAAGATAGATGTAGATCGAGAAGACGGCGTGGATGAGTTCGGCCAACGCGTTCATCGCCGGGCACGTCTCGGTGATTGCGGGGCGGGAGGCGGAATCCGGGGCCGGAGTATATCGCAGGGCCCGCCGGGTGCGAGTCCGTTATGCGCGGAAGCCCGGGAGGAAGAGTCGCCCAGGCCTCAGAGCGACCACGCGGCGCGAACGCGCTCGCGCAGGCCGGCGAGGCGTTCGCGCGGCGCGTTGGCGGAGACGAAGCGCCGGTAGCGGCCGGCATTAACCGCGCTGCCCCAGCCGGTCATCGGCGTCGCGGCGACCTTGCCCTGCTCGAACAGGCGTTGCGACGCGTCCGCCGGGCTCATGCCGAGGGCGACCGTATCGATCAGGAGCGACCAGCCGCCATCCGGGCGGACCGCGGGCAGGTCCGACAGCTCCGCGAGGATGACGTCCCGCCTCGCCTGCAACTCGGCGACCGCCGCGGCGATGCCGTCGTCCTCTGCGGTGAGCGCCGCCGCGGCCCCCGGCATGCCGATGCCGACCTGGTAGACCACGTTGGTGAGGCTGACCAGCCCGATGTCCCGCATGATCTCTTCGGGGCCTGCGATCCAGCCCACGCGCCAGCCGATCATCCGGTATTCCTTGGAGACGCTGCCGACCGTCACGGTCCTCCCGGCCAAGCCCGGTATCCGGGCCGGGTGCAGGGCCGGCGCCGAGCCGAACAGGAGCCGCTCCATCGCCGCATCGTGCAGGAGCCAGGCCCCGGTCTGCCGCACCACGGCGGCGATGGCCTGCCATTCCTCGGCCGTGTGGACGATGCCGCTCGGCATGGACGGGCTCATGGTGAGCACGGCCCTCGTCCTCGCGCTCGCGGCCTCCGCCAGCGCCTCCAGGTCGAGCCTCCAACCGCCGTCCACGACCCTGAGCGGCACCAGGCGGGGCACCCCGCCGGCGAGGCGGATACGGTTGATCAGGCCGGCATAGGCGGGGTCGCTGATGATGACCTCGTCGCCGGGCTCCAGCATGGCCAGCAGGGCGTTGAGGATGCCGGAAAGCCCGCCCGCCGAGATCACGCACTGCGCGCGCCAGTCGTAGGCGATGCCGGCATCGGCCTCGAGCCGCGCCACCACCGCCTGCCTGAGTTCGTCCGTGCCCAGGAAGGGCAGGTAGCTGTTGGCGTCGTCGCGCGACGCCGCCGCGCGGGTGGCCTCGATGGCGGCCCGGGGCGGCGGGATATCGGTATCCAGGTTCTCGAGCCGGAGCATGTCGGGGTCGCGCGCGGCATCCGCCGCGTCGCCCATCCGGTCGACCCCGATGCTGGGGATATCGCGCAGTCGAGAGACCGTCATCGTCTACGTTCCGTCGCGCGGGACGCCCGCCCGGCGCGCTCAGTCCGCGTGGCGCGGGATGAAGTTCGACCAGGCCATGACGTAGGGATGGGAGCTGACCTCGACGATATTGCCCCACGGATCCTCGCAATAGCAGACCTTGTAGGTCTTG
>JAJECF010000180.1 GCA_022822125.1 Alphaproteobacteria bacterium
CTCGCCAGCTTCGCATGGCGGTACAACCGGCGCTTCCAGCTCCAGACCATGATCCCGCGCTTCGTCCATAGCGCCGCTCGTACCCAGCCCATCCCCTACCGAAATCTCATCGCTGGATGAATCTCAGGGATAAGTAGAAAGACTTTAGCTCTCGCCGCTGGTGGCGAAGGGAAGGGCGGTAGCCGGACCGACACGGTCGTGACATGATGACCGCCCTATAGCGCGGAAACGAGGACATGCACAAGCTTGGCGCTAAATTTTGCCGTCCTGCACAGGTGGGCGCTCGGCCCTGAGGCGGCCTGCCGTGCGGCGCAACATCCAGACACCCGAAAGGCAACCGGCCCCCCTTCTTTGGGCGGCCGGCCAATAAGGGTGCCAAGGGCCTGCCCGGCACGTTCCGCCGCCGCCTCGATCTCCTTGTCCCCGACATGGGCGTAGCGAATGGTCATGCCCACATTGCTGTGCCCGAGCAGGCGGGCCACGACCGGCCGCGGCACACCGTTCATCGTCGCCTGGCTGGCTACCGTGTGGTGGAGGTCGTGCAGGCGCACGTCCTCGATGCCCGCCTCGCGGCGTGCCCGGTACCAGAGCATGAGCCGGTCGCATCGATGCCGGGACAGGTCCCCGACAGACGGAAACAGCCAGGGGCCGTTCCCCTCCGCCATGCGCCGCCTGACGATCTCCCCGGCCGGACCGTTCAGCAGCACCGTTCTCGGCCCCGTCTTGCTGTCGCCGGGTTCGAGCCGGTCCTCGCTGACTTCCTCCCGGCAGAGGCGGACGATCTCGTTCCTGCGGCAGCCGGTCAGCAGCAGCAGGCGGATGAATGCCACCTCGCGCGGATGCCTGTCTTCATGCCTTTCGAGCACACGCGCGAGGCGGTGAAGCTCCGGCTCCGACAGGAAGCGCTCCCGGCCCTTGCGCCGGTAGCGGCGGATGCCGACACAGGGATTGCTGCCCTCCGGGCGGTAACCGTAAAGCTCCGCCTGGCGCATGATGACGGAGAGGATCGGCGCCGACCGGTCGGTGTTCACAGGCGGGGGAAAATGCGGTTGCAGTTGCACCCCCGACCCGCTGTTGCACGAGGAAAAACAGGCGCTTTATCAATCCCTTAGAACCGTCAGGTGCGGCCGGCGGGTGTGTCGAACAGATTCCCCGTTGGCGGCGCAGGGCCGAGGCTGCACCAGATGGGCGTGTGGTCGGAGGCCTTCGGGCGGGCGCGGGGACCTGTGTCGATATCGCATTCCTCCAGCCGGTCGAGCGCCGCCGGCGACAACAGCAGATGGTCGATGCGGATGCCTTCGCCGCGCTGCCAGCGGCCGCGCTGATAGTCCCAGAAGGTGAAGGCGCCGCCCCGCCGCGCATGGAGCGACCGGAAGGCGTCCGCCCAGCCGAGATGGAGGATCTCGCGAAAGGCGCGCCGGCTTTCCGGCCGGTAAAGCGCATCGCCTGTCCAGTCTCCCGGGTCGTAGCAATCCTCCGGTTCGGGGATGACATTGAAATCCCCGCCAAGCACCGTCGGCGCCTCGTCGGCCAGCAGCCGCGCGGCGTGGTCTTTCAGCCGGGTCATCCAGGCGAGCTTGTAGTCGAACTTGCCGCTCGCGACCGGATTGCCGTTCGGCAGGTAGATCGAGGCGACGCGCACGCCGTCGAACACCGCTTCGACATAGCGCGCCTGGTCGTCGCTCTCGCCGCCCGGCAGTCCTTCGCGCAGCGCGTCGGGGGCCGACTTCGAGATCAGCGCGACGCCGTTATAGGTCTTCTGGCCGAGGACCGTCGCCCGATAGCCTGCCGCCTCGATTTCAAGATACGGAAAGGCTTCGGCGACGCATTTGATTTCCTGAAGCGCCAGCACGTCCGGCGCGGCAGTCTCCAGCCAGTCGATCACAGCGGGCAGGCGGGCCTTGATCGAGTTGACGTTCCAGCTTGCGATTTTCATTCAGACGGCGAAAGACGAGCCGCAGCCGCAGGAAGCCGTCGCATTGGGATTGTCGATCCGGAAGGCGGCGCCGGCCAGGTCCTCGACGAAATCGATCTGCGCGCCCTCCAGAAGCTCCAGCGACATTTCGTCGATCACGACATCGACCCCGGCATGGCTGAACACGAGGTCGTCATCGTTGCGCGCATCATCGAAGGCGAAGCCGTACTGGAAGCCGGAACAGCCGCCGCCCGAAACCGAGACGCGCAGCATCAGCTCCGCGCCGTCCTGCTGGTCGAGCAGGAAAGACACGCGCTTGGCGGCCCTGTCGGAAATGCTGATCCCTGCGCTCATGGCGACGACATACTCCCACTTCCCCGATTATCTGGGGAGCGGGAGCGCACTGTCAATGCGGCGAAGCCGGCCGGTTCAGATGCAGTAGGTCGCGAGCGGCGGCAAGCCGTTGAAATTGACCGAACTGTAGGAGGCCGTATAGGCGCCCGCGGACTCGATGGCCACCTTGTCGCCGACCTCCAGCGTCAGCGGCAGGCGGTAATTGCTGTGCTGGTAGATCACGTCGGCCTCGTCGCAGGTCGGCCCCGCCAGCACGACCGGGCCGCATTCCGCGCCGTCGCGCGCCGTGGTGATGCGATACTGGATCGCTTCGTCCATGGTCTCGATAAGGCCGCCGAACTTGCCGATGTCGAGATAGACCCAGCGTTCCTCGTCCCGGTAGCCCTTCTGCGAAATCAGCACCACCTCGCTCTGGACGAGGCCGGCGTCGCCCACCAGCGCGCGGCCCGGCTCCACGATCAGGCTCGGAATCCGGTTGCCGAAATGGCTCCGCGCCGCTGCGGCCAGCGCCTCCACATGTCTTTCGGGACCGGGCCCCTCCTTGCGGTAGCGGGCGGGGAAGCCGCCGCCGACATTCACCATGCCGAGCTTCACCCCCGCTTCATCGAGCGCCGTGAACAGCATGGCCGTCTGGCCGAAGGCCACATCCCACTGCCGCACATCGCGCTGCTGCGAGCCGATATGGAACGAGATGCCGTAGGGCTCGAGGCCGAGTCGCCCGGCTTCCAGCATGAGATCGCGCGCCATATCGGCCTCGCAGCCGAATTTGCGCCCGAGCGGCCAGTCCGCGCCTTCCCCGGTCATGACGATGCGGCAATAGACGCGGGCGCCGGGCGCGGCCTCGGCGAGCTTGCGGAGCTCGGCGGCGCTGTCGAAGGCGAACAGGTCCACGCCCAGCCGGTGCGCGGCCTCGATATCGGCGGATTTCTTGATCGTGTTGCCGAAGGAGAGGCGCCGGGCCGGAGCGCCGGCGGCAAGACAGTCACGGACCTCATAGATGCTGGCGCAGTCGAAGGACGATCCGAGCCGCACCAGCAGCGTGAGAATCTCGGGCGCCGGATTGGCCTTGACGGCGTAATAGACCGTCGCTTGCGGCAGCAGCCGGGCGAATGCGAGATAGTTCTCCCGCACGACATCGAGGTCGATCACGAGGCACGGCGTCGGCGGCCGGGACTCATCGAGAAATCGGCGAATGCGCGCCGTCATCGCACAACCCTCCCAAGGGGCTCCTAACCGCGTCTCGGGGGCGGACCGGCGAACGGCTGCAAACCGTCCGTCTCCCCGCCTGTCGCACCGATACCTCGTTACCGGCCCCCGGCTTGCCCGCCCGGGTGATTTCTTGGCACGTGGGTCATGCGTGGTGCGGCGGCGGATCAATAGGTCCTTCGCGGGACCGGGTCAAGGCCGATGCGGTTCCCCTGGTGGCCGTTTTGGCGGAAACAAGCCGGATGTGATGAAAGGCAGGGACCCCGCGCTGGCGCATCCCGCCCGCCCGCAGTAGTCTGCCGTCAATCGATTTCGGCGACAGCGCCGCCGCGGGTGCGTCAAATGAAGACCTTGGCCATGACGCGGCCGGACAAGGTTCGAATCAATCCACCAGAGCACGATCCCATCGAGATGAAACACGCTCGAACGAGCAGGTTCAAAAGTCACCCGGGACAGGCATATCTTCGCGATCCGGCGGCGATCTACCGGCTGTCCTTCCGCATGGCGCGCGCGGAAACCGACCTTTCGGGCCTGCCGCCGCGCGCCGCCGGGCTCGCCTTGCGGCTCGTTCATGCCTGCGGCCGGCCGGAGATCGTGCAGGATCTCGCCCTGAGCCCGGGTGTCGTGGAGCGGGCGGAAGCGGCCCTTGCGGCCGGAGCGCTCATCGTCGCCGATACGCGTATGACGGCCGAAGGCGTTATCGGGCGCGACGCCATATGCGCCATAAACGATCCGACGGTTGCGGAGGCGGCGCGCGCCGGCGGCCGGACGCGGGCCATGGCGGCAATGGATGCGCTGCAGGACCGGTTCGAGGGCGCCGTCCTGGCGGTGGGCAACGCCCCGACGGCGCTCTTCCGGCTGCTAGAGCTGGTGGAAAGGGGCGCGCCGGCGCCGCTCGCCGTTCTGGGCTTCCCTGTGGGGTTCGTCGGCGCGGCCGAGTCGAAGGCGGCGCTCATCGAAAGCGGCCTGCCGCATATCGCGCTCCGGGGCCGGTTCGGCGGCAGCGCGCTGGCGGCGGCGGCCGTAAACGCATTGTTGTACCCCTCCGAGACCGCGCTGTGACGCCCTGGCTTACCGTGCTCGGCATCGGCGAGGACGGCCTCGATCCCGCGGGCCGCGCCATCGTCGAGAGCGCGGACCTCCTGGTCGGCGGAAAACGGCATCTGGCGCTCGCGGGAACGGGGCCGGCGGAGCGCATGACCTGGGAGCGGCCGCTGTCCCGGACCCTCGACGCCATAATCGCGCGGCGTCCGAGGCCGACGGTGGTGCTGGCGACGGGAGACCCGATGTGGTTCGGCATCGGCAAATCCCTGGCGCGGCGGGTGCCGGCCGGGGAAATGCGCATCCTGCCCGCCGTCGGCGCGTTTTCGCTGGCCGCGGCGCGGCTCGCATGGCCGCTGGAGGGCGTGGCGGCGCTGTCGCTGCACGGCAGGCCCCTCGGCCTGCTCGCGCTGCATGTCGCGCCCGGGGCGAGGCTGCTGGCGCTGTCGCATGACGGCGGCACGCCCGTTCGCGTTGCGGACTGGCTCGCCCGCCGCGGCTATGGCGCGAGCCGTATGACAGCGTTCGCGCATATGGGCGGCCCTCTGGAGACATGCCTGCAGGGACGCGCCGACGCCTGGACCGCAGAGATTCCGGACCTCAATACGCTGGCTGTCGAATGCGTCGCCGGCGACGGTGCGCGCATTTTCTCCCGCGCAGCGGGCCTGCCGGACGAGTTCTTCGAGCATGACGGCATGCTGACCAGGGCCCATATCCGCGCGGCGACGCTTGCCCTGCTCGCCCCGACTTCCGGCGCGCATCTCTGGGATATCGGCGCGGGGTCGGGGGCGGTCTCCATAGAATGGATCCGGGCCGGGGGAACGGCGGACGCCATCGAGCCGGTTGCCGCCCGGCGCGCGGCCGCAGCGCGCAATGCGGAGGCGCTGTGCGCGCCGGGCCTGGGGCTCCATGACGGGCATGCGCCGGCGGCGCTCGACGGGCTGCCGGCGCCCGACGCCGTGTTCCTTGGCGGCGGCCTCAGCGCGGAGGACGTGCTGGAGGCCGCGTGGGCGGCGCTCAGGCCGGGCGGGCGGCTCGTCGCCAATGCAGTCACGCTGGAAAGCGAGGCGCGGCTGGTCCGGGCGCGGTCCGAACTGGGCGGCGACCTCTACCGCATTTCGGTGGAAGCGGCCGCGCCGATCGGACGTTTCAGCGCGTTTCGACCTGCCATGGCGGTGACGCAGTGGGCGGCGCGCAAGCCGTGGCGGGCCGGCTCGTGAGCGGCTGGGTCTGCGGCGTCGGGGTCGGCCCCGGCGATCCCGAACTCCTGACCCTCAAGGGCCTGCGCATCATCCGCAAGGCCGATGTGCTCGCCTTTCCGGCCCCGCTGGAGAGCCCCAGCTTTGCGCGCTCCATCGTCGCTTCGTATCTGGACGACAGCCGGATCGAACTGCCGATCCGCATGCCGATGCAGGCGGCGCGCTTCCCGGCCGAAGCCGTTTATGACCGGGCCGTGCAGGAGATCGCGGCGCATCTGGAAGCCGGACGGGGCGTCGCCGTGCTCTGCCAGGGAGATCCGTTTCTCTACGGCTCCTTCCTCTATTTGTTCGCCCGCCTGTCTGTGGACTGGCCGGTCGAGGTGGTGCCCGGCGTCTCTTCACTGACAGCCTGCGCCGCGGCGGCGGGATCAGCCCTTGCGGCGCGAAACGACGTGCTTTCGGTGCTGCCGGCCCCGCTCGGCGACGCGGACCTGGAAGCCCGCCTCTCGGCTTGCGACGCGGCGGCGCTCGTCAAGGTCGGACGGCATTTCCCGCGTGTGAGAACCCTGCTCATGCGCCTTGGCCTCGCGGACCGCGCCCGGCTGGTCGTCCATGCCGGTCTCCCGGACGGGCGGGTCCTGCCGCTCGACGGCGTCGATCCGGCGGATGTTCCCTATTTCTCGACAATCCTGCTCCATAAGCGCGGCAGGGCCTGGCTGTGACGGTCGCAGTGGTGCTGACCGAGCGCGGCGCGCGGCTTGCGGAACGGCTCGGGCTGGACGCCCTGCCGCTGGACCGGATGGAAGGCCGGTTTCGCGCCGGCGAGCCCGTCGTCGCCGTGATGGCTGCCGGTATCGCCATCCGCCGGCTGGCGCCCCTGCTCGCGGACAAGCGGGAGGAGCCGCCCGTCATCGCGGTGTCGGAGGACGGCAGCGCCGTGATCCCGCTGCTCGGCGGCCATCGAGGCGCGAACCGGCTGGCCCGAAGGATCGCCCGGACGCTCGGGGTGCAGGCCGCCGTGACGACGGCAAGCGATGTCCTGTTCGGCGTGGCGCTCGACGACCCGCCGCCAGGCTGGACGCTCGCCAATCCCGAAATGGCGAAGCCGGTCATGGCGGCCCTGATCGCCGGGGAACCGGTGCGCCTGGAAGTCGAGGCGGGCGACGCAGGTTGGCTGTTTCCTTTGCCCTGGTCGGAGGAAGGAAGGCTCGCGGTGCGGGTTTCCGATCGGTCTTCGGCCGCGAATGAGGACAAACTGCTGCTGCATCCGCCGAGCCTCGTCCTTGGCGTCGGGCTGGAGCGGGACGCGCCTGCCGACCTGCTGCTCGACCATGTGGCCCGGACCCTGGAACGCGAAGGTCTGGCGCGGACCTCGCTCGCCGCCGTGGCGACGCTCGACCTCAAGGGGGACGAGCCGGCGGTCGCCGCGCTCGACCTGCCCATGCGGCTCTTCGATGCGGCGGCGCTGGGCCGGATCGCCGTGCCGAACCCGTCGCCGACGGTCGCGGCCGCCGTCGGCACGGCGAGCGTTGCGGAAGCGGCCGCCCTTGCCGCCGCCGGCGAGGACGCGGTTCTGGTCGTGCCGAAGCAGATCGGCAAGCGAGTCACCTGCGCCATTGCGCGGATTGCCCGGCCGAAGGGCCGGCTGACCGTGGTGGGCATCGGTCCCGGCGCGCCGCCCATGCGAACGGCCGAAGCGGAGGCCGCCATTGCGGGCGCCACCGACATTGTGGGCTACGGTCCCTATCTCGACCTCGTTACGGACCTTGCCGGAACGAAGCGATGCCACAGGCTGGCGATCGGCGAAGAGAGCGAGCGGACCGATCTGGCGATTCGCCTTGCCCGCGAGGGCAGGTCCGTCGCGTTGCTGGCCTCGGGCGACGCCGGGATTTACGCGCTTGCCGGGCTGGCGCTGGAGCGCAGCGGCGGCGGCGCACCGGTGACGGTGCTGCCCGGCATTTCGGCCATGCAGGCCGCGAGTGCGAAGGCGGGCGCGCCGCTCGGCCACGATTTCTGCGTGATCTCGCTCTCGGACCTGCTGACGCCGCTGGGGACGATTTGCGCCCGTGTCGAAGCGGCGGCGGCGGCGGATTTCGTGATCGCCTTCTACAACCCGGCCTCGAAGGACCGCCGCCGCCCGCTCGAAGAGGCGCTGGCCATAGTCGCGCGCCACCGGAACCCCGACACGCCTGTCGTCAGGGCCCGCAATCTCGGCCGTGAAGACGAGCTTGTTGCCATTGAGACGCTGGCCGCCCTCGACCGCGACGCCGTGGACATGACGACCGTGCTGATCGTGGGCAGCAGCCGGACAAAGCTGGTCGCCGGCCGGGTCGTGACGCCCAGGGGCTACCGGCCGTGACCGTGCATTTCATCGGCGCAGGCCCGGGTGCGCCCGACCTGATAACGATACGCGGGCTGGCGCTGATCCGCCGGGCGCCGGTGGTGCTCTATGCAGGCTCGCTGGTGCCGGAGGAGGTAATCGCGGAAGCCCCCGCCGACGCCAGGGTCCGCGACACGGCCGCGATGACGCTGGACGAAATCGAGGCGGAATTCGTTGCGGCCGATGCAGCCGGCAAGGATGTGGCGCGGGTGCATTCGGGCGACCCCTCGCTTTACGGAGCCGTGGCCGAACAGATGCGCCGCCTCGACCGGCTGGGGATCGCCTATACGATTACGCCGGGTGTGCCGGCCTTCGCCGCCGCCGCCGCCGCGCTCGGCGTCGAACTCACCCTGCCCGGCATCGCCCAGACGGTAACGCTGACACGAACCGCCATGCGCGCCACGGCCATGCCGGCAGGGGAAGAGCTTGCCGCGCAGGCGCGGAGCGGCGGGACGCTCGCGATCCATCTTTCGACCGCCAATCTCGCCAATGTCGTCCGCGCGCTCGCGCCGGAACTGGGGGAGGATTGTCCTGTCGCCGTGGTTTATCGCGCCAGCCAGCCGGACCAGAAGATCGTGACAGGCACGCTGGCGACGATACGCGAGCGGGTGAAGGCAGCCGGCTTCGCCCGCAGCGCGCTCATTCTGGTGGGCAGGGCGCTTGAGGCCGGAGAGTTCCGGGAGAGCCGCCTTTACGATCCCGCGCATCATCACGCATCGCGGCCGCGGCGGCGATGATCCGGCGCGTCTCGGACCAGAGCCGGTAATCGTCGAGACCGTCCAGCGGCGTCCAGCACGCCTCCGCCGCATCGTCGCCCGCAACGGCCTCGCCGGACACCCACTCCGCGGCGAAGTCGATCAGCGTGTAGTGGGAGACCGCGGCGCCGGTCTCGTCGCGGCGGATGCCGTCCACCACATCCACGAGGCCGATCAGTTCGATCTCGACGCCGGCCTCCTCGCGAATTTCCCGAAGCGCGGCGTCCCGGACGGTTTCGCCGCGCTCCTGCTTGCCGCCGGGAATGCTCCACCGGCCCTTTTGCGGCGGCGCGCCCCGCCGGACCAGCAGCACATCGTCTCCGCGCAGGACGACCACTCCGACACCCACGACGGGCCTCTCCGCGCCGATCATCGCCGCGCCTCTCGAAACGTCAGGCCATATACTGGCCGCCGTTCACCGAGACTGTCGAGCCGGTAACGAAACAGGCGTCGTCGGCGACCAGGAACCGCACGACATGACAGATCTCCTTCGGGTTCCCGAACCGTCCGACCGGGATCTTGCTCTTGATGACGTCCTGCACACGCTCGGGCACGGCGCGGACCATCTCCGTATCGACATAGCCGGGGCAGATGGCGTTCACGGTGATGCCCCTGGAGGCGTTTTCGAGCGCAAGCGCCTTTGTGAAGCCCAGAATGCCGGCCTTGGCGGCGGCGTAGTTGGTCTGGCCGATCTGTCCTGTCTGGCCGTTAACGGAAGAGACATTGACGATGCGCCCGAACCCCCGGTCGCGCATCTTGCCGATAACGACGCGGCACATGTTGAAGCAGGAGGTGAGATTGGTCTCTATCACCTCATGCCAGGCTTCCTCCGGCATGCGGTGCAGGAAGACGTCATGGGTGATGCCGGCATTGTTGATGAGGATATCGACCGGTCCGTGACACTCTTCGAGTTTATGGATCGCCCGTTCGCAGGCGCCGTAGTCGGAGACATCAAACTGCATGATGTCGATGCCGGTTTCCTCATGGAAGCGCTCGGCGCGCTGGACATTGAGGTGGAAGCCGGCCACCACGTCGTAGCCGTCCGCCTTCATGCCCCGGGAAATCTCCGCGCCAATTCCCCGCGTTCCGCCGGTGACAAGGGCAACTCTCGGCATGGCCTCGGCTCCTTATTTTTGCAATGCACAAAAAATGGCAGACTCATGCTGCATTGCAATATAAACCCGTTATCCGTGGCATCGTGTCACGGCAGGCCGTTCATCCAGGCCAACAGGGGCCGCCAGACGCGCCGGGCCGCCGTTTGCGACGCCATCAACCCGATATGCCCGAGACGCGGACGGCGCAGGACAGCGTTCGGCAGGGCGCGCGCAAGGGCGAGCGCCGAGGCCGGGGGCACGATGCGGTCCCCGGCGGGCACCACGACAAAGGCCGGCAACGTTGCGGCCTCGGGCCGGACCGGCGCGCCGCCGACGCGCCATTCGCCGCGCATGGGCTCGTTGCGGCCGTACCAGCCGGCAAAGCATTCGCGGGCCACCGGGGCCGCCAGAGGCACGCCGTCATTCACCCAGTCCTCAAGCTCCACAAAGGCGCGCTCCGCCTCCGAGCCGGGATCGAGCGCGCCGAAGGCCAGGAACTTCCTCGGCGTGAGCATGGGGTCGAGAGCGTAGAAACAGGTCTGTATCGCATCGACCGGCATTTCCCCGACCCCGGCGAGCATCTCCGCGAAAGCGGAGCCGGAGAAGGCCAGCCGCCGGGCCTCCGGGCCGTCGCCGCCGTGGAAATCCCAGGGAACGGCCAGAAGCGCCAGACCGGCAAACGGCGCGCATGCCCGCAGAACCGTCGCGAGAGCCAGCAGGCCGCCCATGCAATATCCGATGACGACCGGCGGCCGCGAGGACAGCTGCGCCGCCTCGCGGGCGAACGGCTCCAGGATATTCGCGATATAGCCCGTGCAGTCAAACCCGCGTTCGCGCTCTCCGGGGCTTCCCCAGTCGACGAGCAGGACATGCCAACCGCGCGCCGCAAGCCAGCGCGCAAAGCTGCGGCGCCCCTCAAGGTCGCAGACATGGTAGCGGTTGACCAGCGAAGGCACGACAAGCGCGGTCCGTTCGCCCTCGCCGTAGGAGAGCAGCCGCGCCGCGCCCCGCAGCGCCAGCACCGGTTCGGTCCCGGCGGGCCGCCGAAAGGGGTGGGCGCGGTAGCGGGCGACCGCCGCCTCGAAGTTCAGGAGGCGCTGCAGCGCCGCCTTCCCGACGGCTTCGGGCGCGACGGTAAACCCGGCGAATTCGCCGGCAAGGTCGCGGTGCCGGAGGAAGGCGCTAGCCGGTCCCGCCGCTGCCGCCGCGGCGGCTCCGCCCCAGACCGCCGCCGCCGTCGCCATGTGGAGCGCCAGCGGCCTCGGACCCGTCCTTTCGCCGGGACGGCTCATCCGGTTGCGGCGGGAACGCCAGCTTCGCGGTTTCGCGCCACCATGCGAGAACGTTCCTTTCCCAAAGATCGAGAAAGCTTTCCGCCTGTTCGTTGTCCGGCTCTTGACTCATGGAAGCGATATTTTACATTGGAATGAAGGGCTTGGGCCCTTCGTGATTGGATAACGGATCTCGATTGGATAGAGGTTGTCATGATGCCTTCCCGTCCTGGCCGGGTTCGGGCTGCCCTTTTTGTCGATTTCGACAATGTATTCCTCAGCCTGGAGGCCGTCGATGCGCGCGCCGCCAAGCGGTTCGCCGAACAGCCGGGCCGCTGGATGCACTGGCTGGAGCGCGGATACCACACGACAGGCGGCGGCCGCGAAGGGCGCACGCGCCGCGCGCTGCTCATGCGCAATTGCTACCTCAATCCTGCCACCTTCTCCCGCTTTCGCGGCTTCTTCACCCGGAGCGCCTTCTCGGTCATCGACTGTCCGCCGCTGACCGGCGGCGGCAAGAGCGGCATCGACATCTATATGGCGATCGACATCATCGACGCCCTCAATCATGCCACGCCCTTCGACGAGTTCATCATCCTGTCGGCCGATGCAGATTTCACCCCGGTGCTGCTGCGCTTGCGCGCCCACGACCGGCGCACGGCGATCCTCGCCAATGCCGTCGTGGCGCCGGCGCTGACAGCCGCCTGCAGCTATACCATAGAACAGTCGGTGTTCATCGAGAGCGCGCTCGGGGATGCGTCGGCAGGCAGTCCGATCGCGTCGATTCCGGCTGATGGCGCGCGCCCGTTCTCGCCGCGGCCCTTCACGCCCCGTCCGTCGCTGACGGGCGATTATTCGGTGCTGCCGGAGGTTGCGTCGGTTCTGCATGAGTCGATCGAGCAGGACGGGCCGATACCGGCCGCCGAATTGCCGCATTTTTTCTTCCGTTTCCCCAATTTCCGCAACAGCGACTGGTTCGGTTTTCGCTCCCTGCGCCGTCTCGCCGAGGCGTTGACGACCGTCGACGCCATGCTGGAATGCGGCGAACCCGGCGAAGAGTGGCAGATGGCGCTGCGCGAGGCGCCGCTGGAGCCTGCTGCGGCCTCCGAGTCGTTCGAATTCGAGGCATCGGAGGAGGCGGTTGAGGACAGCGAAGGCCTGCCGGCCCTGATCGAGACAGTCCACCACCTGGTCGGGGTTCCGGCGCTGGATCCCGACGGGTTCGACCTCCTCTTCGAGCATATGGCCAAGCTGTTCGACGAGGGCGTGACCGACCGGGCCGCCATGACGCGCATGCTCCAGGAACGGGCCGGTGAAGAAGGGGTGGCGCTTCCGCGCGAAGCCGCCGAGTTCGTCACCACCGGGCTTTGGCAATCGGGCTTCGATGTCGCCTCGGACGCTTCGGACCCGGATGTCGTGGCGAAGGCGTTTCGGGATTACATCGTCGTCAGGTGCGAGCAGGCGCAGCGTCCGCTGAGCGCGGAAGAGCTTGCACTGGTCGATGAATGGCTGGTGGGGGCCTAGCGCCCGCATTTCTCACCGGGGCCGCCGCCTGTGCTATGCTGCGCTGCAACCCGGACCCGATGAGGCGGCGGCGACATGGCTGCGACCGAGCGAGGGGCCCCGATCCGCATCCGCAAATATGCGAACCGGCGCCTCTACAACACTGCGACCAGCGGTTATGTGACCCTTGCCGATCTGGCGCAGCTGGTCCGTGACGGCGTCGAGTTCACCGTCGAGGACGCCAAGAGCGGCGAAGACCTGACAAGGGCCACGCTGACCCAGATCATCGTTGACGAGGAGCAGAACGGCGCCAACCTGTTGCCGGTCTCGCTGTTGCGCCAGATCATCTCCATGTACCGCGACAATGCAGGCTGGATGCTGCCGGCCTATCTCGAACAGTCGATGGAGTGGTTCACCGCCAATCACGACGCCATGCGCCGCGAGGTCGAGCGCGCATATGGAGCAGGTTCGGCGTTCGGCTCCCTGGACGATCTGGGCAAGCGCAATTTTGCGCTGTTCGAGCA
The DNA here is from genome assembly GCA_022822125.1 of Alphaproteobacteria bacterium. The sequence goes on from JAJECF010000180.1 coordinate 13,243, forward strand.
GGCCATGCGGATCTGGAGCCCCTTCGGGGCGGCGGCGGCGGAACCGAAGGAAGCGGCGCCCGATGCAGGCAGCGAATTGCAGGCTATGCGCAGCGAAATCGCCCGGATGCAGGAACGGCTGGACGCGCTGGCGGGGAAGGGCAACGGCTGACCCCGCTACGGACTACGGACCGCCATAGAGCCAGGCCATGCCCTCGCGCAGTTCCGCAGTCGAGAGCACGTGGTTACGCAATTCGCGGCGCACGCCTTCCGCATGGTAGATCTCGCCCATCATCCGCGCTGTAAGCTGCACCCGGGCGGTGCGGAGATAACGGGCCTGCGTATAGGCGCGGAACGCCTGCTCGACGTCGTCCTCCGCGGCGAACGCATCGGCCAGCGCCACCGCGTCCTCCACAGCCATGCAGGCGCCCTGGGCCAGATATTGCAGCATCGGATGCGCCGCATCGCCCAGCAGGCAGACCCGCCCGCGCGACCACCCGGCCACGGGCTCGCGGTCGCAGAGCACCCACATCCGCCAGGTCTCGATCTTGTCCAGCAGCGCCATCGGCCGGGTCGAGATGCCGGCGAAGCGCATCCTTAGCTCCTCCGGGTCGCCTTCGCTGTCCCAGCCTTCGACATAGCGGTCGGAGTGGAACACGGCCACAAGGTTGAACAGGGTGGAACGCCTCAGCGGATAATGGACCAGATGGTTGCGGGGGCCTGCCCAGAGCGCGGCCGCATTCCACCGCATATCCTCCGGCACCTCGGAGATCGGCAGCACGGCGCGGTAGGCGATATGGCCCGAGACATTCGGCGGCCCGTCGCCGACCACATAGTTGCGTATCTTCGACCAGAGGCCGTCCGCGCCGACCAGGAACGCGCCCTCCCGGCGGCTTCCGTCCGCGAGGTGAGCGCGGACGCGGCTGCCGAGGTCCTCCACCGATACGACCTGGGCATCCGTCTCGAATGTGACCGATTCCGCCGCTTCGCAGGCGTCCAGCAGCGTCCGGTGGAAATCGGCCCGGTGCGTTACGGCATAGGGCGCGCCGAAACGCTGCCGGAACGCCTCTCCCAGATCGCCGGTCGTGATCGTTTCTCCGGTCAGCGAGTCCATCATCGCCAGTCGGTCCACGAACACCGCGTCGCGCGATATCGCCTCGGCAACGCCCAGCCGGTCGAACATGCGGAAGACATTGGGTCCGAGCTGGATGCCGGCGCCGATCTCCCCGAAAGCAGGCGCCTGCTCCAGCACATGGCTGGCGATCCCCTGCCGCGCCAGCGCCAGCGCCGCTGCAAGGCCGCCGAGACCGCCGCCGACGATGAGCGCGGTCACAGCAGGGCCGCCCAGCGGTCGAGCAATGGCAGCACCTCGTCCGCCCCGGCGCTCGGCAGGTTGAAGACGACCCGCGCGATCCCGGCTTCGCGCCAGGCGTCGAGGCCGGCGGCATCACCCGCCGCGCCGAAGACGGTGATCGGCACGGAGCGCCCGGCCTCCGCCTCCATGGCGCGGAATTCCGGCAGCCTGTCCAGCAGATGGTAGGTCGGCCTCTCGGCATGCGGCACCCAGCCGTCTCCCCAGGCAAGCGCGCGGCGCGCGCCATGCGGGAACTCGCCGCCGACGAGCACGGGCGGCCCTCCCGGCTGCGCAGGCTTCGGGCGCGCGCGCATCGGCGGGAAAGAGAGACGCCGGCCCGACCAGGACGCCTCCTCCTCGCTCCATATGGCGCGAATGGCGGCGATGCGTTCCCGCAGCACCCCGAAGCGCTCCTCGAACGCCGTGCCGTGGTTCGCCATCTCCTCGCGGTTCCAGCCGCCGCCGACGCCGAACAGGAAACGCCCCTCGGAGAGCGCGTCCAGACTCGCGGTTTCCTTCGCAAGCTGGATCGGGTCGCGCTGTGCGGCGAGGCAGATGCCGGTCGCCACCTTCAGGCGTTCCGTGGCGGCGGCGGCCATTGACAGCACGACGAACGGGTCCGCCACATCGGCATATTTCTCCGGCAGCGCCCCGCCCTGCGGCCAGGGCGAGGCGCGTTCCACCGGGATATGCGAGTGCTCCGGAGCCCAGAACGACTCGAAGCCGCGCTCCTCCAGCGCCCGCGCCAGCGCGGCCGGGCGCATGGAGTAGTCGGTAACGAACATCGCCGCGCCGAACAGCATAGGGCCCAACCTCCGGTCCTCCCGTTAGTACAGAATCCGTTCGGGTTGAAGCGAACCGGTCCGTAGAGCCTCAATCGTCTCCCCGGACGGAGCGTAGCGGAGATCCGGGGTCCATCTCCCTGCCGTTCTGCCGGATTGCGTCGGCGCTGCTGGGCCCCGGCTCGGAGGCCGGGGCGACGATCTCGGGCTCGGATCGAAATGCAGTTCCATCAGAACAGGCTACCCGCTACGGAATCAGCTGCTTGTCCAGCATGGCGTGGACGCCCTGCTGCTGGTTCACCAACTGCGTGATGCGCAGGTCGCAGGCCAGGCTGCACAGCATATAGGCGTCCTCCCGCGACAGGTTGGACCGCAGGCAGATGAAATCGATCATCCGGCTGAGCGCCATGCGGGCGGCCCGGTCGAGCGAGGCGTCGAAGGCGAACTGGATCCACCGCTCCGCCGTTTCCGCCATCGGCGCCGCCAGCGCCATGTCCTTGCGCAGCGTGAGGCGGAAGCGCCCGTTGAGCGCCGTTTCCACGGCCGTCAGGCACACTTCCCCGTCGCCCTGCACAGCATGGCCGTCGCCGCAGGAAAACAGCGCGCCCTCCGCAAACACAGGCAGGTAGAGCACAGAGCCGGCGGTCAGCTCCTTGCAGTCGATATTGCCGCCAAAGGCGCGCGGCTGGATCGTGCTCACCATGCCCCAATGCGCCGGCGGCGCGTTGCCCATCACGCCGAAAAACGGCCGGCAGGCGAGCGTCCCGCCCCAGGGCATGCGGGCCTCGCCGGCCTCCCGGTCCAGCGGGATCGTGACCATCCGCCCTTCCGGAAATTCGTCCGGCAGGGCGCCGCCGAGCGGCCGGATGGCGTTCCATCCCCAGTCGGTCCCGAGCTGGACCTCCAGAATGTCGATCTGCAGCACATCGCCCGGAACGGCGCCGGCGACGGCGACCGGCCCGGTCAGGATATGTCCGGAGCCGAGCGGGCGCGGCGTCTCGGCATGGATGCGGCGCAAGGCGTCCGGGACCTCGAAGCCCGGCCCCGGAAGGGCGTCCGGCGCGCCGGAGACGGTCTCGATCTCGATCTCCGCGCCGCTTTCCACGGTCAGCGCGGGTCTCAGCCGGGCGTCGAAGAAGCCCCAATGCACGGTGTCGGGCGCGGCAGGCAGTCGGTCAGGCATGGGCGGCAGGTCCGGCTTCGGTTCGTGCGGCCGATACTGCACCGGACAGCGCCGTCATTTCCAGTTTCGCGCTGAGCCGGATTAGCCGAACACCGGCATGCCCAGCACGCCCCGCACCCGGTCCACCTGTTCCAGCGCCCAGCGGAATTGCCGTTGCTTCGGGGCGGACATTTCCTTCGGCGCCACCGAATTGCCGTGGGGGATGCCGCGGCCGATGTCCCGGAGCTGCTGGGCGAGGATTTCGTCGAGCAGGATGCGGTGCGCCTCGACGAGATGGCCGATGGCCTCCCGGTCGCTGTCCGCCAGCGCGCCGGCCGCGTTCAGCCGCCCCGGCGTCGAACGGTCCCGGATACCGTGTCGGATCGCGAGGATCCGCGCTGCCGAGAAGATCGGCATGATCCCGTGGCGCTTGGCGTCCAGGCGGCCCTGTTTCAGCCTGAGCCGCCCGAACATGCCCAGCGGCGAGGCGAAATCGACGGCGTTGGCGCGGAGCGCGATCTGGAAGGCGCGCGCCCCGGAAGCCATATCCAGAGCCTCGCCATGCAATTGCTCGCCGAGCGCTGCATCGCCGTAAACGGAGACGCCGTCGAAGAAAATGTCGCAATTGAGGACATCCTCCGGCAGCGAACGCCCGATCCATCCCCTCACTTTCCGGCGCCAGCGGTCGAGGTCCATCCGCCATTCGGCGTTCCGGGCCATGACGCCGCCCTTGCAATAGGCGACGCCTGCGCCGTCCAGAATGTCGGCCAGCCGGCGCCCCAATTCCTCGAACCACCGGTCCTCCGGCCCGCCGGGAGCGCCCGAGCCGTAAACGACGGCATTGTCCTGGTCCATGGCGAGCAGGCTTTCGCCGCGTCCGCCCGAGCCGAGGATCAGCACGGCGAACGGGGCGGGCGGCGGTCCGAAGCCTTCCGCCGCCATGTCGCGTTCGGCCAGTTCCGCTGCGCGCCGGGTGAGCGCGCGGAGCTCGCGCGAGACGACCGAGGCGACAATGCGCGCATCCACTTCTTCTGCGGCGAGGCCGCCCGCAACCCTGGTCAGGTTCGCCCAGGCCCTGCCAAGGTCGCCCGGCGCCTCCGCATGGTCGATTTCGCTTGCAAGGAAGACCGCATCGCCGGCGCGCTGCTTCAGCAGGTCGCGGGCGCTGACGGCGCCAACAAGGCTCCCGTCTTCCGACACGACGCCCAGATGGCGGAATCCGCCCGTAGTCATCAGCGTGTTGGCGCGGTAGAGGAACTCCGAAGCCGGGATCGTCACCACCGGCCGGGCGGCGAAGCGGTCCACGGCCTCGTTCAGCGCCGCGGCCCCGAGGGCGTGGATGGCGCGGGCGATATCCCTCTCGGTCAGGATGCCGGGTTCGGCGCCTGCGCCGGACGACACGAACACCGAGCTGATTTTCCTTTCGGTGAGCAGCCCGAGAGCATCGCCGAGGCGCATGGCGGGCTCCACCATCGCAGGCGGCGTGGACATGATATCCGCCACGCGGTGCCGGAACGGGAAGCTGTCCACGCGGGCGAAGGCGCTCAAATCCGTATGGCGCGCCCGGTCGGCGGCAATGACGGGGTGCCATCCGGCCTTCGCCTCCTCGTCCGCCTGCGAGGTGAGCGCCAGGCAGGCCCGCTCCGCCTGGGCCAGCGTCGAAATGGCCCTGTCGGCCAGATGCGGAACCAGGGCGGCATAGACCGCCGCCGCAGCGCGGGCGTCGCCGAGCGCGCTGTGCCGGCCCTCGATTTCGATCCCGAGCCGCCCGGCTATGGCGTCGAGCGAGGGAGCCGGCAGGCGGAAGCCGGCGACCGAGGCAAGCTGGCGAATGCAGAGCGAGCGGTGAGGGCGCCAGGGAATGCCGCACCGGGCGTGCTCGGCCCTGAGCATGGCGAGGTCGAAACCGATGGCGTAGCCGATCGCGACCCGCGCGCCGATCCAGTCCGCAAGCGCCGGCAGGGCCTCGCTTGCCGTCTCCGCCGTGCGGACATCCTCGTCCGAGATGCCGTGAACCGCCGTGGATGACGGCGGAATGGGCATATCGGGATCGACCGTCCGGTCGAAACTCTCGCCGGCGAGGACGGCGCAACCCTTCAGCGCCACGGCGCCGATCTGGACGATCCGGTCCCTGTCCGTGTCGAGACCGGTGGTCTCGGTATCAAGCGCGACGGCTTCCAGCGACGCCAGCGGGATAGCGCCCGATCCCGCATCTTCCTTCCGGTCCACCATGGCTGAACCCGGTCGTTTCGGTTCAGGACAAGCGGGGCGGCGGGCTCTGCCCCGGCTCCGTCAGGCGGCGCGGGCCTCGAACAACGGACGGGCCGTCTTGGCGTAGGTGTGCTTGGCGACGATCCTGCCGCCTTCGACATGCAGCAGGTCGAGGCCGCGCCAGGCGCTGCAACGCTCGGGCGTGGTGAGCACGCAGGACCAGGAAATCATCGCCTTGCCCTCCTCCGGGTCGAGGAACAGGTCCTCCTCCTCGAAGCGCACCTTTCCGAATTTGCCGGCGAACATCGGCTCGAACGCCGCGCGGATCGCCTCCTTGCCCTCGTGCCGGACGCCGTGGAATTCGTCATAGACCGCGTCCTCGGCAAACCGGGCCATGACGCCGTCGAGATCGTCGCGGTTGAAGGCGTCGGTGAAGTTGAGCGTGATGTCCTTGAGCTCGTCGCGGGTCATCGAGAGTCCTCCCGGGCAGGGGTTGCAGGCTGCATTATAGCCGTTCGGCCGGGGCGAAGGGGCGGCGCTGGCCGGCGGCTTCCATCAGCGGCATCACCTCCTCGATCCACTGGCGGCACTCGCCGAGATAGTCCACCCAGGAGAGCAGCAGCCCGTCCACGCCCATATCCGAAAGCCGCTCCAGCTCCTCCACGATGTCTTCCGGCGCGCCCACCAGGGGGTAGCCGCCGTGCCCGGCCTTGAAGTGGAAGCGGAAGGCGTCCATCACCGCCGGTTCCAGCGTGCCGGACTGGACGCCGAAGATGTCCAGCATGTTGGCGACCGCGATATCGTCGCCGCGCTCGACGACATAATGGTGGAGATAGTCCCGGGCCTCGCGCCGCGTCGGGCGGCAGACGACATAGCCGTGGATCCAGCATTGCGAGGAGCGCCCGAGATCGGCGGCCATGGCCTTGAGACGGGCGATCTGCGCCCGGTCGCTGCCCTCGTCCTTCTGGCGCAGCATGACGAAATTCATGTCGGCATGGGCGGCGGAGAACGCCTGCCCGGCGGGCGAACTGCCGGCGTTCATAATCGGCGGCCTCGGGCGCTGCAGGGGCTTCGGCTCGCTCCAGAGCGCCTTGCCGCTGAAGAACCGCCCGTCGAGATCGAACGGCTCCCGCTCGCTCCAGAGGCGCTTCACCAGCGCGAGCCACTCTTGGGCATAGGCGTAGCGGTCGTCATGGGCGCGCATGTCGAGGCCGAACATGTCGAACTCGTTCTTGAACCAGCCGGCGACGAGGTTGAGCGCAAAGCGCCCGCCGGAGATATGGTCCACGGTTGCGGCCATCTTCGCTGCGGCGACGGGATGGAGCAGCGGCGCGTGGACGGTCGAGAAGACGGTTGCGTGCGCGGTCTCGGCCGCGATGCCGGCCGCCCAGGTCAGGCTCTCGAAGGTCCGGTTGTTGAAATCGGTCTCGCCGCCATAGCCCTTCCAGCGACCGACCGGCAGCAGCGCCTCGAAACCGGCGGCGTCCGCCATGCGAGCGAGCGCCCGGTTGTCCTCCCATGTCATCGGCCAGGCGCCGTCCGCCGTGGTCACGGTGGAGCCGTGTGAGCAGTTGAACGCCATCACGCCGAGCTTGATGCGGTTGTCGTTGAACAGCGGGCTCCGGCGCGCGTTGCTCATGGCTCTGCGGCCGTCGCGGTTGCGCCCGCCTCGATCAGCGCCCGGATTTCCGTCGGGTCGAGCCCCGCCTCGCGCAGCACTTCCTCGCTGTGCTGGCCGGCCTGCGGGGCCTGCAGGCGAATCGAGCCCGGCGTTTTCGAGAAGGATACCGGCGGGCGCATGTGGACGAGCCGGCCTTCCGAGGGATGGTCGAGGGTCTGGAAAAAGTCGACCGCCTGCAGATGCGGGTCGTCGAACAGCGTTTCGGGAGAGTGCATCCGCATGCAGGGAATGTCCGCGGCCTCCAGTTCCGACAGCCAGTCCGCCGTCGTCCGGCTGCGCATGATGCCGGCTAGGATCCGGTACAGCGCCTCGATATTCCGCGACCGGCCGGCCATGTCTGCGAAGCGCCCGTCGTCGGAGAGCTCCGGCTGTCCCGCGATCTCGAAGAAGCGGCGCCAGTGGCGGTCGTTGTAGGGCAGCACGCAGAGATGCCCGTCTGCGGTTTCGTGCGGGCGGCGCCAGGGCGTCAGCAGGCGCTCATAGCCGGCGGGCCCGAGCGGTGGGTCGAAGACGCGCCCCTGCTGGTGCTCGTTCATCACGAAGGAAGCGAAACACTCGAACATGCCGCAATGGATTTCCTGCCCCTCGCCGGTCCGGGCGCGGTGGTGGAGCGCCATCAGGATCGAGAAGAGCGCGAACAGGCCGCTGGTCTTGTCGGCCAGCACCGTCGGGGCATAGCGCGGCGCGCCGCCCGTTTGCGCGCCTTCCAGCCAGGCGAGCCCGGAGACGCCCTGGATGAGATCGTCATAGGCGGGCTTGTCAGCATAGGGGCCGTCCTTGCCGAAGCCGACGGCGGTGCAATAGACGATGTCCGGGCGGTGCTCGGATATGGCTGCATAGTCGATGCCGAGCCGGGCGGCCGGCTTCGGGCGCATATTGTGGATGAAGACGTCGGCCGTGCGCGCCAGCCGGCAGAGCGCCTCGCGGCCCGCAGGCTGCTTCAGGTGTAACCGTTCGGGTCCCGGGGGGACGGAACACAGGCGGTCGCTACTGGAGTGATGCAGTCCCGAGGGAAGCCGGGACTTTCCGATCGTTCACCCCGCCCTTTCGCCGCGCTCATCCCCCGGGACCCGAACGGATATTGCGCCAGGCAAAGTCCTGGAGAGGAGGATGCGATGAACTGAAACCTCTCGTAGCGATCCAGCGGGTTCGACTCCCGCCCGGCAAAGGCGCAGCCAGCCAGCCGGAAGCGAGTCTTGCATGGCGTGCG
>JAJECF010000050.1 GCA_022822125.1 Alphaproteobacteria bacterium
CAGGCCGCAGAAAGGCAGCGGCAGCAGGAACATGGCCCGCCAGGACAGCGTGTCGATGGCGATGCCCCCGACCGCCGGCCCGAGCGCCGGCGCCAGCACGACGCCGGCGCCGTAAACGCCCATCGCCATGCCCCGGCGCTCGGGCGGGAACACGGTGAAGATCGTCACCATGGTCATCGGCATGACGATGCCGGCCGCCACGCCCTGCAGGACGCGGCCGAGAATGAGCATGTCCATCGAGGTGGCGGTGGCGCTCATCAGCGCGCCGGCGATGAAGACCGCGAGCGTTAGCGCGAAGCCCAACCTCTGGCCGAAGGCCTCGGTGATCCAGGCATTGAGGAGCTGGCTCGCGGTCATCGTGGCGAGGAAGGCGGTTGCCATCCATTGCGCCTGGTCCTGTCCGACGCCGAACGCGCCCATCACCTCCGGCACGGCGACATTGACGATGGTGGCCGACAGCACCATCGAAAAGCCGCCGATCAGGCCTGCGACGGTCACATACCAGCGGTAGTTCGGGCCGAAACGGCGAAAAAGGTCGTCGACCGTATCGGCCTGCATGGAGGACGGGTCCGTCAGGGAACGCCCGTCAGCTTAGCCGGGATTCCTCTCCGCGGTCACGGGCCTGCCGGCGGCGCCCGTCAATGGGCGAGCACGGCCAGCAGCAGAAGCGCCACGATGTTGGTGATCTTGATCATCGGGTTGACGGCAGGCCCGGCGGTGTCCTTGTAGGGGTCGCCGACCGTATCGCCCGTCACCGCAGCCTTGTGGGCCTCGGAACCTTTGCCGCCGTGATGGCCGTCCTCGATATATTTCTTGGCGTTGTCCCAGGCGCCGCCGCCGGCGGTCATCGAGATGGCGACGAAGATGCCGGTGACGATGACGCCGAGCAGCATGGCGCCGACAGCGGTAAGCGCCGCCGCCTTGCCCGCGACCAGCCAGACCAGCAGGAACAGCGCGATGGGGGAGAGCACCGGCAGCATGGACGGCACGATCATTTCCTTGATCGCCGCGCGCGTCAGCATGTCCACGCAGGGGCCGTATTCCGGCTTGGCCGTGCCTTCCATGATGCCCGGGATTTCCCGGAACTGGCGGCGCACTTCCTCGACGACGGCGCCGCCCGCACGGCCCACCGCCATCATGCCCATGGCGCCGAACAGGAAAGGCAGCAGGCCGCCCACGAACAGGCCGATCACGACATAAGGGTCCGACAGAGAGAAGGTCACCTGTTCGGCAATGCCGCTGAAGAACGGATATTGGTCCCCCGCGGCGCTGAAGAACTTGATGTCCTCGGTATAGGCCGCGAACAGCACCAGCGCGCCGAGGCCGGCGGAGCCGATGGCGTAGCCCTTGGTGACGGCCTTGGTGGTGTTGCCGACCGCGTCCAGCGCGTCCGTGGTGTCGCGAACATCCTCTTCCAGCTCCGCCATTTCGGCGATGCCGCCGGCATTGTCCGTGACGGGCCCGTAGGCGTCGAGCGCGACCACCATGCCGGCGAGCGCCAGCATGGCCGTGACGGCGATGGCGATGCCGAACAGGCCGGCAAGCTGGTGGCAGGCGACGATGGCGACGCAGATGATGACGGCGGGCAGCGCGCAGGCTTCCATCGAGACGGCAAGGCCCTGGATGACATTGGTGCCGTGACCGGTCGTCGAGGCCTGCGCCACGGAACGAACGGGACGGTAGTCCGTGCCGGTATAGTATTCCGTCACCCAGATGATGAGGCCGGTGACCACGAGGCCGATGGCCCCGCAGATGAACAATTGCGTGCCGGTGAAGCCGCTGTCGCCGACAGGGCCCATGCCCACGGTCCAGGCGGTCATCGCCAGTATGCCGGCGAGCGAGATTACCGCCGACACGATGAAGCCCCGGTAAAGCGCGCCCATGATCGACTGCGAGGCGCCGAGCTTGACGAAGAAGGTCCCGATGATCGAGGCGAGAATGCACACGCCCCCTATGGCGAGCGGATAGGACATGACGGTGGCCGCAAGCGCCGCATCGGAGGCAAAAAAGATCGAGCCGAGCACCATGGTCGCAACGACAGTGACGGCGTAGGTCTCGAACAGGTCGGCGGCCATGCCGGCGCAGTCGCCCACATTGTCGCCCACATTGTCGGCGATCACGGCGGGGTTGCGCGGGTCGTCCTCGGGAATGCCGGCCTCGACCTTGCCGACGAGGTCCGCGCCCACATCCGCGCCCTTGGTGAAGATGCCGCCGCCGAGCCGCGCGAAGATGGAGATGAGCGAGGCGCCGAAGCCGAGCGCCACCAGCGGATCGATCAGCCCGCGCCCCTCCGCGCCGGCGGAAATGAGGATCGCGTAGTAGACGCCGACGCCGAGGAGCGCCAGGCCCGCCACCAGCATGCCCGTCACCGCGCCCGAGCGGAAGGAGACGGCCAGCCCCTGGGCGAGGCCCTGCCGCGCCGCCTCGGCGGTGCGCACATTCGCCTTCACCGAGACGTTCATGCCGATATAGCCGGCGGCGCCCGAGAGCACCGCGCCGATCAGGAACCCGACGGCCTCGTAAACGCCGAGCAGCAGCAGCAGCACGACGAAGATGACCACGCCCACGATGGCGATGGCCCGGTATTGCCGGTTGAGATAGGCGCGCGCGCCTTCCTGGATCGCCGCCGCGATTTCCTGCATGCGCGCATTTCCGGGGCTCGCCGCAAGCACGGAGCGCGAGGCGGCGACGCCATAGACCAGCGCGGCGAGGCCGCAGACGACGACGAAAATCAGGACGGGCGACATGGTCGGGTTCCCCTCGGATGGAT
>JAJECF010000130.1 GCA_022822125.1 Alphaproteobacteria bacterium
CGCTCGCCTCAAAACCGACCGCAGACACGACCCGCGACCCAATCAGGCCAGCCGCAGCGCCCCAAACGCAACGCAAACCTAAAACCGCATCCAAAATCTCAGCCGCTATTCCTCAGAACCTCAATTCTGCAAGTGCCTCGGACACCAAAGAATTTCTTATGGACGGCGGCACCGGGTTGAGACTCACGGGCAAATGCCGCCCGGCCGCCCCCGCCTCTCCTCATCCTGAGCAGCCGACCGGAGAGCCTGTCCTGAGCTTGTCGAAGGGGACGGTCCTTCGATACGCGCCCGCTGACGCGGTCGCTACTCAGGATGAGGAGGGGTCGGAGCCCGCTGGAGCAGCCGCTGTTCAGGATGAGGAAGGGGGGAGGCGTCCGCTGGCGCGGTCGCTACTTGGGAAGGGGGCTTGCTGGCGCTGCTGCTCGGGAAGAACGACAAGGGAGCGACCGTCCTGCCCTCATCCCGAGTAGCGGCGGAGCCGCGTATCGAGGGACGGCGCGGACGGCGGGGGGTATCCTTCGATACGCGCCTCCTTCGGCAGGCTCGGGACAGGCTGCTGATACCAACGGCACCGGGTTGAAACTTACGGGCAAATGCCGCTTGGCGTCCCCTCCTCTCGTCGCTCATTCCGAGCCGCCGCCGCCTTCTTTCCTTCGTCCTGAGCAGTGCCTGCGCCAGCAGACCCTCTCCCCTTCATCCTGAGTAGCGACCGCGCCAGCGGGCGCGTATCGAAGGATGCTCCACACCCGCCGCTGTCCCTCGATACGCGGCTGGCGCCGCTACTCGGGATGAGTAGCTCGGTCCGTATCGTCATGGCCAGAACAAGGTCGCGCATGACCAGGGGAGGCATCCGGGCAGGGCGGGCCGGCGCCTCGCGCATCTAGCAGTCGGGCGGGTCGTGGAGTTCGACGGCCTTCAGGCGGTAGCGGATCGAAAAGTCGGGAAAGGCCAGAACCGCGTCGCCGCCAACGCCGTTTTCATAGAACCACTCGGTCGATTCGAACGCGGGCGCCGCCTCTCCATCCGCATCGAAAAAGGCGAATTGCGCGCGCCAGCGGGCGAGGCCGTCCAGCGCCGCCGGCGCTTCCGGGGCGTCGCCCGCCGCGCTCGCAGGCAGCACGAGCACGCTTGCCGTCAACAGGTCGTCATCGTCCTCGCCGAAGAACACCCGGCTCGTCAGCAGGCCCTTGCCGGCCCTGGCGTGGTCGATGACAGTCCGCACCCAGGCGGCGGGAAACATCGTGCCCGGCTCCAGGGCAAGGCGCCTTCCGCGCGGCTGGCCATAGACGGCCTCGCCGCCGCCTGCCGCTTCGAGCCGCGCGGTGCCGCTCCTCGCCTCGGTCGAGACGCCGTTGCGGACGGTCTTGCCGGAAAAGCCGTAAGCCAGGCCGTCCAGCCGTTCCCAGGCCGAGAATTCGACCCGGACCGAGACGGGCTCTCCGTCCGGCGTCCGGATAGACAGCCGGGTTTCGCGGTTCACGACGGTCCTGTCGCAGGAGGACGACCATTCGTAGAGCGCGGCGCCCGAAAGCGCAGCGATGCCGGAGCCCTGGTCCGCGCGCAGCAGCCCGACCTCGTAAAGCGCCCGGTGCGGCGCAATCCCGCCGCCCGCCGCCTCGGCCGCTATTGCGGCCAGCAGCAGGGCGAGGCCCGCAATGCGCCGTCCGCCGCGTCCCGAACCCATCTCCGACCTCCGCAATCGCCGCCTCTCGCTATACCGGATTGCGGCGCAAGGGAAGCCTGCGCGCGGCCCCGGGGCGCGATTGCCCGGCGGCGCCTCGCGCCTTATACTGGAGACGCCGGGCATGCTCGGCTATGGCGATAAACGCCATGCGGAATAAGCGTTGCGGACCCGGGGGCAGTACCCGGCGCCTCCACCATCTGCGGGGGCGAACCAGGATCGACGTGCGCGGTAAAGGCATGGTCTTCGTTCGGCATGGCACCACCGTTATCGGGCCGCAACTTAAGTGCGAATGACAATGAGGTCGCACTCGCTGCCTGATCGCTGATTCGGCAAGCGCGGTTTGGAGGGCACCGGGCAACAGAAGCCCTCCATCCTCATCGCATGGGGCGCCGGGGGAATGATGGCCGAGGACTTCCTGGAATACGACCGGCTGGTCGAGGACGCGATGCGCGGCGTCGTCCGGCGCGCGCTCGAGGAAGCGGCCGAAAAGGGCCTGCCCGGCAACCACCATTTCTACATCACCTTCGCCACCCGCCATCCGGCCGCGGCGGTGCCGCCGCGCCTCGCCGCGCAATATCCCGACACGATGACCATCGTGCTCCAGCACCAGTATTACGGGCTGGAGGTCCATTCGACCCATTTCGAGGTGACGCTCTCCTTCAACCGCGTGCAGGAGCGCCTGCATATTCCCTGGGAGGCGGTGACCGTGTTCCACGACCCGTCGGTCGATTTCGGCCTGCGCTTCTCCCGCCAGGGCGTCGAGCCGATACTGCCGGCCGGCGAGGCCGGGGAAGACGGGGCCGGGGACCCGGACGGCGGCAAGGGGGATGAAGGCGGCGGCGGCAATGTCGTGTCGCTGGACCGGTTCCGCAAGAAATAGAGGGGCGCGCAGGCATGCCCGAATTCGCCTTCCACGAGATGTTCCCGCTCGCCAAGGGCGCCACGCCCTGGCGCCGGCTTGAGGGGGATTTCGTTTCCGTCGAGCGGTTCCGGGGCAAGGACTTCGTCTCGGTCGATCCGGAGGCGCTGACGCTGCTCGCCCGCGAGGCTTTCCACGACATCTCGCATCTGCTGCGCCCCGGCCATCTGGCCCAGCTTGCGTCGATTCTCGACGACCCGGAAGCCTCGCCCAATGACCGCTTCGTCGCGCTCGACCTGCTGAAGAACGCGAATATCGCCGCCGGCGGCGTGCTGCCCATGTGCCAGGACACGGGCACCGCCATCGTCATGGGCAAGAAGGGCGAGCGGGTGCTGACCGGCGGCGGCGACGAAGAGGCGCTCTCGCGCGGCATCTTCCGCGCCTATGCGGAGGACAATCTGCGCTATTCGCAACTCTCGCCGGTCTCCATGTTCGAGGAGCGCAACACCGGCTCCAACCTGCCGGCGCAGTTCGACCTCTATGCCGCCGCCGGCGAGGAATACGAGCTGCTGTTCATCGCCAAGGGCGGCGGGTCGGCCAACAAGTCCTTCCTCTACCAGGCGACGCCGGCCACGCTCCACCCGGACCGGCTGCTGCCCTTCATCGACGAGAAGATCCGCACGCTCGGTACCGCCGCCTGCCCGCCCTACCATCTGGCGGTCGTCATCGGCGGCACGTCGGCGGAGCTGAACCTGAAGACCGTGAAGCTCGCGAGCACGGGCTATCTCGACGGCCTGCCGGCGGCGGGCGGGGCGCATGGCTCGGCCTATCGCGACCGGGAGATGGAGGAGAAAATCCTGGAGGCGACACGCGCCATGGGCATCGGCGCGCAGTTCGGCGGCAAGTATTTCTGCCACGATGTGCGCGTGGTCCGCCTGCCGCGCCACGGCGCCTCGCTGCCTATCGGCATCGGCGTGTCCTGTTCGGCCGACCGCCAGGCGCTGGCGAAGATCACCCGCGACGGCGTGTTCCTGGAGGCGCTGGAGCGCGACCCGGCGCGCTTCCTGCCGGAGACGGATGCCGGGACGCTCGACGGCGATGTGGTCGCGCTCGACCTCAACCGGCCGATGGACGAAATCCGCGCCGAGCTCTCGCGCTATCCGATCCGCACCCGCCTCGCGCTCACCGGCCCGATCACGGTGGCGCGCGACCTTGCGCACCAGAAGATCGAGGCGAGGCTCGCTGCGGGCGAAGCCATGCCCGCCTCTTTCCGCGACCACCCGATCTACTATGCCGGCCCGGCCAAAACGCCGGAGGGCATGGCGTCCGGCTCGTTCGGGCCGACGACGGCCGGGCGCATGGACGCCTTCGTGGACGCTTTCCAGGCAGCCGGCGGCAGCCATGTCATGCTCGCCAAGGGCAACCGCTCCGCGCAGGTGACGGCGGCCTGCAAGGCGCATGGCGGCTTCTATCTGGGCTCGGTCGGCGGCTCGGCGGCGCGGCTCGCGCAGGACCATATCCGCAAGGTGGAGGTCCTGGAATATCCGGAACTCGGCATGGAGGCGATCTGGCGCATCGAGGTCGAGGACTTCCCCGCCTTCATCGTCATAGACGACAAGGGCAACGACTTCTTCGCCGGGATCTGAGCGGCGGCGCCCCGCCGTGGAGAGGGACGGCGCCGCAGAAAAGGCCTATCCGCTCATTCTCGCCGGCATGGCGCTTGCCGTGTTCCTGACGGTTACGGCGGTGGCGATGCTGGGGCCCCTGCTCGTGGACATGGCCGCAGCGCTGGGGGTGACGGTTCCCGTAGCGGGCCAGCTCGTCACGGCGGCCGCTGCGGTCTGGGCCGTCTCGGCGCTGGCGGCGGGGCCGGCCTCGGACGCTTACGGGCGCAAGCCGGTGCTGCTGCTGGGCCTCTGCTTCCTGGCGGCGGGCGCGCTCGGCATGGGGCTCGCCCCCACATTCGCCGCGGCGATAGGCTTCAGCCTGCTGGTCGGGATCGGCGGCGGCATGGTGCCTCCGACATGCGTTTCGCTCGCAGCGGACATCGTTCCCGAAGCGCGCCGGCCCATGTCCATCGCGCTCATGACCATGCAGCCGGGGATGAGCGCTTTGCTGGGAGTCCCGTTCGCCGCCGCGCTCGGCGATTACGCGGGGTGGCGCCTGCCCTTTATCGCGGTCGGGCTGGCGCTGCTGCTCGCCGTCCTGCTGCTCCTCGCGCTCGCGCCCTACCGCCGGCCGGCCGCCGGCCGCGCGAACCTCGCCGGCCGCATGCGGCGGGTCGCGGCCTTTCCGGTGACCTGGCACATGGCCGGAGCGAACATTCTGGCGCGCTCCGCCTGGGGCGTCATTCTCACATTCCTGCCGGCCTTCCTGATCGTGACCTACGGCCTCAGGACCGTGGAGGTGGCGCTGCCGATGGCCGTCGTCGCCTTGTGGATGACCGCGGCGCCCCTGATGGGCGGCAGGATGGGCCGGATGCGCCGGCGGCTTCCGGTGACGGCCGCCCTGCTGCTGGCCGCCGCCGTTCCGGGGCTGGGCGTGTTCCTGCTCGATTGGGGGACGTGGTTCTCGGTGCTGGCGGCCGGCCTTTTCATGTTGTTGACGGTCCCCGTCACCACCGTCCTCATGATCGTGATCGCGGAGACCGGGGGCGAGTCCCGGGGCGCGCTTGCCGGCGTGATCTCCAGCAGCAATTGGGGCGGCACGGCGGCGGGCGCGGCCATTGGCGGCGCGCTTGTCGCCCGGCTCGGCTATGACGCGCTCTCCTTCCTGCTGGCCGGCGCCGTGTTTGCAAGCGGCCTGCTCATGGCGCTCGCCGTCAACGAACGGGCCGTCGCCCGCACCCGCGCCCGCTTCTCCGGCCCGCCGGACGGGGGATAGCGGGAGTCCGGGGCGCGGGCGGCGTTTGAAATCCGGGCCGTTTCGGCGTATAGCCCCGCCTTTCCGCGTGGCGCATCAAGCTGAGGAGACGGCGCATGGGCGAGACTTGGACGCCCCGGACCTGGCGCGGCAAGCCGGCGCGGCAGATGCCGGCCTATACCGACGGGACGGCGCTCAACGCTGCCGAAGCGACCCTTGCCGGCTGGCCGCCGCTCGTGTTTGCGGGCGAGGCCCGCAACCTCAAGGCCGACCTGGCCCGTGTGGCGCAGGGCAAGGCCTTCCTGCTGCAGGGCGGCGACTGCGCGGAGAGCTTCGCCGAGTTCCTCGCCAACAATGTCCGCGACACCTTCAAGGTGCTGCTGCAGATGGCGGTGGTGCTGACCTATGGCGCGGCCTGTCCGGTGGTGAAGGTCGGGCGCATGGCCGGCCAGTTCGCCAAGCCGCGCTCGGCCCCGACCGAGACGGTGGACGGGGTGGAGCTGCCGAGCTACCGGGGCGACATCATCAACGCCATGGGTTTCGACGCGGCCTCGCGGGAGCCGGACCCGGAGAGGATGCTCCAGGCCTATACCCAGGCCTCCGCGACGCTCAACCTGCTGCGCGCCTTCGCCATGGGCGGCTTCGCCGACCTGCACCAGGTTCATCGCTGGAATCTGGACTTCGTGCGTGAGGAGCTGGGCGAGCGATACCGGGACATGGCCGACCGGCTTTCCGAAGCGCTGGAATTCATCGCCGCCTGCGGCCTCACTTCCGAAACGACGCCGCAGCTTCGCGAAACCTCCTTCTACACCTCGCACGAGGCGCTGCTGCTGCCCTGGGAAGAGGCGCTGACGCGGATCGACAGCCTGACGGGCGATTGGTACGACTGCTCGGCGCATATGCTCTGGATCGGCGACCGCACGCGCGACCCGGACGAGGCGCATGTCGAGTTCCTGCGCGGCGTCGGCAACCCGCTCGGGCTGAAATGCGGCCCGTCGCTGACGACCGATCATCTGAAGCGGCTTCTCTGGCTGCTCAACCCGAATAACGAGCCGGGCCGGTTGACGCTTGTCTGCCGCGTGGGCGCGGGCAATGTGGCCGAGCACCTGCCGCGCCTGATCGAGACGGTCGAGGCCGAAGGCGCCGAGGTCGTGTGGTCCTGCGACCCGATGCACGGCAACACGGTCAAGGCCGCCGGCGGCCTCAAGACGCGCCCCTTCGGCGCCATCCTCTCGGAAGTGCAGGAGTTTTTCGCCGTCCACCGCGACCACGGCACCTGGGCCGGCGGCGTGCATTTCGAGATGACCGGGCAGAATGTGACCGAATGCACCGGCGGGGCGAGCGCGGTGACCGAGGCCGGGCTGCAGGACCGCTACCACACCCATTGCGACCCGAGACTGAATGCGAGCCAGGCCCTCGAGCTCGCCTTCCTGATCGCCGAGCAATTGAAGGAAGAGCGCAACGGCCGCGCCGCGCCCGCGATCGCTGCGGAGTAAGCGATGGACGGCGCGCTCCCGCACCCGGACGCCGCCGACGTCCCGCACTACACGGACGCCTATTTCTCCAAGAGCAAGGCGGTCGTGGAGCGCTTCGGCGATGCGGAGGTCACCTATGCGGTGTTCATGCGCCGCCCGGTGGTCTCCGCCGCGCGGCTCACCGTGGAGTGGCTGAGGGCCGTGGCAGAGGCGCGGTCCACGGCTTTCGATATCGAGGAGCGCTATGCGGAGGGCGTTTGGGTCGGCGCAGGCGACCCGCTGCTCTACATCTCCGGGCCGCTCTGCCACCTGATCGACCTCGAGACGCTCTACCTCCAGAAGCTCGGCTCGGCCTGCGTCGCCGCCTACAATGCCCGCGCCATGTGCATGGCGCTGCCAGAGGCGGGCTTCCTCGCCATGGACGCCCGCCATTGCGCCGGCACGGATATGGCCGAGATCATGGCCTATGCCGCAAGCGTCGGCTCCGCCGCCGCCAGGCGCGAGGCGGGCGCGGTCGGCTTCATCGGCAACGCCACTGACGCGACGGCGCATTTCTTCGGCGCGGACCGGGGCCTCGGCACCATGCCGCACGGGTTGATCGGTTATGCGGGCTCCACGCTCCGCGCGGCGGAGATGTTCGCCGAGACTTTCCCCGACGAGCCCCTTACCGTGGTTACGGACTATTACGGTGCCGAGATGTCGGATGCGGTCGCGGTCTGCCGGCGGTTTCCTGAGCGGGCGGCGGCCGGGCGCATCGCCATCCGCCTCGATACCCATGGCGGGCGCTACGCCGAGGGGCTGGACCTGCAGAAGTCATACGAGGTGCTGGACCGCAACGCGCCCCGCGCCATCCGCGACTATCGCACCGAGGGCGAGTTGCGCCACCTGGTCGGCACGGGCGTCACCGCCGCCGCCATCTGGCATTTGCGCGAAACGCTCAACACGGCCGGCTTCCCGGAAGTGAAGATCACCGCCTCGTCGGGTTTCACCGCCGGCAAGTGCCGCGTCATGGCGCTTGCCCAGGCGCCGGTCGATACCATCGGCACGGGCTCCTACCTCCCTGACCAGTGGTCGGAGACCTATGCGACCGCCGACATCGTCGAATATGACGGCAAGCCGAGCGTCAAGGTCGGGCGCGAGTTCCTGCTGAGGCGGAGATGACCGACCGGCTCTCCATCGCCATCGCTCAGATCGATCCGACCGTGGGCGATGTTGCCGGCAATGCGGACCGCATCCGGCGCGCGCGCGCCGAGGCCGACGGCGCCGATCTCGTGGTGTTCCCGGAACTGGCGCTTTCGGGCTACCCGCCGGAGGACCTGGTGCTGAAGCCCGCCTTCCAGGACGGCTGCCGGGAGGCCTGCGAGGAGTTGGCGAAAGAGACCGTGGACGGCGGACCGGCGCTGCTGGTCGGCCTGCCCTGGCGGGAGGACGGGTGGCTCTACAACGCGGTCGCGCTGCTGGACGGGGGCGGGGTGGCGGCCGTCCGCAGCAAGGTGCTGCTGCCCAATTACGGCGTGTTCGACGAGAAGCGCGTGTTCGACCCGGGCGAGATGCCGGGGCCGGTCTCCTTCCGCGACGTGCGCATCGGCGTGCCGATCTGCGAGGATATCTGGCAGCCCTCCGTGGTCGAATGCCTGGAGGAGAACGGCGCCGAATTGCTGCTGGTGCCGAACGGCTCGCCTTTCGAGACGACCAAGGACGATGTCCGGCTGAATATCGCGGTCGAGCGCGTGGTCGAGAGCGGACTGCCGCTCGCCTATGTCAATCAGGTAGGCGGCCAGGACGAGCTTGTGTTCGACGGCGCGTCCTTCGTGCTCGGGCGCGGCCGGGCACTCCGGGCGCAGCTTCCGGCCTGGACGGAAAGCGTGGCGCTCACCCGCTGGGAGCGCGGCGCGGAGGGCATGGACTGCGTGGCCGGCCCGATGGCGGCGGGGCGGGATGATCTCGCCGATATATACGCCGCGATGATGCTGGGCCTGCGCGACTATGTGAACAAGAACCGCTTTCCGGGCGTGGTGCTGGGCCTCTCCGGCGGCATCGACTCGGCGCTCTCGGCGGCGGTCGCGGTGGACGCGCTGGGCGCGGCGCGCGTGCGCTGCGTGATGATGCCCTCGCCCTACACCTCGCAGGCCTCGCTGGACGATGCGCTGGAGGCGGCGCGGGCGCTCGGCGCCTCCTATGAGACGATCTCCATCGAGCCGGCGATGGGCGCCTTCGGGCAGATGCTGGCCGGCGCCTTCGGCAACCGCGGCGAGGACACGACGGAAGAGAACATCCAGGCCCGGGCGCGCGGCCTCACCCTGATGGCGCTCTCCAACAAGTTCGGCCACATGGTGCTCTCCACCGGCAACAAGTCGGAA
>JAJECF010000117.1 GCA_022822125.1 Alphaproteobacteria bacterium
CCGCGAGGGGCAGGCCGGGCCGGCAGGGTGGCGGATGGGCTTGTATTACCGGGGATGCCGGGTAACGCCGGCGGAGGGAAGGAGCCCTTGTTCGAGAGCGATACGGAAAGGACGCAGGGCGTGGCCACTGGCGAGAGCCTAGCAGGGTCAGCGAAGGTCCGGGAACTCCAGACCGTATTACATGCGAAAGCCAAGGAAGAACCCGACCGGCGCTTCCACGCGCTGATCGACAAGGTATGGCGCGAGGACTTTCTCGCGGAAGCCTGGAGGCGTGTCCGCCGCAATGGCGGCACTGCCGGGGTGGACGGGGAGACCTTCGCGGATATCGTGTCGCAAGGCGTGAGCGGCTGGCTCGGGGAACTGGCGCGGGACCTGAGGGAGGGGACCTACACACCGAAACCGGTGCGGCAGGTTCTCATCCCGAAGAAGCAGCCCGGCAAGTTCCGGCCCCTGGGCATCCCTTGCATAAGGGACCGGGTGGCCCAGACATCGGCCCTGCTGGTGCTTGAGCCGATATTCGAGGCCGACCTGCAACCGGAGCAATATGCCTACAGGCCGGGCCGGAGCGCGCAGGATGCGGTTAGACGCATCCACCACCTGCTGAACGGATGGCGCAATGAGGTGATCAATTGCGACCTGTCCGACCACTTCGGCGAAATGCCGCATGCCCGGGTCTCCGCTTGCCCTTGGTCAGGCGGCCGTCAGAGATTGCTCCTTCCGGATGACATTTGGTTGCGAACAGTTCCCCAGCGCGATATACTTTATTCTCGCATATGCGGCAGGGAGACGAAAGAGATGAAGGTCTACGCTTCAGTGATCGTCGGAGTGATCGTAGCACTGGGAACCAGCAATTCGATCCTAGCAGCGTCATCTACAGACGATCAGGAATTCAAGAAATGCCTCATCGATGGAAGGTCTTGGTCTAGCTGTGCGTCAGTTTCTGATCCCGGGGAACCGTCAAAGTTCTCCTTACCTTCGAGTTTCGACCAAAATCTACGGGAACAATTGAAGGCACTTGGCACCATTGGAGGAAGCTTTGGGCATCCCTCGGCTGCTCAAAGGCTCCAAAGGAATTATTTTGGCACTCAGCTACGTCGAGAGTAGCCCATGAAGCGATTCGCGAAGCCAATTTTGGCTGTCGCCGCTGCGAGCATCGGTGCGCTCAGCGGCTATCTCACTGCTGGCACCTCCCTCAATCCTAATGTTGTCGCTGCGGTAGTCACCGCACTGTTGGCTGGCCTGATTGGATGGGTTGCGCTGACGATCAGGAAAGAGACATTCGAACAATCGCTTGTTCCAAGCTTATTCTCCGTTATCTTCTGCGTTTCCTTCTGGTTGGTCCTCGAAATCGAAGTTAAGTTGCAGGAATTGCGGGCCGCTGAGGCGCTTGGGGCAGAGCTCGAAATGCATTCAATCATCCTTCGTGAGCGCTTCGCCAACTGTTCTGAGATCGAGTTTCGTACCAACTTGGCCCGCAAGGCCGTGGGGCTTGGTCCTTTACGGAATGGCATCGTATGCGAAGCGATGACGCGCTAGGTAAGCACCGGACACCGCCAGGCAATTGCTTGGCTGCACAGAGGCGGTTGTAACCGGAGAAACTGTCGGCCGGTACGGCTGGCACTTGTCCCGCAGCCGCGCGTCCATGTCGCCGAGCCGGGCTTCGGAGCGCCGCGTGCAGCTCTCCTCGGCCGTATCCGGGGTCGCGAGCGCGGCGTCGATGCGCGCCTCCGGCCGGGGCGCCTTGCCGCCGACCGCCGAGAGCTAGAACGCGAACACCGCCAGCCACGCCGACGCCGACCGCGCCCATGAGCTGCATCGCGTTGAAGTGCAGCACCGAGCCCACCAGCGCCGCGCCCATGGCGAGCGCCGCCGCCAGCTGCCCGCCGGTGCCGGACACCATGCCCGTCACCGTGTCCAGCGGACCCGTGAACGTGGTGTCCGTCGTCGCGAGCGCTGGATCGATGCCGAGCAGCGCCAGTGCGACGGCCGCGCCCGCAGCGATGCGCGGCAGGCGCCCGGGGTCGCCTCTGACGGCGCCCATCACGGGGCCTCCAGCCGCCGGGCGGCGAGCCCGCGCCATGGTCGCCGCAGCCGTTCACGTCCGCCTCGGCGGCCCACTCCGCCACCCGGGAGCGCAGGCAACCCCGACTACGAGCCCTACAGCTGCCTCGCAGAGGAAGCCCATATCGTCGGCAAGGTCGTCTGGACCGTCAGGAAATGCTGAGGCGCGCGGCGAACGCCGCCGCCAGCGGGAGACCTTGCCCGCGCCGGAGGCATGGCGCAGGGCGGGTCCGGCCCCGTGAACCGCTCTGCAAGGCGCTTTCGGGGGACCGCAGTCCCGCTCTGGATACGGCGCTCGGGATCACTGGCGCTCCCGGCCTGAAATTACGCGCGGAAGCGATGTCCGCTTCGGACGCGGTCGGAGCGGGAGCCCCGGCGCGGCGATTGCTCTTCCCACGGACCTTCACCGTCTCCGGGAGGGACGGTAGAAGGGGCCTTCGATCCGAAGTTCCGTCCCAGGGGAAAAGCATTTCAGCATGACAAATCCGCCTCCAGGATCCGGCGCCGGCGCGCGCAAGTCGACGACGGTCAAATGGTACGATCCGGCCAAGGGTTACGGGTTCCTCGTTCCCGATGACGGCTCGTCCGACATTTACTGCCGGGAACCGACGCTGGCCGCAGTCGGCCTCGCCACCCTTCTCCCCGGAGCGGCGGTCGCCTGCGAGACGGCGCCGGCCTCGCACGGACCGGAGGTCTCGCGGATCGGCGACACCGCTCCCCTCCGTCCGGACCACCAGCGGCGCAAAATCCACTCCCTCGTCCAGCGCAGGCAAAACCAGGCGACCATCCCGCGCCAGACGACGCCAGTCAGACACTCGGCTCGGACGAAGATCGTAACGCCGGGCCACCGATCTCACCGTCGCACCAGGCACAAGCGTCTCCGCAACAATCCGCGCCTTCAACTCGTCCGGCCAGCGACGACGACCTTTCACCCCTCCGATCACCTCTACCGGGCGGTAAAACTCCGTAGTGCCCTCCATGGAGAAACTCCCCTACGTCCATCCAACGTAGGGGAGTCTCATATCCACGCCCCAAGCAGAAGGTGGGCCTGCCACACCGGTCTTACGCCCCGCCGCACCGCGGTATCCCTCCGGGATGGGCCGCCTGTCGCATTTCTCCGGGATCGGGGAGAGTGCGCGCTCGGAGGTGGGCGCGCGTCGTAGGTGCCCACCAAGGATAAGTGGACACTATGCGGATGTCGGACGCAGCCGAGCATGCAGGCTCCGGGGTCGACGGTCGGGGGCGCCGCCTTCGCCGTCGATGGAGCGAGGCGCGCAAGCGCCTGATCGTTGCGGAGAGCTACCAGCCCGGGGTTTCGGTTTCCGGTTGCTGCGCCGCGGGAAACGGTCGCGGCCTTCGTCGACGCCATGGCCGCGACCCCCGCGCCGGCCACGGTGCGCCGCTACGTCGCCGGCATCGCAGTCGCGCACAGCACCCGGGTCGGCGCGGCCCAGGACATGATCGCCGCCGGCATCGACATGCCGGCCATCCTCCACGCCGGGCGCTGGAAGTTCCCCGCCATGGTCAACCGCTACGGCGAGCGGCTGCTCGCGCGCAACAGGGCGCCGCGCAGCTCGCCCGGTTGCAGCAGCGGGGTGCATGACGGGGTCGCGGCGGAACTCGCTTGCCCCGAAAACAGTGTTTTATGGTAACTGCCCCGGATATCGGGCATTGGAATTTAGTGGTCACCCGGCGTCGCTACTGCCGCGGCCGATCCGCCCGTGCTCTCTTGATGAGATCATCCACCCGGGCGATCATTTCGCCAAGGTCGTTGGGCTCCGGCAGCCCACCGGCTCGCGCTTCCGTATGACTGTGCCCTTCAATGTAAGCGGACAATTTCTCGTACGATCCGATGATGTCCGAGATCAGACCGTCGTCCCAGTGCACCCTCTTGAGGCCGGTTACGATAATCCGATCTGTCCACCGGTTTACGACCTGCTTCAGCAGGTGGTGTGGGATGATCTCCTCAATAGTGCGCCGCAGCTCTCCCATTCCACGTTGCACCAGTTTCACGCGCGTAGAGCCCGCCGCTTCCTTTGCCTCGGCCAGGGTCTTCTTCGCCTTCCTGGTATTGCGGTATTGCGGAGTCGTGGCCGGGCAGTCGTCGAGGGAAGCTTGACCGGGATTCCCGTTACCGTCCCGTTCGATCCAATGGGTCAACAAGTCCACATTCTGATCTTCCGATGCACCGGCAACCATGGTCAAAAACACCAGGTCATGCGTGAAGATGACTACCTGCCTCTCTTTGGCTTCGGAAACCAGACGACGTGCGATACGCTCCTTGCGTTCATGATCCTGGGACGTCACCGGATCATCCAGAACGATGCCGGCATTGGCGGGGTTCAGCGAGACCTCGGTCAGAAAATCGGCTAGCGCCACCGCCCTCTGTTCCCCTTCGCTCAAGATTGCATCCGGTCGATGCCTGCCTTTGATGCTGAGCGAGCGCAAGGTTTGGCCTCGGTGACCCTGGGTTCGGAATTCGATTGGCAGGCTGCAATTCAATATCTCGCACTCTTTGGAAAACCGTTCCTTGTAGTCCCGCGCAATTATGCTCGCAAAAAGTTCCTTTTCCTTGTTGGTGACCGGAAGCGGATTGAGGTTCCGCTTCGGCTCACCGGATGCTTTCTTTATCCATCCGAGATCGGAAACGTAGCTTTCTGCCTGCGGCAGAATCTGATTCAGGACCTGGCGGTGGCGAAGCACGATTCTCTCCGTTTCCAGCGCCTTGACCGCGTCCTCGACCTTCCCTTCCTCGAGGAGTCGGATATCCGCCTCGATCTGCGCAACAAGATCAGCGAACTCGTCCGAGACGCTCTCGAAGCCGGGAGACGGAATTTCGCCATCTCCTGCCTCCAGCACTTTCACAATTGCGGACCTGTCATTGTCCATGGCCTCGACGGCCCCGAGCGCCCGCCTGCACAGCGCCGGATCCAGCCTCGTGAGGTGAGCCCGCACGGTCGTGTTTTCCGAAAGGAAGTCCAGCCGGAGTTCCTTCAGTTCCCGAACGGACTGGTCGAGCCGCGCGCTGGCCTTTTCGGCGTCGCTGCGCGCCTCACTGGCCAGGAATCCCCAGAAGCGCCTGATGAGAGCCGCAGAGGCGGCATCGAGAGGTCTGTGGCACAACAGACAATGATCGTCGTCGTGCGGATAATCCTCTCGTTCCCGGCGTGCCAGCACACTGGCGGCGGCGAGAAACTGTTCCCACTCCGGCGTCCCGATGCTCTCGAAGAAGTCCCGCCTGAATGCACCCGCACCTTCCGCTGCCACAAGGCGGGCCGTTTCACGGAACGCCGCCAGCTGGGTCCGATAGGTCGCGCGCCTGTCTTCGGAGGCACTTGCAGAATTGAGGTTCTGAGGAATAGCGGCTGAGATTTTGGATGCGGAGGCACTTGCAGAATTGAGGTTCTGAGGAATAGCGGCTGAGATTTTGGATGCGGTTTTAGGTTTGCGTTGCGTTTGGGGCGCTGCGGCTGGCCTGATTGGGTCGCGGGTCGTGTCTGCGGTCGGTTTTGAGGCGAGC
>JAJECF010000039.1 GCA_022822125.1 Alphaproteobacteria bacterium
GCTCGCCTCAAAACCGACCGCAGACACGACCCGCGACCCAATCAGGCCAGCCGCAGCGCCCCAAACGCAACGCAAACCTAAAACCGCATCCAAAATCTCAGCCGCTATTCCTCAGAACCTCAATTCTGCAAGTGCCTCATGCCGTCCAGGATTTCCCGGTCGGTCGGCTTCGGGTTCTCGGCCAGAAGGCTGGCGGCCTGCATGATCTGCCCGGTCTGGCAGAAACCGCATTGCGGCACATGCATCTCGCGCCAGGCGACCTGGACCGGGTGGTTGCCGTCGGCGGAGAGGCCCTCGATGGTCGTCACCGACTTGCCGGCGACATCGCCCACGGTCATCATGCAGGACTTCTCCACCTTGCCGTCCACATGCACCGTGCAGGCGCCGCAGAGGCCCGCTCCGCAGCCATATTTCGTGCCCGTCAGGCCCGCCATGTCGCGCAGGGCCCACAACAGGACGGTGTCGTCCGGTCCGTCCAGCATCCGGGCTTCACCGTTGATGGTGACGCTCGCCATTCCGTGTCCTCCAATTTTTACCGCGCATTCCGGCCGGCCTCCGGGAAGAGGGTCCGAACCGGGCGGTGCATGGTAGCGCCCATTCCGCTCCGGGGGCCAGCCCCCGGGCGGGGTCGTTGAGCCGGAATTCGCCTTGAGGCGAGGCGCCTGCGTATGATCGGTACACGAAAATGGACCAATGGGTTCTCAACAGGTCAAACGGTTCGGAACGACGCATCCAAAGGTTGACTCATTTCTCAATCCACCCGTCAACCCCTCCTGGGCAGTTACGACAATTCATGACATGTTCCGGGCCCTCGCGAGCCCATCCGTCGCCCGGACCGCGAAGATGTGCGAATCTGGCAGGCTCGGGGGCTGGGGCGGTGAACTATCGGTTCCTGCCGGCAGCCGTTGGTATGACGGGCGGCGCGCGCCAATGGATTACACTCGGCGCCTGCAACCGGGAAGGAGCGACCGGACGTGTTCACCGACCGCATAGAGGAACGCTGGATCGCGGCGTTCGACACCGTCTTCGGCCTGTGCAGGGTCGGGCGAGGCGAGGAAGTCGCGATCCTTTCGGAAACGCAGTCGCGGCGCCTCAATGTCGAACTTGCCGAGCTCGCCCTGCTCCGGCGCGGCGCGCGGCCGTTCCATGTCACGGTCGTCTCCCCGCCGCAGACCGCCCCCGTGCCGGTGCGCTCGACCGGCGCATCGGCCGCCCTGCAGGGCCTGGGTCCGGCGGTCAAGGCGCTGGCCGCCAGCTCTCTCGTCGTGGACGTGACGGTGGAGGGGATGCTCCATGCCCCTGAGCTTCCCGACATTCTCGCGGAGGGCGCCCGGCTGCTGATGGTCAGCAATGAGCATCCCGACGCGCTGGAGCGCCTGTTGCCGGACCCGGCGCTCACCGAGCGCGTCAAGGCGGCGGTAAAGCGGATCCGGGCGGCAAAGGAGATGCGCGTGACCTCCGACGCCGGCTCCGACCTCACCATTGCGCTGGAAGGCGCGCCGAGCGCCGGGGTCTGGGGCTATTGCGACCGGCCGAGAACGGTCGCCCACTGGCCCGGCGGGATCGTCGTCGCCTTCCCCCCCGCCGGCTCCGTCCAGGGCCGGCTGGTGCTCGATACCGGCGATGTCAACCTGACCTTCAAACGTTATCTGGAAGCGCCGGTAACGCTCACCATTGAGGACGATTACGTCACCGCCATCGAGGGCGAGGGCACCGATGCCGAGCTCTTCCGGCGCTACTGGGCCGCCTGGGGCGACCGCGAGGCCTACGCCACATCGCATGTCGGATGGGGGCTGAACGAAGCCGCGCGCTATGAGGCGCTCGCCATGTACGACCGGCGCGACTTCAACGGCACCGAGATCCGCGCCTTCGCGGGCAACTTTCTTTACTCGACCGGCGCCAACGAGTTCGCAAACCGCCACACTCTGGGACATTTCGACCTGCCGATGCGCAATTGCACGGTGAGTCTCGACGGGGTGAACGTGGTCGAAGCCGGCCGGCTGGTCGCTTCCTGAGCGGGCAGGGAGGCGGCGATGGCTTCCAGGGATGAGCGGCGCGACGCGCCGATGTTCGACGCAGACTATTACGGGCTCACCGACGAACAGACGGCGCTCTGCACGGTGGCCCGGCATCTCGGTGAGAGCCGGTTCGCCGACCGTGCTGAACAGTGGGACCGCGACGCGATCTTCCCGATGGCGAACTACCGGGACCTCCACGAGGCCGGCCTGCTCGCCGTTTGCGTGCCGAAGGAGCATGGCGGACATGGCGCGGACCTCAAGACCTATTCACTGATGGCGGCCGAGATCGGCCGTTACTGCGGCTCGACGGCGCTGACCTTCAACATGCATGTGAGTTCGTGCCTGTGGACCGGCGCTCTCGCCGACGATCTGCCGATGACCGACGCCCGGAGGATGGAACACACCAGGCGGCGCGCGCTGCACTACGCCCGCATCGTGGACGAGGGCGCGATCTACGCCCAGCCGTTTTCCGAGGGGGGCGCGGCGGCGGCCGGATTCCGCCCGTTCGGCACCCTGGCGGACCGGGTCGAGGGCGGCTGGGTGATAAATGGCAAGAAGATCTTCGCGTCGCTCGCGGGCTCGGCCGACTATTACGGCGTGCTATGCACCGAGAAGAAGGAGACTCTGAGCCGCCGCGACACGATGTATTTCGCCATCCCCGCCGATGCCGAGGGGGTGAGCGTGGTCGGCGACTGGGATCCGCTCGGCATGCGCGGAACAGTGTCGCGCGACCTCCTGTTCGACAATGTGTTCGTGCCGGACGACGCAGCGCTTATGCCCAAGGGCGTCTATTTCCAGGCGGCGACCCGCTGGCCGCACATGTTCACCACGCTGACCCCGGCTTATATGGGCATCGCCCAGGCGGCGTATGATTTCACCGTCCGCTACCTGCGCGGCGAGGTCCCCGGCATGCCGCCGGTCAAGCGGCGCATGTACCCGACCAAGCAGCACGCCGTGGCGGAGATGCTGGTCGCGCTGGAGCAGGCCAAGGCGCTCTGGTTCCAGATGCTGGGCGAGGCCCGCGCGAACCCGTCCAAAGCCTCGGTGCTCCGCGCCTATTGCGCCCAGTACACGGTGATGGAAACCGCCAACGACCTCTGCCGGAAGGCGATCCGCACCTGCGGCGGACAATCCATGCTGAAAAGCCTGCCGCTGGAGCGGCTTTACCGGGACAGCCGCTGCGGTTCGCTGATGCTGCCATGGACGGCGGAGCTCTGTATCGACAAGCTCGGCCGCGAGGCGCTCTACGAGCCGGGCGAGGCGGACGAATGAACGACCTGTCCTCGTGGGTCGAGAAAAACGCCGCGTTCAGCCCGTCGAAGACCGCGATCCGCTTCGAGGGCGAGGACATCGACTATGCGCGCTTCGCGGCGACGATCCGCGGCCATGCCCGGGCGCTGAAGACCGTCCATGGCGTCGAGCGCGGCGACCGGGTGGCGTATCTCGGCTTCAACAGCCCCTCCATGCTGGCGCTTTTCTTCGCCTGTGCGCGGATCGGCGCAATGTTCTCGCCGCTCAACTGGCGCCTGGCAGCCCCCGAGCTCGCCTATATGCTCCGCGACTCCACGCCCCGTGTGCTGATCGCGGACGCCGACCATGCGGAGCTTGCCCGCGAGGCGGCGGCAGCTTGTCCGGACACAGCCGTCACGTCCGCGGACCGGATCGCCCGCGATGCGGAAAGGGCGGCGGGCGAAGACCGTGATCCGGACGCCGGGCCGCAGACGCCCTGCCTGCTGGTCTATACCTCGGGCACCACCGGCTATCCCAAGGGCGCGGTGCTGGACCAGCGGGCGATCCAGGTCAACGCCCTCAACTGCCTCCACTATGCCGGGCTGACCGGCGCCGACCGCGTGCTGACAGTGCTGCCGATGTTCCATGTCGGCGGGCTTAACATACTCACCTCGCCCGCCTTCTATGTCGGGGGGACGGTGATCCTGCACCGCCGTTTCGACGCCGGGGCGACGCTCAGCGCCATCGTCGAGGAGCGCCCGACGCAACTCGTCCTGGTCCCGGCGACCATCCAGGCGGCGATCGACCACCCGGACTGGGACGCCGCGGACCTTTCCAGCCTCCGCATCCTCACTACCGGCTCCTCCATCGTGCCGCTCCATCTGATCGATGCGGTGCAGGCGCGCGGCATCCCTGTATGCCAGACCTACGGGCTGACGGAGACGGCGCCGGTCTCGATCTACCAGAAGCCGGGCGACGGCTTGCGCAAACCGCGCTCGACCGGGAAATGCGGGCTCCATTGCGAGATGAAGATCGTTGACGATGACGGCAACGAGGTCCCGGTCGGCGTGTCCGGGGAAATCCTGATCCGCGGCGGCAATGTCCTTCGCGAATACTGGAACGATGAAGAGGAGACGCGCCGCGCGCTCAGGGGCGGCTGGTTCCATACCGGCGATGTGGCCTGGCGCGACGAAGAGGGCGATGTGTTCATCAACGACCGCAAGAAGGACGTCGTGATCTCGGGCGGGGAGAACATCTACCCGGCGGAGATCGAGCAGCTGGTCCACCGGATGGAGGACATTGCCGACGTGGCGGTGGTCGGGCGCGAGGATGCGCGGTGGGGCGAGGCGCCGGTCGCCGTCGTCGTCCCCGCCCCGGGTGCGACAATCGCGGCGACGGACTTCCTCGCCCGCTTCGAGGGCCGGCTCGCCCGCTTCAAGCACCCGAAGGACGTACTGTTCCTCGACACGCTGCCCAAAAACGCAATGGGCAAGACGCGGAAGCAGGAATTGCGGGAGATGGTGAAGGGAGAGTCGATTTACGATTCGGAGGACCGGTTGTAGGATGGCCGCCGGCAAGCAAGGGAGGACGGCAATGACTGACAATTGGGATTTTTCGATAAACAGGGCGTCCGACGCCGTCTGGACCGAAGGCCTGCGCGAGATCTTCGACTACCGGGACCTCGGCATCAATGCGGCGACCAAGGGCGATTACATTGCCCATATCGTCAAGGCGAACGGCAAGGACATGAAGGACGAGGTGCAGCACTGGCATGTCCATGACTGCACCTTCCAGTTCGTCATGGTGCTGAACGGCTGGGCCGAGTTCGAATATGCCGGAGAAGGCGTGCGCCGCATCGAGAAGGGCGACGTCATCAACCAGCGCCCCGGCATCCCGCATCGCGAGATCGCCTGCTCGAAGGATTTCGAGGTGCTCGAAATCGTCTCTCCAGCGAATTTCGAGACCCGCATCGTGGACGCGCCGGTTTCCGCCGAAGCAGCCGAGTAGGCGCCGCCCGAGTCCGACGCTGTCGCGGCGGGCGCGGGGGCGAGGCTTCCGCGCCCGCGCCGCTTTGCCATGCGTCACCGAATCCTCATTTATATGTCGCAAAGCTGAAAGCTCGAGCGGCCAGAGTCCGCCTGCGGTGTGAAAACGCCTGCCGAACCCCCATCCGTTCGGACAGCTCATGCAGGTCAAGAGGCTCACCAAGTCGTTCGGACGCACGGTCGCGGTCAACGACGTTTCCTTTTCCATCGGCCGGGCGCAGATGATCGGCGTGATCGGCCGGTCGGGCGCCGGCAAGTCCACGCTGCTGCGCACGATCAACCGGCTGACCCCCGCCGCGAGCGGCGAAATACTCGTGGACAGCCGGAATGTCCTTGAGCTGAAGGGCGCAGCCATGCGCCGCTGGCAGCGCGACTGCGCCATGATCTTCCAGCAGTTCAACCTGGTGCCGCGGCTCGATGTCGTGACCAACGTCATGCTGGGCGGGCTCAACGGCCACGGCACGTTGAAGAGCCTGTTCGGCATCTTCGGAGACGAACGCATCGAACGTGCGCTCGCCGCGCTGGAACAACTCGGCATCGCCGACCGGGCCTTGCAGCGGGTGGAGACGCTCTCGGGCGGGCAACAGCAGCGAGTCGCCATCGCACGCGCGCTCACCCAGGAGCCGAAGATGGTCCTGGCGGACGAGCCCATCGCCTCGCTCGACCCGGTCAGCGCCGAGACGGTGATGAACGCGCTCAGGGAAATCCATGAGCGCAACCGCCTGACGGTTATCTGCAACCTCCACACGCTGGACACGGCGCGCGCCTATTGCGACCGCATTCTGGGCATGCTGCAGGGCAGGCTCGTCTTCGACGGCAGCCCCTCCGAGCTTTCGCCGCGCGTCGTGCGGGACATTTACGGCGCCGACCGGGAGATCGACGAGGCCGCGACTTCGACCTCGTTTGCCGGCGCGGCCGCCGATGCCGGTTGGGAGCCGGCCGCTGTGCCGGCCTGACAGACACCCGCCCGAGCGAACGGTTTTTCCGCCATTCCGAACCAGAAGGAGAAGGGCAATGAAGCTCACCGGATATCTTGCTGCAGCGGCAGCAGCGGTCATGGTCGCGACCGGCGCCATGGCAGAAGACAAGGTCGCCGAATTCCGCATCGGCATTCTCGGCG
The DNA here is from genome assembly GCA_022822125.1 of Alphaproteobacteria bacterium. The sequence goes on from JAJECF010000039.1 coordinate 6,414, forward strand.
GCGAGAACGCTTCCGACCGGCTGCGCAGCAATGAGTGCCTGCGCGCGAAGACGGAGGAACTGCTGGGCGTCGAGACCAAGCTGTTCGCGCCCGCCGACTATAACGGCGTAATCGAGGGCCTGCTCGGCGGCAATCTCGACATGGCCTGGCTCGGCGCCTCCGGCTACGCGAAGGTCTATCTGACCGATCCCGAGGCGGTCGAGCCGGTGCTCACCAAGATCAATGCCGACGGCTCCTTCGGCTACTATTCCATCGGGTTTGCCCGCATCGACCGGAATATCGACAGCCTGGACGACATGAAGGGCAGGAAGTTCGGCTTCGGCGACCCGAACTCGACCTCGGGCTACCTCATTCCGTCGATCGAGATTCCGCAAGCCGGCTACGACATGTCGCCCGGCAAGTATTTCGGCGATGTCGTGTTCACGGGCGGGCATGAGCAGACGATCGTCGCCGTGTCCAACGGCGACATCGATGCGGGCGTCTCCTGGGCGGACGGCCTCGGCGACTGGGAGGACGGCTTCAACAGCGGCGCATTCCGCAAGGCCGTCGATGCCGGCCTCGTCGATATGACCCAGCTGCACGAGATCTGGCGGTCCAGGGTCATTCCCGAAGGCCCGATCGTGCTGCGCAAGACGCTGCCGACCGCCGTCAAGCTGAAGATGGTCGGCATGCTGGCGAGCCTGCCTTCCATGGACGCGGAATGCGCGTACGGCTTCATGGCCGGCGAGATCAAGGCGATCGCGCCGATCAGCCACGCCGACTACGAGGTCATCGTGGAGGCGCGCAAGCGTAAATCCTCCTGACGGCATTGCGGCACGGGATCAGGCGGCCCTGCGAAGGCGGGGCCGCCCTTTCGCGCCGGCGCCCGGATTCGGGACCATGACAGGCGTTGCCGGGCTGGCGCCGGAGATCTTCCGGATCGAACGGCGGCGCAAGCTCTATTCCGCCGCGCTCGCCGCGACTGTCGTCGCGGTTCTCGCAGCCGGCTACGGGCAGGCCGAGGCCATGAACTCGGGCGGGTTCCTGCAGGGGCTCACCAAGTTTTTCGACTATCCCGGGGAGATCGTCCTCGAGGCCTGGCAGGCGGGGAGCGAATTTCCCGGCCTTCTCGTCCGGTTCCTGCCGGCCCTGATCGAAACCCTGAACATCGCTGCGGTCGCAACCATCCTCGGCGGCGCCGCCGCCACGGCCTTTGCTTTCGTCGGCACAGCCAATTTCGGGGTCTGGAGCCCGCTGGTCCCGGTCGCGCGCCGCACGATGGACGTGATGCGCGCCTTTCCCGAACTCATCATCGCGCTGTTCCTGATCTTCGTCCTCGGCACGAGTCCGGTGCCGGCCATGATCGCCGTGGCCTTCCACACCGCCGGCGCGCTCGGCAAGCAGTTTTCCGAAGTCAACGAGAACGTGGACCGGAAGGCCGTCGAGGGCCTGCAGGCCTGCGGCGCGAGCTGGCTGCAGCGCATGCGTTTCGCCGTGCTGCCGCAGGTCCTGCCGAACTATCTCAGCTATTTCATGCTGCGCTTCGAGATCAATGTGCGCGCGTCCGCCATTCTGGGTTTCGTCGGCGCGGGCGGCATCGGCGCGGAGATGCGGCGCACCATCGGCTGGGGCAAGGGCTCGGGCGACGAAACCGCGGCGCTCTTCCTGCTGCTCATCCTGTCGATCTTCGTTATCGACCAGATCTCCTCCCGGCTCAGGCGGCGGGTGACGGAAGGCGGGAGGATTGCCTGAATGGCAGGCGCGAACATTTCGGCTCCGCTCCCCGGCCAGGCGCTTCGCCGACGGCGCCGTGCGGCCTTCGCCGCCGTGCGCAACGGCGCGCTGCGCAATGGCGCCATCCTGCTCGGCGTGCTTGCCTATCTCGCCTATGCCTGGGGCGCCTTCGACGTCTCGGGCCTGATCGCCGGCGCACAACCGCAGCGGGCCGTTCTGCTGGGTGTCGACTCGGTGGCGCACAAGGTCCATGTCACCAAGTCGCTGCGCAGCGGCGAAACGGTCATTGCCGTCGAAGGGGAGCGGACGGCGACCTACCGGACGCCGCCGGACTGGGTCGAACGCTCGGGCGATACGGTCACGGTCGATCTCGGCGAAGGCTACAGTGCGGAAATCGCAGGCCCCGTCCTGCGGCTGACGGTGCCGGACTACGGCACGATAGCGGTCGAGGCCGACGGCAAGGGCGTCGCCACGGCGCTGCCCCAGGAGGGGCCGGCGCCATCATGGCTCCGCGCGACACGCACGAAATTCGACGCCCGGCCGACGCTCGGGCGCCGGGTGCAGGTGTCGCGGGCGCGCATCGAGGTCCATCGCTTCTTCTTCGGCTGGGAGAACTTCTTCTTCCCGTTCGACTCCGAGCTCAACCGTTACTCGGCGGGCGAACTGG
>JAJECF010000168.1 GCA_022822125.1 Alphaproteobacteria bacterium
CGCTCGCCTCAAAACCGACCGCAGACACGACCCGCGACCCAATCAGGCCAGCCGCAGCGCCCCAAACGCAACGCAAACCTAAAACCGCATCCAAAATCTCAGCCGCTATTCCTCAGAACCTCAATTCTGCAAGTGCCTCAAGAAGATAAACCGGTTTGGAAACGTCATTGCGTTGTCCCGACGAAACGGTCGCATGCTGCCAGTCTCAAGAGGTCCTTGCGATAATGCTCTTCCCGCGTCAGCCAGAACTCCATACTGGAGCCCAGCACGGAGGAAAGCTGTCGCGCATCGTCTTCCGTCAAGACCGATTTTCCTTCGATGAGCCGGTCGATTCGCTCAACGCTGCAGCAGAGTCGATGTGCCAACTCTTCCCGTGTCCGATCCAACTGTTCCAGCAGGTCGAGGATCGTGTCCCCGGGCGGCGAGGCCCAATCCGGATCGAACGGCGCATTGCGATAAATCGCGATCGTCCCCTACTTTCGGTCCGCGGACTCTTTCGCGATTCCAAGTGAATCGACGAAGAACACCTTGTCCTTATCCTTCCACTGGCTGCACCATTGCCTTGCGCGTCGCTCCAACTCGTCATTGCAGTTGACCATGAAGAATGTTCGAGGCGACATATACCGCCACCGAACCGCGCAGGTGCTGCTACCGAGCCTTTCCTCAAGCCGTCGTTGCCAGTGGCATACCTCCTCGGCATGGCCGCCTTTGCGTCGACTGTTGTGATGGTAGAGGATTACAGGCCTTTCTCCTTTTGACAACGCCGCTATTTCACATTCGGGAATGCCCTTTCCGTGCCTTCTGCGGCCGGGCCGAAACGACTCCTGCTCAATGAGGCCGTTGTCAGGATCGGCAAAGATCAAATCGCAATCATTTAAGTCCCTTCTGGATTTACGAAACCACTTCTTCCTCCAAGCACCTTGTTCGTGCGGTTTGCATCCGCGGAAATCCAATTTCCTGCCCGAGAACACCGTGCCCGGGAGAAGATCGGCACTTTCGATTGCCCGGACGCTGCGCTCTCCAGAATTTACGATCATGTAGATCTTGTCGAATGTGCCCCTGTCGAAATCTCGCCATTTCTTCTCGTCGCATAGATAATCCGTGTGTTTTCCGTCTTTCTTCCCTTCCTCATCGGGGAAAAGATACCAAGCGATGCCCAGCTTCAATCCGCAGGAGAGCGTGCGAAGCAGGCTATATTTGGCATAGTCGCCGATGTCCCCCACATATCTGTTCTGCATTGTGGGTTTCCCCTGCTGTCCATGCTGTCCTGTTCACTCCAGCCCCATCAGGCTGCGGGCGAAGTCGCGGGGGGCGAAGGGGCGGAGGTCTTCCTCGCTTTCGCCGACGCCGACGGCGTGGACCGGCAGGCCGACGCTCTCCGCCAGCGCCACCACCACGCCGCCCCTTGCCGAGCCGTCGAGCTTGGTCACCACCAGCCCGGTCACCTCCGCCATGTCGCGAAAGGCGCGCACCTGTTGCAGCGCGTTCTGGCCCGTGGTCGCGTCCAGCGTCAGCACGGTGTCATGCGGCGCCCCCGGGTCCTGCTTGGCGATCACGCGGGTGATCTTGGAGAGCTCGTCCATCAGATTGGCCTTGTTGTGCAGCCGCCCGGCCGTGTCGATCAGCAAGATGTCGGTCCCGTCGCGGATCGCCTGTCCGTGGGCGTCGAAGACGAGGCCCGCCGCATCCGCGCCCGTCGGCCGGGCCACGACCGGCGCGCCCACCCGCTCGCCCCAGAGTTGCAGCTGCTCCACCGCCGCCGCGCGGAAGGTGTCGCCGGCCGCCAGCAGCACGGACCGGCCCTCGGCGCGGAAGGCGTGGGCGAGCTTGCCGATCGTGGTCGTCTTGCCGGTGCCGTTCACGCCCACGACCAGGATGACATGCGGCTTCAGCGCCGGGTCGGCGGTGAGCGGGCGGGCCACCGGTTCCAGCAGCCCGGCGATCTCGTCGGCCAGCGCGCCGCGCACCTCCTCGTCCGACACTTCCCTGCCGAAGCGCTCGCGCGCCAGGCCGGACGCCAGGCGAGCAGCTGTGGCCGGCCCGAGATCCGCCATGATGAGCAGGTCTTCCAGCTCCTCAAGCGCCTCGCCGTCCAGCCGCCGCCGGTTGAAGATGCCCGCAATGCCCTGGGCGAGGCGGTCGGAAGAGCGCGACAGCCCCCGTTTCAGCCGCTGAAGCCAGCTCACGCCGCCAGCACCTCCGCGACCAGCCGTTCCTTCTCCACCCGGCGCACCCGCGCGCGCCGGACCGAGCCGGGCAGGGCAAGCCCTTCAAGACGGGCGGGCGCGAACTGCTCCGTGCGCCCGACGCCTTCCTTCTCAACCGCAACGCGCTCGATCCGCCCGACCCGGCTTTCCAGGAAGCGCCCGGCTGCGGCCTCGCCCGCGGCCCTGAGCCGGCGGGCGCGGTCCCTGCAGAGCGCCGCCGGCACTTGCGGCATGCGAGCGGCCGGCGTGCCCCGGCGCGGCGAATAGGGAAAGACATGCAGCCAGGTCAGCGGGCAGGCCTCCACCAGGTCGAGGCTGCGGGCGAACATCGCCTCGGTCTCCGTCGGGAAGCCGGCGATCAGGTCGGCCCCGAAGGCGATCTCCGGGCGCAGCGCCCGGAGCCGTCCGCAAAGCGAGACGATATCGGCCGCCAGATGCCGGCGCTTCATGCGCTTCAGCACCATGTCGTCGCCCGCCTGGACGGAGAGGTGCAGATGCGGCATCAGCCGGGGCTCCTCCGCCAGCAGCCGGAAAAGTTCGTCGTCGATGGCGGCGGGATCGACGGAGGAAAGGCGCAGCCGCCGGAGTTCCGGGACCTGCGCCAGCAGGCGGCGGACCAGCTGCCCGAGCCGGGGCGCGCCCGGCAGGTCCGCGCCCCAGGAGGCGATATCCACGCCGGTCAGCACGATCTCGGCCGCGCCCGCCTCCAGCAGCCGGCGGGTCTGCGCCACGATCTCGCCGAGCGGCACGCTGCGGCTGGGGCCGCGCCCATAGGGGATGATGCAGAAGGTGCAGCGATGGTCGCAGCCTTGCTGCACCTGCACGAAAGCCCGCGCCCGCCCGCCGAACCCGTCCAGCAGATGCGCCGCCGTCTCGCGCACGCTCATGATGTCGTCCACCAGCGCCGCCGGCGCCTCCGGCGTCCAGGCCCGGGCGGTCAGCTTTTCGGCATTGCCGACGACCCGGTCCACTTCCTCCATGGCGAGCCAGCGTTCCGGCGCGATCTGCGCGGCGCAGCCGGTGACCACGATTTCGGCGTCGGGCCGGTCCCGCCGGGCCTTGCGGATCGCCTGCCGCGCCTGCCGTTCGGCCTCGGCCGTCACCGCGCAGGTGTTGAAGACCAGGGTGTTGGAAAGCCCGGCCGTCAGCCGGCGCATGGCCTCGGACTCCCAGGCGTTGAGGCGGCAGCCGAAGGTGACGATCTCGGCGGTCACCGGCCCGCCTCCGGCAGATGCGCTTCCAGCTCGCCCCGGAAGCTCACTTCGGCCGGCCCGGTCATCAACAGATGGCCGTCGCTCTCGCGCCATTCGATGGCGAGCGGGCCGCCGTCGAGCCGCACCTCCATGCGCCGCGCGCCAAGGCCCCGGCGGATGGCGGCGACCGCCGCCGCGCAGGCCCCGGTGCCGCAGGCGCGCGTGACGCCCACGCCGCGCTCCCAGACGCGTAGCCGCATCGCGTCCCGTCCCTCCATCGACGCCACGCCGACATTGGCGCGCTCGGGGAAGAGGGCGTCATGCTCGACGCGCGGCCCCCAGGCCTCCAGGTCCACCGCTTCGGCGTCCTCCACGAAGAAGGTGGCGTGCGGATTGCCGATATTGGTTGCCGCCGGCGCCGCCAGCGGGCCGTGCGCCAGGTCCAGGCGGAGCGTGTCGGCCGGGCCGGCCAGCGGAATCTCGTCCCAGCCGAGCCGCGCCGGCCCCATATCGACCCGCACCGCCCCGCCCGGCGCACGCGCCGCCCGGAGCGTGCCGGCCACGGTCTCGACCGCCGCCTCGCCGCGCCCGCGTTCGTCGAAGATGAGCGCCGCCACGCAGCGCGTGCCGTTGCCGCAGGCCTCGACCTCGCCGCCATCCGCATTGCGGATTTCCATGAAGACATCGCCGCCGCGCCCGGGCGGGCGCAGCACCATGAACTGGTCGCAGCCGACGCCGGTGCGCCGGTCCGCCACGCGGCGATAGCCCTCCCGGGACCAGTCGAGCGCGCGCGCGCGCGCGTCCAGCACGACGAAATCGTTGCCGAGCCCGTGCATCTTGACGAACGGAATGCCCATGGCCTGCCCGCGCTTTCCCGAGGCCGCCCGGCGGCGGCCTGTTCTATCTAGGTGCGAAGCGGCGGGCGCGCAATGGCGGAGCCCGCCTTGACGGGGCCGCAGCGGGTCCATAGGACTCGCCGGGACGAATGCGCCGCCCGGATAGCCAGCGCGCGCAGCAATGGGAGAGGCACCGATGGCAGACTCCGACGCCCGACCCTATGTCATCGAACGCCGCGAGACGGTGGCCCGGACCGACACGCTGCGCGTCGGCATATTGACGCTCGCCGAAGGGCAGGAAGTGCCCTGGCACTATCACAGTGAAATCACCGACACCTTCTATTGCCTGGAAGGGACGCTCTCGGTGGAAACCCGCGCGCCCCGGGCGCAGCACCTGCTGGAGGTCGGCGAAAGCTGCGCCGTGCCGGAAATGACCGCGCACCGCGTGACGGGAAAGGACGGCGCGCGCGCCCGCTTCCTGATCGTGCAGGGCATCGGCGCGTACGATTTCTGCCCGGTCGGCCAGGGCGCGCCGCAGGAGGCCTCTACCCTCCGCCCCTCATCCTGAGCAGCGCTCGCCTGCGGGCGCGTATCGAAGGATGGCCAGCGGGAGAAGCCGTCCCTCGATACGCGGCTGGCGCCGCTACTCGGGATGAGGAGGGACCGGTCCCCCGTCCGCTGATGCCGTCCCGACTGTAACCAAGACAACGAAACGATGACATACAAGGAGGGCAGGATGGCCGTTCCTTTTGTCGCTCATCTCAAGCAGCAGCCGAAGGGCCACCGCCTGCTTTCCCTCACCCCGAGTAGCGCCCGCGCCAGCAGGCCCTACCCTCTTCCTCATCCTGAGTAGCGGCTGCGTCAGCAGTCGCGTATCGAAGGACGCACCGACACTCAGGGCGGGCTCCCTTCGACAGGCTCAGGACAAGCCCTTCGATACGCCGCTACGCGGCTACTCAGGATGAAGAGGGGGTGACTCGGCCCATATCGTCATGGCCCGCTACCCCGCCTTGCGGATGCGCCCGGCGGGGACGCCGGCGCCCTGCAGGTCGGCGTTGAGCAGCAGGGCGTCGATGAGCCTGCGGTCGGCGTCGGTCAGGTTGTTGCGCGCCGTGTCCAGCGCAAGCTCCAGCAGGCCGTGCAGCAGGGTGAGGCGGGCGTCGCGCGGGTCCTGTTCGGCCGGCCGGTCGTCGAACAGCTCGTCATGCGCGCGCAGCGCCCGCACGGCCTTGGGGAAGAAGGCCAGCCCGTGCGCCGTCAACTGCGTGCGCCCCACCTGCCGGGCCTCTCTCGGCCAGGGGGCTTCGAGCAGGCGGTGGCCGACGGCGTCCTCCACGGCGGCGACATGGTGGGCGAGGCTGTTGCGGGAGAGGCCGAGGCGGTCTGCGGCCCTTGCGGCGCTGCGTTCCTGCGCCAGAGCGAGAAAGGATCGCAGATATTTCATGTTCATGTTACTGTGCATTTCGGCACGCTGGGGGCGTGTAACCGGCCAAAAAAGCTCGCATAAAGTGCATTATGAGAAATGCGCTTTATGCGACATCGGGGCTTGCGCTGGCGGGCGCCACGGCCGTCGGATCGGCCTCCGCTGCCGATATGTTGAGCGTCGGCGTCGGCGGTTACATGCAGCAATGGTTCGGCATGTCCAGCGTGGACGACAGCGCTGAGACGGTCAGAGATGGTACTGCCCAACACTCGGACAGCGAAATCATCTTCAAGGGCAAGCTGGAGTCCGATAACGGCCTGACCTTCTCCGTCAAGGTCGAACTCGAAGGCAACTCGCAAGATACCGGGTCGAAGGATGGCACGGGAAGCCATAACCATTCAACCAGTTACATCGACGAGTCGCAGCTCACGGTAAGCGGAGCGTTCGGCCAGGTAACGCTCGGCGCCGAAGACCCGGCTTCTACGCTCATGCATCACGGCGGTCTGGATGTCGGTGTCACCCTGAACTGCGGCGATACCCACCACTGGATCAACGGCCTCGCCGGTTGCAGCCATGACGGCTTCGGGACCTACGGCCACGGTCACGGCGACAGGAACAACATTTCCTACTTTACGCCGCGCGTCTCCGGCGTGCAGTTCGGCGCGACCTATATCCCGAACGACGGGCAGGAGGGCCGGTTTGCCTCGTCACTGAACGACAACGAAAAAGACGGCTGGGCAGTCGGCGCCAACTATGTGGGCGAGTTCGGCGGCGCCAATGTCGCATTCTCCCTCGGTCACTACCAGGTAAGCCAGACCGGCATGCAGGAGTTCATTTCGGGAGCCAAGCCTGCCCCCGGTGGTAGGGATAAGCGTATTACGAAGGGCAAACTCGCCGCCGACGAGGAGGCGTGGGAGACGCTTGAGTACGCCACCCAGAACGACAAGAAGAACAAGCTGACGGGTCTCACCGGGGGCGACCCTGCGACTCAGGCCGGGAATTTTGCCACGATCGTCAACAACGGTCTTATGGCCCGGCAGAACATCATGGACGCCACCGACGGTTCCATGATGAAGGCTGACAGCAACACCTTCTCGAATGCAGCCCTGCAAGTCGGCTTCGGTTCGTTCAGCTTCGGCGTCGTCTATGCAACGAACGACGGCGGCGCTTATACGACCATGACGGATTACATGGTCGTGAACGCCAACGATGAGGACGATTCAGATGTTCTCGCTCTTTTGAATGAGGGCGATCTGGGTTACTCCGATACAGATGGAACGGTGAACACCACCGCCATCGACGCAAACACGAACAACTATCACTACAAAGTCGGCGAAGGCAGCGGTGCAGAGTACGTCTTAGAAACGGACGCTAACAACGATCCGAACAACGACATCGTGATGGAGAAGGTCGTCAAGGACATGTCCAAGGACTGGGATACCTGGGGCGCGAGCGTCAAGTATTCGGAAGGTCCTATGGCGGTCAGCCTCAGCCATCTGGCGACCGAGTGGAACAATGGCGACGAGCAGGACGCGACCATGCTGTCCATGTCCTACACGCTGGCGCCGGGCGTCGCCTCCAAGACCTCGATCGTCTCGGCTGAAAGGGCCTACAACAGCGGCCGCACCATCGACGGCACCGCTTTCGTGACGGGCTTCGCGCTCAGCTTCTGATCGCGGTCCGTTGAGAAAGCCGGTCGGGGTTCAGGCCCATATCCCCGGGCTCCTTTCGGCCCCGGCCGGCCGCCGGAGGGGGGTGCGCCAGCGCGCCTCTCCGGCCTCTTTCCCTTCGCCCCGTTTACCGGAAAATGCAGAAAATCAACATGTTATACGATCATAAATTTCTCATAATGCACTTTATGCGAACTTTGCCTCGAAACGAGTTTCTCATTCCAGACTCCTGTCCATAACCGCCCGGAAGTGGACGGCGAGTCAATCCTACCGGGCCGCTCCGGGGCCGCAATCTTGAAATGGCTTATGAGTGTCATTTTTTCTCTTATGTTGCATTTATGCAACAGTTGCAGGCGGTGCGGCTCTGTCTCCGCCTTTGCCGGGGCGGCGCTGGACCTCGGGGAAATTGTGGTAAACTGAGGCACTTGCAGAATTGAGGTTCTGAGGAATAGCGGCTGAGATTTTGGATGCGGTTTTAGGTTTGCGTTGCGTTTGGGGCGCTGCGGCTGGCCTGATTGGGTCGCGGGTCGTGTCTGCGGTCGGTTTTGAGGCGAGC
>JAJECF010000171.1 GCA_022822125.1 Alphaproteobacteria bacterium
CTTCGGTTGGTGGCTGCAGGAGCCGACGGCTCAGACCGGCGTCTACACGTTCCGGTACTACGCGGACGGCACGGCGTTCACGCCTTCGGCGGCCGGTACAAACGACTTGGCGGCGGGCTCGGCGACCTACAACGGTCGGGCAGCCGGCAAGTATGTGGTGCAGGAGATCGACGGCACCGGCGTGACCGGCGGGGAAGCCGGCATGTTCACGGCGGCCGCCTCGCTGACCGCCAGGTTCACTGGCACAGGCGCTGCCGGAAGTATCTCAGGAAGCATCTCCGGCTTCGAGAGTGACAACAGCAATGTGGACGTGTCCGGTTGGACGGTGACGCTGGCACGCCAAACGCTCACGGAGAGCGTCGGTACCAGTCTGATCTCCATGGGCACCAACAACGACCCGACCACCGCCGGTTTCGACGGCGCGACGGCAACGATGGGCGACCAGACGGCGCACGGGACCTGGACTTCCCAGTTCTTCGGGCAGCCGACTACCGCTGACGCCTATCCGCTCGGTGTTGGCGGCACGTTCCAGGCCGACAACGAAAATGTGAGCATCGGCGGCGCGTTCGGCGCGCGGCGGTAGCTTGAGAGAATAGGAGCCCCGTTCCGCCGGGGCTCCCCTCCGATCGGGGCCGGTTCGACAGGGCCGGCCCCTTTTTCTTTGCCTCTTTTTTTTGCCCCTTTTCCCTGCCCCTTTTCCCTGCCTTTTCTGCTTGCAAGAGACGTCTCGATGAACGAACGGTGCCGGGCCGCCCTCCGCGCGGTCTTCCCTTTTGCCGTAACGCCCCCGGTCGCCCCGGTTCGCGCCGGGCCGCCGCACCCCGTTTCTTCCGCTTCCCCCGGTCCGGAACCGGTCGCTCGCAGAGAGAGCCGGGGTTCCGGGCCTGTCCCGAGCCTGCCGGACGGGCCGGCGGGTGCGGCGGGACCGGCCCTTCGGAACCCCGGCTTCCGGCTTGCATGGGACACACCGCCGTGTCGCTCCGTCCGGGGTGACACTGATGGAGTGTCGGAGCGTCGTGATCCGTCATGGCGCTTAGCGCTCGAACTAAACACACCACCGTGTCGCCCCGGACCCCGATCCGGGGCCCAGGGCCGCCCGGCACGGCCTTGCCCTGTGGCACTGGGCCCCGGATCAAGTCCGGGGCGACAAGAGGGAGGAAGTCGACACGAGAGAGGTTGGCGACGAGGGGGAGTTGCGGCCAGGTTGCGGCGGGTTGGCGTTGCCGCCGCGGTGCTGCTGGCGGCTTTCGCCGGCGCGCTCGCGGTTGCCTCGCCGGCCATGGCCCAGACCAAGGCCGAAACGAAGGCGGAAAGCAAGCCGGGGACGCCGCAAACGGTGGAGGCCCGCGCAAATGCGCTCCTTCGCGCCGGGCGCCCGTTGCAGGCGCTGACGTTACTAAGGCCCGCCGTGAAGGTGCGGCCCAACGATCTGCGCCTCCTGTTCCTGGTCGGCCGGGCGGGCATCGCCGCGGCGGGCCGGAAAGGCCTCGACGAGAAGACGCGCGACGCCTTCCTCGACGCCGCCATCGCCGCCCTGCGGCGCATGCTGACGCGGCAGCCCGGCCTGGTGCGCCCGCGGCTGGAACTGGCCCGCGCCTTCTTCCTCAAGCGCGAGGACACGCTGGCCCGGCGCCATTTCGAGCGGGTGCTAGCCGGCAAGCCGCCCAAGGCGGTCGCGGCGAACGTGCAGCGCTTTCTCGGCCAGATCCGCGCGCGCAAGCGCTGGACCGTGCGCGTCGGCATGGCCCTGGCGCCCGACAGCAATATCTCCGCGCAAACGGACGAGCGTACGATCCTGATCGATACCGTGTTCGGACGGCTGCCCTTCACCTACAACGCTGCCGACACGCCGACCTCCGGCATCGGCCTCGCAATCTGGGCCGGCGGCGAATACCAGCATCCGCTCGGCGACCGCTGGCGGCTGCGCATGGGCGGCGACGTCTCGCGCCGGGAATACCAGTCCGACCCGTTCGACCGGACTTTCATAGGCGCCCATTTCGGCCCGCGCTGGCTGATCGGGCCCCGGACCGAGGCGAGCCTGCTGGCGAGCACGCGGCTGAGCTGGCTCTCCGACGAGCCGGACTTCCGCGACCTCGGTTTCCGCTTCGAGGGGCGGCACCGGCTCACCCCGCGGCTCTCGGCATCCCTCGACGCCGCCTGGCACGACCGCCGCTATCCGGGGCGCGACCCGTTCAACGGGCCGCTCGTCGACCTCGCGGCGGGGTTCGGCTGGGTGGCGCTGCCGAGCCTGCGCCTCAACGCGGCCGGGGGCTGGTCGATGCAGAGGGCGAAACAGGAGAACCAGCGCAATGCGTCCCGCTGGCTGCGGGCCGGCGCGACGGCGCAGCTGCCCTGGGGGTTCACCGTCGGCGGGTCGGGCACGGTGCGCTGGACCGATTACGAGGGCAACTGGCTGCCCTTCGTCTTGGGCGGCGGGGCGCGCCGCGACCGGACCTGGTCGGCCCGGCTCAACGTCCACAACCGCGCCCTGACCCTGCGCGGCTTCAGCCCGCAGGTCTCGGTGGTGTACGAAGCCCGGACGTCGAACGCGCAGCTGCACGACTACAGGCGCGTCTCGGGCGAACTGCGCTTCGTGCGGCTGTTCTGAGCCATGGCAACGGCATCGGCCGGAGAACTCCTGCACGGCAGCGAGGCCGAACGCCGCGCCGCCCTCGAAGCCTTCGAACGCAAGAACTGCCTCTGACGCGGGGAGCGCGTAACCGGGCGTCTGGATAAGGGCGTCTGGATAAGGGCGTATGGACAGGGGCGTTTGGACAGGGGCGTCTGGACAGGGGCGTCTGGACAGGGGCGGCGCATCCCCGTTACGTTCGCCTTCATGGACGCCGATTTCGCCGGTTTTATCGCGCTCGGGGCGCTGCTCCTCGGCCTGTTCGCATGGCTGCGCGCCGACATGCGCCGCATGGAAGAGCGCCTGCGCGCCGACATGGCCGGCCTGGAGCGCCGGACGGAAGAGCGGTTCGAGCGCCTGGAGGCGCAGGTCGACGCGCGGTTTGCGCAGGTCGACGCGCGGTTCGTGCAGGTCGATGCGCGGTTTGCGCAGGTCGATGCGCGGTTCGAGCGCCTGGAGGCGCGGATGGCCGCGATGGAGCACGGCCAGGCCAAGCTCGAAGGGCTGCTCGAAGGGCTGCGCGAGGCGATCGCCGGCCGCGCCCGCCAGGCCGCCGAATAGCGCGCGGG
>JAJECF010000055.1 GCA_022822125.1 Alphaproteobacteria bacterium
GCTCGCCGCCCGCATCCGGGCGCTCCGCGACCACGGCATGACGATCCTGCTGGTCGAGCATGTCATGGAACTCGTCATGGGTGTGACGGACCGGATCGCGGTCCTCAATTTCGGGCAGAAGATCGCCGAGGGCGCGCCGGCAGAAATCCGAAGCGACCCGGCGGTGCGCACGGCCTATCTGGGAACGGCCGATGCTTGAGGTCCAGGGGCTCGTCACCAATTACGGGATGATCGAGGCGCTGAAGGGCGTGGACATCTCCGCGGCCGAGGGCCGCATCACCTGCGTTCTCGGCCCGAACGGCGCCGGCAAGACGACGCTGCTGATGACGATTGCGGGCCTGCTCCGCCCGAGGCGCGGCAGCGTGACTTTCGAAGGCCGCGACATCACCGGCGCCTCCTCCTCGGCGGTCGTCCGGCAGGGCCTCGCGCTCGTGCCGGAGAACCGGCTCGTCTTCCCCGACATGACCGTGCGCGAAAACCTGATCGCAGGCGCCTATACCCGCCTTGCCCGCGGCCGGGGCGAGGCGATGGCCGACCTGGACCGGATGCTGGAGCGCTTCCCGGTGCTGAATGCGAGAGTCAACGCCAATGCCGGCACGCTCTCGGGAGGCGAGCAGCAGATGCTGGCCGTCGCGCGCGCGCTCATGACGAAGCCGCGCTGCCTGCTGATGGACGAACCCTCGCTCGGCCTGGCGCCCCTGATCGTCGCGGAAGTCTTCGACATCATTCGGGAGTTGAACGAGGACGGCGTCACGATCCTGCTGGTCGAGCAGAACGCCCATATGGCGCTCACCGTCGCGCATCATTTCTTCCTGCTGGACCAGGGCCGGGTGGCCTTTGACGGCGACCCCGGCGCCATGGCGGAGGACGAGGTCATACAGAGGGCCTATCTCGGGTCTGCCGGCGGCTGAGGCGCTCATGGCCGATTTCCTCCAGAACTGTCTGGACGGAATTGCCACAGGAGCCGCCTACGCCCTGCTGGCGCTTGGCTTCACGCTGATTTTCGGGGTGCTGCGCCGCCTGAATCTCTCCTACGGCCCGTCGATCATGGCGGGCGTGTTCGCGGGCACCGCGCTCTATACGGGCTTCAATGCCGGGCTGGCCGAAATCGCGGTTGCAACCGTGGTCGGCGCGGTCGTCGTCGGCGCCTATATCGAGCGGCTCTGCTTCTGGGCCATCCGCAAGGACATGGCCGTCGCCTCGATGGTCTCCAGCTTCGTCATCTGGATGCAGATCGAGGAGGGCGTGACCCTCCTCTTCCCCGACCGGACCTACGCCTTCCCGGGCATTCTGGCGGACGCCGTGCTGGAGTTCGGCCCGTTTTTCCTCCGGGCCTCCAGCCTGGCGATGCTGGCCATCGCCGCCCTCGCCGTGCTCGGCCTGCTCGCGCTCATCTACCGCACGCATTTCGGGCTCGCCGTGCGCGCCGTGTCGGAGAACCCGGAGGCGGCGCGGGTTGCGGGCGTCAATACCGGCCTGGTGACGCTGCTCGCCTTCGCATGCGCGTCGGCGCTTGGCGGGCTTGCCGGCTTCCTGATCGCCGCTGGCGACCAGCAGATCACACCGCTTTTCGGGCTCTGGGCCACCTTCAAGGGCCTCATCGCCATGATGCTGGGCGGCATGGGCTCGATTCCGGGCGCGGTGCTGGGCGGGCTCCTTCTCGGCGTCGTCGAGGCCAATGCGCTCTGGTATCTGGGCGTGGAGACGCGCGACCTCCTCGCCTACATGCTCCTCTTCGCCGTGCTGGTATTCCGGCCGGGCGGCCTCATGGGGCAAGCGGCGCTCATGGCGCGGCGCGCGGCGGAAAGCCGGGTCTAGGGCCGTGTTTCCGCCCGGTTTGAAACAGGCGGTGGCTGCCCTTCGATACGCGCCCGCTGATGCGGGCGCTACTCAGGGTGAGGGCGGGGGCGGAACTCCGGGAATTCCCTCATCCCGAGTAGCGGCGCAGCCGCGTATCGAGGGACGCCGGGACGGCCGGTTTGCAATGCAACGCACTTCAATTCCAGGACGCTAGACCGGTGCTGGACGACCATCTGATCGGCGTGCTGTCCAATATGGGCATGATCTCCTTCATCGCCCTGTCGGCCTATATGGTGCTGGTGGTCGGCGAGATCTCCTTCGGGCAGCAGGCCTTCTTCGCGGTCTCGGCCTATGCCTCGGGCATCGCCTCGGCCATGTGGGGCTGGCCGTTCCTGGGCGCCGTCCTCTGGGGCGCGGCCGTCGCGGGCCTTGCGGGCCTTCTGCTCGCCATCCCGACGCTCCGCATCAGGGGGCTCTATTTCGCCATCGCGACGCTCGCCTTCGCGGAGATGGTGCGCCTTGCGCTCGAAATCTTCACCTACCAGGTGGAGGTGGACGGCGAGCTTGTCGGCCCCAACGGCTCGGAAGGCTTCCGCGATATCCGCTACATCTACGAGGCCGACATCTCTTCCGGCGAATTCCTGCTGGTCATATTGGCCCTGCTGGCGGTCACGCTTGCCGCCATCCTCTGGATCGAGAGGACCCGCCTCGGCGCCATTCTGCGGATGGTGGGCGAGGACCCGGCGCTCGCCCGCCTGCAGGGCGTCAATGTGAACCTCGCCAAGATTGCGACGGTCGCCGCCGCCGGCCTGGTGGCGGGTATCGGCGGCGCGCTTTACGCCCATCTCAACACCTATGTCGAGCCGAAGATTTTCAATGTCATGCTCGGCGTGCATGGGCTGGCCTACGGTCTGATCGGCGGCCTCGGCACGGCATTCGGCCCGCTGCTGGGCGTCGCGCTGGATATCGGCGTCCTCGAATCCACGCGCGCCTTCTCCGGCTACCGCATGATCGTGTTCGGCGGGCTCGTCGCGCTGCTGCTGATCGTGCGCCCGCGCGGCTTGCTGGACGAGGCCGCCGTTTACCGCATCCGCCGGCTCCTGCGGGGCAAGCATGCTGGAGATTGACGGGCTCACGGTCCGTTTCGGCGGGTTGACGGCGCTGGAGGACGTGTCGCTTCGCGCCGCCGAAGGCGAGGTGCTCGGGCTGATCGGGCCGAACGGCTCCGGCAAGACGACGCTTATCAACGCGCTGACGGGCGTGTATCCGGCCACCGGCAGGGTCCGTTTCGGGGGGACGGACCTGCTTGGCCTGCCGCCGGAGCGGATCGTGCGGCTGGGCCTCGTCCGCACCTTCCAGAACCTGCGCATCTTCCGCCGCATGACGGTGCTCGAAAACGTGCTCGCCGCCCAGAACGGCATGGCGGACATGCGGTTCCGGGACCTGATAGGCGGCCGGCGCCGCGACAGGGCTCGGCGGGAGCGCGCGCAGCAACTGGTCGAACGGGTCGGGCTCGGCCGGGACGCCGACCGGCTGGCGGGCGCGCTACCGCTCGCCAGCCAGCGCCGCCTGGAACTGGCGCGGGCGCTGGTCCGCGACCCGGCATTGCTGCTGCTCGACGAACCGTCGGGCGGTATGACCCCGGCCGAGACGCGCGACATGACCGGTCTCATCGCAACGCTCGCCTGCCCCGGGCGCACCGTCATCGTGGTCGAACACAAGATGGCGCTCATCACCGGGCTCTGCACGCGGCTCGCCGTGCTGAATTTCGGCAGACCTATCGCGGAGGGCGCGCCCGCCGAGGTCCTGCGCCGGCCGGCGGTTATCGAGGCCTATCTCGGAACGGAGGCCCCGGTCGATGCTTGAGGTTCGCGGCCTCTCGGTGAGCTACGGCCCGGTGCAGGCCCTTGCCGGCGTTTCGCTGGAGGTCCGCGAAGGCGAAATCGTCGCCCTGGTCGGCGCGAACGGCGCGGGCAAGAGCTCGCTCATCCATGCCGTCGCCGGCCTCGCGCCCGCCGCCGGCGGAAAGATCGCCTTCCGGGGAGAAGAGGTGCTGGGATTGCCGAGCCACCGCATATTCCGGCGCGGCATCGCTCTCTGTCCCGAGGGGCGCATGGTGCTTGGCGGGCTGACGGTCGAGGAAAACCTGAAGCTCGCCGCGCCGGGGCGCCGGTCCTTCGCCGATCTCTACGAGCTGTTCCCGCGGCTGGGAGACCGTGCGTCGAGCCGCGGCGCCTCGCTCTCGGGCGGCGAGGCGCAGATGCTCGCCATAGCCAGGGCGCTGGCGCAGGAGCCCCGGCTGCTGCTGCTGGACGAACCCTCGCTCGGGCTGGCCCCCAACGCCGTGCAGGCCATATTCGCGCTGCTGCCGCAATTGCGGGACCGGGGATTGACGATCCTTCTCGTCGAGCAAAACCTGGTTCAGGCGCTCAGGGCGGCCGACCGCGCCTATCTGCTGGAAGGCGGGCGCATCGCGAGACAGGGCCCGGCGGCGGCGCTGCTGGAAGACGAACGCATTGTCGAACGCTATCTCGGTCTCGAACGGGAGGGATGACATGGCTTACAGAACAGCGCTCGCAGCCCTGGGGGTCGCGCTCCTTGCCTCGCCCGCGCTTGCCGGGGAACGCGCCGCCGCCGATGTGGCTTGCGAGCCGACCGACGAAACGCTCGTCTGGTCCTGCGCTATCACCGTCACGGGGCGGAAATCGGCCGAGCCGGTCGTGGCGGAGGCGCTTTCCGTCAAGGCGGACATGCCCAGCATGCCGATGGCCCACAATATTCCGCCCGCAAGCGCCGCGCCGATGGAAGGCATGCCGGGCCGCTACACGGCCACGCTCGAACTCGACATGCACGGCGAATGGGCGCTTGCCATAGAGGTGAACGGCAGGACCGCCGAAACCGGTGCGCGCGTGCGCGACAAGGTTATCGTGAAGCAGTTGTTCGGCCCGGGCGGCGCGTCGAAGCGATAGGCGGGCGCGATGTCCGGCGCCGCGCGATGTGCTATTTGTCGCCAGAACACAAGGGGAGGCTGGAAACGCCATGGTGACGAAACGCAATCCCGACGCCGTCCACGCGCCGCGCGGCTATTCGCACTCGGCCGAAGCCCCCGCCGGCGCGGTCTGGGTGCATATTTCCGGCCAGGTCGGCGTGCGCCCCGACGGCTCCATCGTCGAAGATGCCGAGGGCCAGATCGACCGGGTCTGGGCCAATCTCGCAGCCCAGATGGACGCGGCGGGCGTCGCGCGCGAGAACACCGTCAAGATCAATGTGTTCCTCACGCGCCGCGAGGATATCGGCTACTACCGCGAAAGCAGGGGCGCCTTTTTCGGCGACAACCCGCCAGCCTCGACGCTGCTCTTCGTGGCCGGCCTGGCCGATCCGGCGATGGTGGTTGAGATCGAGGCGATCTGCGTCAAATGAGTTTCGCGGCCCTCAGGGAGCGCTTCGGCGCGCGATTCAGCACCGCGGAGGCCGTGCGCGGCCATCACGGCAAGGATGCGACCTTCCATGCGTCCCACCCGCCGGATGCGGTCGTCTTCGCGGAGACGGTCGAGGAGGTGCAGGCCGTCGTCCGCGCCTGTCACGAGTCCGGCACGCCGATCGTGCCGTTCGGCGCCGGCACCTCGCTCGAAGGCCATATCGGCGCGCTGGGGGGCGGCGTGACCGTGGACCTGACCGGCCTCGACCGCATCCGCGCCGTCCATGACGAGGACATGACCTGCTTCGTGGAGCCCGGCGTCACCCGCAAGCGGCTCAATGAGGAGCTGCGCGCCACGGGGCTGTTCTTCCCGATAGACCCCGGCGCCGATGCGTCTCTCGGCGGCATGGTGGCGACCGGGGCCTCCGGCACCAACGCCGTGCGCTACGGCACCATGCGCGAGAATGTGCTCGGGCTCGAAGTGGTCCTCCCGGACGGGCGGCTGATCCGGACCGGCACGCGCGCGCGCAAGTCTTCGGCCGGCTACGACCTGACGCGCCTCTATATCGGCTCCGAGGGCACGCTCGGCATCGTCACCGGCATCCATCTGCGCCTCTACGGCATCCCGGAGAGCATCGCGTCCGCTGTCTGCGCCTTCCCGTCGGTGGAGGCCGCCGTGGACGCCGTCATCCTGACCATCCAGTCCGGCATTCCGGTCGCGCGGATCGAGCTGCTGGACGAGGCGCAGATGGACGCCTGCAACCGCTATTCCAAACTCGACTATGCGCGCGCGCCGCATATCTTCTTCGAATTCCACGGCACGCCGGCCGGGGTCGCCGAGCAGGCGGAGGCGACGGGCGCCATCGCGCAGGAGTTCGGCGGCTCGGACTTCGCCTGGTCCACCACCACGGAGGAGCGCAACCGGCTCTGGCAGGCGCGCCATGACGCCTTTTTCGCCGCCATTGCGCTGCGGCCGGGTTCGGAGGGCTGGCCCACCGATGTCTGCGTGCCGATCTCGCGCCTCGCCGAGTGCATCGCCGAGACCCGCGCCGACCTTGCGTCCGCGCCCTTTCCGACACCCATTGTCGGGCATGTGGGCGACGGCAATTTCCATGTGATCTTCGTCATCGACACGGACAACGCCGAAGAAGTCCGGATCGCGACCGAGCTCAATGAACGCCTGGTGCGCCGCGCGCTCGCGATGGGCGGCACCTGCACGGGCGAGCACGGCATAGGCTACGGCAAGATGCATTTCCTGGAGGACGAGCACCCCTCGGCGCTGCCGGCAATGCGGGCGATCAAGCGCGCGCTCGACCCCCGGAACATCATGAATCCGGGAAAGATCGTCCGCCTGTGACACCCAGACTGCTCGCCTTTGCCGGGTCCGTGCGCCGGGACTCGCTAAACGTCCGGCTCATCCGTTTCGCCGCGCGCGAGGCCCGGGCCGCCGGTGCCGAGACAACCCTTCTCGATCTCGCGGAGCTCGGTCTGCCGCTCTATAACGGCGACCTCGAAGCCGATGAGGGCCTGCCGGCCGGCGCGGCGCGGCTCAAGGAGTTGTTCCTTGCCCATGACGGCTTTCTGATCGCCTCGCCGGAATATAACGGCTCGATCTCGCCGCTCCTCAAGAACGCCATCGACTGGGCGTCCCGCCCTGTGGCGGGTCAACCGCCGCTGGTCTGGTATGCGGGCAAGGTCGCGGGCCTCATGGCGGCTTCGCCGGGGGCGCTGGGCGGTCTCAGAGGGCTCGCGCATGTCCGGCAGATCCTCTCCGGCATCGGCGTCGTCGTCGCGCCCGCACAGCATGCCGTCGCGCGGGCGGGCGAGGCCTTCGACAGCGAGGGAGCGCTTGCCGGGCAACCGCACGGCGCAGCGGTCCGGCGCGTCGTGCGGGAGACCGTGCGGCTTGCCGCGAAGCTGGGCGCCTGACGGGTTTCGGTGGCCGGCCCGCCGATCTTCACCCTGCGCGATGCGGAGCTCGGCTTCGGCGGCGCGAGCCTGTTCTCCGAAGTCGGTTTCGGCATTGCGCGCGGCGACCGCGCCTGCCTGATCGGTCGCAATGGGTGCGGCAAGTCCACCCTGATGAAGGTGATCGCCGGCGAGCTCGAACTCGACCTCGGCGAGCGCTACGCCCAGCCCGGCATTCGCATCGCCTGTCTGCGCCAGGACCCTCCGGTCGATGCCGAAGCACTTGTCGGCGACTATGCGCGCCGTCCCCCGGACAGCGGGCCGCCGGCCCCCGACCATGCCGCCGCTGCGATGCTGGACCGGCTCGACCTCGACCCCGGCCGGCGCATGGCGACGCTTTCCGGCGGCGAGAGCCGGCGGGCGGAACTGGCGCGCGTGCTCGCCGTGGCGCCCGATATCCTGCTGCTGGACGAGCCGACGAACCACCTCGACCTGCCGGCCATCGAGTGGCTGGAGCGCCTCATACGCAGTTACGAGGGCGCGGTCGTCGTGGTGAGCCACGACCGGCGCTTCCTCGCTGATGTCACCGACCGCATTCTCTGGCTGGAACGGGGTCGGCTGCGCCAGACCGCGCGCGGCTTCGCCGCTTTCGAGGAATGGTCGGAAGCCGTTATCGCGGAGGAATTGCGCCGACAGGAGAAGCTGGACCGGCGGATCGCGGAGGAGACGCGCTGGCTGCATCGCGGCATCACCGCGCGGCGCAAGCGCAATCAGGGCCGCCTCGCCGCGCTGATGGACATGCGCGAGCGCCGCGCCGCCATGCTCGGCGCCCCGCAGCGCGCCCGCATCGCGCTCGAGGAAAGCGAGATCAGGAGCCGCATGGCCATCGAGGCCGACAATATCTCCAAGCAGTTCGGCGACCGCATGATCGTGGAGGGCTTCAGCACCCGCATCCTGCGCGGCGACCGGATCGGCATATTGGGGCCGAACGGCGCCGGCAAGACAACGCTGCTGCGCATGCTGATCGGCGATCTGAAGCCCGATTCGGGCAAGGTCCGCCGGTCGGCCACCCTGCAATCCGCCTATTTCGACCAGCGCCGCGCGGCGCTCGACCTCGACGCCACGCTCCGGCGCACGCTCTGCCCGGAAGGCGGCGACACCGTCTTCGTGCGCGGCCGGCCCCGCCATGTCGTCGGCTATCTGAAGGACTTCCTGTTCGATGTGGACCAGGCGGACAGCCCGGTCGGGTCGCTCTCCGGCGGCGAGCGCAACCGCCTGCTGCTCGCACGCACGCTCGCCCGGCAATGCGATCTGCTGGTGCTGGACGAGCCCACCAACGACCTCGACATGGACACGCTCGACCTGCTGGCCGATGTGCTGGGGGATTACGAGGGCACGCTGATCCTGGTGAGCCATGACCGGGACTTCCTCGACAAGACCGTCGCCAGCGTGGTCGCTCTGGAGGGAGACGGCGCGGCGCGCGAATTCGCCGGCGGCTACAGCGATTACCGTCGGAACAGAAAGGCCGAGCCCCGCCGGACGGACCCGAAACCGCGGCCGAAGGCGGCGCCCGTCCGCCCGCGCGCGCCGGCCTTCAAGCTCGGCTTTCGCCAGCAGCGGCGCTGGGACGAACTGCCGGGCGAAATCGAGCGCGCGCAGGAGCGGGCCGGGACGCTGGAGCGCATGCTGGCCGATCCCGGCTTCTACGAACGCGATCCCGAACGCTTCGCCCGGGCGGCCGCGCTGCTGGCCGAAGCGCGCTCGGACATCGCCGCCCTCGAGGAGGAGTGGCTCGAACTCGCCCTCTTGCGCGAAGAGCTCGAAAGCGCCTGAATAGGGGTTCGGTCCAGAAGGCCGGACGGCCGCGCCGGGCTCACGCGCCCGGTGAGGAAGGTCCGGGCTCCACGGAGGAACGGTGCCGGGTAACGCCCGGCGGGGGCGACCCCAGGGAAAGTGCCGCAGAAAACAAACCGCCGGCCCGCCAGGTTCGCCCTGCCGGCCGGCAAGGGTGAAACGGGGCGGTAAGAGCGCCCCGCGGCTCCGGCGACGGAGCCGGCAGGGTAAACCCCACCGGGAGCAAGACCGAATAGGAGCGGCGAGCCGGGGCGTTGCGTCCCGGCGGGCGGCCTCCGCGCCGGCCGCTCGGGTTGGTCGCAAGAGGCGTCCGGCAACGGGCGTCCCAGACGAATGGCCGTCACCGCCCGGCAACGGGCGGTACAGAACCCGGCCTACAGGCCTTCTGGACCGTCCTTCGCCCGTTCCGCCGTTCACGGCCCGGAACCGTCCGGGGCGGTAATACCAGCGGCACCGGGTTGAAACTCACGGGCAAATGCCGCCTGGCGCCCCCGCCTCTCCTCATCCTGAGTAGCGCCCGCCTGCGGGATGAGGACAAAGAACCGGGGCTACGACAGGGAGGCGCCGCGCCGTCGGTGCCAATCAACGATCGCTGGTATAAGGGAGCCGGCGCAGATGATCGTCATCGCGCCGAAAGCGGCCGAAGTCAAACTCCTGAACACGGCCGGTTTTCCACAACATTTCCGGGCTTGCCGGCGACCTGCCTGTCGCGAACCCCCGCCGGAATTCACAACACAGATCCCGAGAAACGACGATAAATCCGCCTTGGGACATCATGCAGCCTGCGCAGGTCTTCGACTGCCAACCGCCCGCAACCGGGGCGGCAACGCCAATCAAATGACGGCCATATCAAGGCGCATATGGCGGCAGGGCAATGCTCGCGGCGCTTAAAGTTATGCACAAGGGAAATGTTGGCATCTTAATTATGGACACTTTTTGTTCTTTTCGACAATGGAAGCATTTCGTTGCGCGCCCGCCGATTTTTCCCCGGGCCCGGACTTGACGAGTGACATTAAAGTGGTTGAAAGTGGGTTTAGTATGGTAGAAAAGTGGCTGAAAGGGGCGATTTCCTTCGGCTAAAATGAGGAAGGCAGGGTCTCCGGTGCGGGTCTCGGGTCGATACGACGCAAAACTGGATGCGAAGGGCCGGGTGATAGTGCCGGCGGCTCACCGGCGCGCGATTCCCCAGGATGCCGAGATGCGGTTGCTGGCCGCGCCCGTGTTCGACGACCGCGACGCCATCTTCTTCTGCGAAGAGAAATACTTGCAGAACTGGGCTAAGGACATCCATCAGAAGCTGAAGGACGCCAGGAGCGCAAGCGGCGGGCCGATCGACCCGGGCAGGATCGTCAGTCTCTTTGTCGGCAGCTCGCGAGACGCGCAGATCGACGGGCAGGGCCGCCTGCTGCTGCCGCAGGAATTCCGCCAGGCCTGCGGCATAGCAAGCGAAGTCCGCTTCATCGGCAATGTGGACATCATCGAGATCTGGAAACCGGCGACGCACGACAAATGGGTCGGGGACGTAACCGACGAACTCGACGAGGAAACGAAGGCGCTGATCCGCTTTGGCGGATTCCTCCAGTCGGAGCTGGACTCGTGACCGCCGGCGGGCACATCCCGGTCATGGCCGCGGAAGTCCTCGCCGCCCTGGGCCCGCGGCCCGGCGGGCGTTATGTGGACGCCACCTTCGGCCGCGGCGGCTATTCGCGCGCCCTGCTGGCGGCCGCGCCCTGTCGGGTGCTCGCGCTCGATTGCGACCCGGCGGCGGAAGGCGCCGCCGCTGAGATCGGCCGCGATTGCGGCGACCGGTTCCGGTTCCGCCGCGCGCGGTTTTCGGAAATGGAGGGCGTCGCGGTCGATGAAGCCTTCGCGCCGGCGGACGGCATCGCGTTCGACCTCGGCGTGTCCTCGCCGCAGCTCGACGATCCGGCGCGGGGCTTTTCCTTTACGCCCGGCCCGCTGGATATGCGCATGAGCGCCGAAGGGCCGAGCGCCGCCGACCTCATCGCCGACCTCGACGAAGACCGGCTGGCCGACCTCATTCGCCGCTATGGCGAGGAGCCGCGCGCCCGCCGGGTGGCCCGCGCGATCGCTTTCGCGCGCAGCGAAGCGCCGATCCGCACGACGGACCGCCTCGCCGCCATCGTCGCGCGCGCCGCGCCGTCGGACGGCCGGACCCACCCGGCGACGAGGACCTTCCAGGCGTTGCGCATCGCCGTCAATGACGAGCTCGGCGAGCTCGATCGCGGGCTGGCGGCCGCCGAGCGGCTTCTCGCATCGGGCGGACGGCTCGCCGTGGTGTCCTTCCATTCGCTGGAGGACCGCACGGTCAAGCGCTTCCTGCGCGAGCGCAGCGGCGCGCCTCCCGGAGGCTCCCGCCACCGGCCGCCGGCCTCCGCGCCGCCGGCTTCCTTCCGGCTCCTGCACCGCCGCGCCGCCCGCCCCGGCGCCGTCGAAATCGCCGCCAACCCCCGCGCGCGGTCCGCCCGGATGCGCGCTGCGGAGAGGCTCGCGGCATGAGCGCCAGGACGACATTCGTCTGGTGCCTCGGCGCGGCGGCAATGGCGGCCGGGCTTTTCGCGGTCGGCGACCATATGCGCGACCGCAAGGAGCAATTGGCCGAACTCAACCGCCTGGTTCTCGCCGAGCGCGAGCGTATCCAGGTATTGCGCAGCGAGCTCGCGTTTCTCACGCAGCCGCAAACCCTCGAATTCCAGAACGCGCGCGCCCTGGGCCTTGTCCCCATCGAGGCGGATCAGCTTCACCGGTCGAGCTTCCTCCCGGCTCGAACGGCCAGCGCTCCCGAGCCGCCCCGAACCAGGGCTCGCGCCGGGCGGGACGGCGATCCCATCTCCGAACTCCCGACGGAGACGCCGTCCCGCCTGTCCTTCGCCTCCCGCGAGGAAGAGCGGCGATGAACCGGCATCGCTCATCCTCGCCCGCCCTCGCGCTGGCCCGCAACCGCCTCGCGGTCGGCGTGGTTGCTTTCGCGGCGAGCCTCGCCGCCCTGTCGGTCAAGCTGGTCGAACTCGGCACATTGGGCCGGGACCGGCCGCCGGCCGCCGAAGCGACCCGCTCTGAACACCCTGTGCAGCGCGGCGACATTGTGGACCGCAACGGACGGCTGCTCGCCACCAGCATCGTCTCGCGGGCGCTGGTCGCCTGGCCGCGGCAGATCGACGATGTCGAGGCGGTGGCGGCGCAGTTGTCAGGCGCCTTGCCCAGGCTCAGTTTCGAAGAGGCGCGCCAGCGCCTGTCGCCCAACCGGAAGTTCGTCTACGTCGCGCGGCGCCTGACTCCTCAGGATCAGAAGGCGGTGCTCGATCTCGGCCTGCCGGGCGTCGGCCTCAAGCCCGAGGACATGCGCATCTACCCCTATGGGCCGCTGGCCGCCCATCTGGTCGGGCGCACCGAACCGAGCAATGCAGGCCCGGTCGGCAATGCCGGCGCGGAACAGCGTTTCAACGCCATCCTCTCGGACCCGGCGCAGAGCGTGCAGCTCTCCATAGATGTTCGCATCCAGCACATCCTCCGCGAGGAGCTGGCGCGGGCCGTGGACTATTTCTCCGCCATCGGCGGCGCCGGCCTGGTGCTCGACATCCGCACGGGCGAAGTGCTGGCGATGGTTTCTCTGCCCGATTTCGACCCCAATCACCAGGCAGCCATAGACGAGACGCAAGCCAACCGGGCCTCGCTTCTGGTCGCCGAGATGGGATCGACATTCAAGCTTCTCACCCTCGCCACGGCGCTCGACCGGGGTATTTCGAGCCTGACAAGCCGATTCGACGCCACCGCCCCCATCAAGGCGTTCGGGCACAGGATCGGCGATTACCGGGGCCAGAACCGGGTGCTTTCCGCCGCCGAGGTCATTGTTCATTCATCCAATATCGGCGCCGCGCAGATGGCGGAGAAAATCGGCGCGACGGTCTTCAGGGACTATCTCGACAGGCTGGGCCTGATGAGCCGGCCGGCCCTGGAACTGCCCGAAGTCGGCCGTCCGATCGTGCCGCGGGCATGGCGCCCCCTGACGACGATGACGGTCGGTTTCGGACACGGCCTGTCCGTCAGCCCCCTCCAGACCGCCGCAGCCATCGGCGCGCTGGCGAATGACGGCGTGGCGGTGCCGGTCACCCTGCTGAGACGCGCCGCGCCGGCTCAGACCCGGAGGGTGTTTTCTTCGGACACCTCGGACAAGATGCGCTGGATGATGCGCCAGGTCGTGCTCCGGGGAAGCGGATCCAGGGCGGACAATGCCTCCTATCCGGTGGGCGGCAAAACCGGCACGGCGCAAAAGGTGGTCAATGGCCGCTATGACCGCAGCAAGCGGCTGAGTTCCTTTGTCGGCGTCTTCCCGATCGGAGAGCCCCGCTATTCGATCTTCGTCATGCTGGACGAGCCCAAGCCGCGCAAGGAGACCTACGGCTTCGCCACTGCCGCCTGGAACGCGGTTCCGGTCGCAGGAACCGTGATTCCCCGCATCGGGCCGCTTCTCGACCTGCCCACGGCCGGTCCGGACTCGGACGCATGGATGCAAGGGATTGTGCCGGACCGGCTCCTGTCGCAGTTGTTCACGGACGACGAAGCCTGATGTCCGCCGCCGGGCGCCTCATAGATCTCGATGCGCTCGGCATCCGCGGCATGACCGCCGACTCCCGCGATGTCCGGCCCGGATATCTGTTCATGGCCGTGCCAGGCGCCCGGGCGGATGGACGCGCCTTCATCCCGGACGCGCTTGCAAGGGGCGCCAGGGCGATCCTTGCGCCGGCCGGCACGGCGGCGGAGGGGCTTCCGGCCGGCGTTACGGTCATTCTCGACGAAGCGCCGCGCCGGCTGTTCGCCCGGCTGGCGGCGCGGTTCTTCGGCGCGCAGCCGGCGAAGGCAGTCGCCGTCACCGGCACCAGCGGCAAGACGTCGGTTGTGGACTTCATCCGGCAACTCTGGCGCCTGCTCGGCCTGCCGGCGGCCAGTCTCGGCACGCTCGGCCTCGTCGCCCCGGGGCTGTGCCGCGCCGGGCCGCTCACCACGCCGGATCCCGTCGCGCTGCACCGCGACCTCGCCCGGCTGGCCGAAGCCGGCATCGACCGGGTGGCGATGGAGGCGTCCAGCCACGGCCTCGACCAGCACCGCCTCGACGGCGTGAATGTCTCGACGGGCGTGTTCACCAACCTCTCGCGCGACCATCTCGACTACCATCCCGACTTCGAAAGCTATCTGGAAGCGAAGCTCGGCCTGTTCCGCAGGGTCATGCCGCCGGGCGGGTTCGCGGTCGTCAATGCGGACGACCCCGCCGGCTCGATAGCCGGCGAGGCGGCCCGCGCCGCCGGCCATGATGTCTGGCGTTTCGGGCGCGCAGGGCCGGCGCTGGATATCGCGATCGAGCGTCTCGAGCCCGCCGAACAGGGGCAGGTCGTCTCGTTCCGGCTTCTCGGGCGCCGCCATCGAGTGCGCCTGCCGTTCATCGGCGCGTTCCAGGCGGAGAATGCGCTTGCGGCGCTCGGCGCCGTCGCGGGCGAACGCGAAGATCCCCATTCCGTGGTCGCCGGTCTCGAGGAACTGCGCGGCGTGCGCGGCCGGCTCGAACTGGCCGCGCGCGCGCCGTCAGGCGCTCCGGTCTATGTCGATTACGCCCACAAGCCGAGCGCGCTCGCCGCCGTGCTGGAGGCGCTCCGGCCGTTCGTGCGCGGCCGCCTGGTGCTGGTATTCGGCGCCGGCGGCGACCGGGACACGGGTAAGCGCGCGGAGATGGGCGCGGTGGCGCACCGGCTGGCCGACCGGGTCATCGTCACTGACGACAACCCGCGCACCGAAGACCCGGCGGCGATCCGGGCCGCGATTCTCGCCGCCTGCCCCGGCGCTGCGGACATCGGCGACCGGAAGGCGGCCATAGCCGCAGGCATGGAGGGGCTCGGCCCCCGCGACGCCCTGCTGGTCGCCGGAAAGGGGCACGAAACGAGCCAGATCGTCGGCCCGGAGGCGCACGCCTTCGACGACCGGGCGGTCGCGCGGCAATTGGCGGAGCAGGCGGCATGACGCTCTGGACCGCCAGCGAAGCCGCCGCCGCCACCGGCGGCGCGCTCCGGGGCGGCTGGGAAGCCTCGGGCGTCGCCATAGACAGCCGGGCGGTTTCGGCCGGAGACCTGTTCGTCGCCGTCGCCGGGCCGAATCACGACGGGCACTGCTTCGTCAGCCAGGCGCTGGCGGGCGGGGCGGCGGCCGCCATGGTGAGCCGCGATTGCGGCGCCGATGCGCCAACGCTCCATGTTCCCGACACGCGCGCGGGCCTTTATGCGCTCGCCCGCGCCGCGCGCGCGCGCTCCACGGCGCGCATTGCCGCCGTCACCGGCAGCGTCGGCAAGACGGGCTGCAAGGACCTGCTCTTCCGCCTGCTCGCCCGCGCCGGCCGCGCGGAAGCCAGCCGGGGCAATCTCAACAATGAATGGGGCGCGCCGCTGTCCCTCGCCCGCCTGCCGCGCGAGGCGGCCTACGCCGTCTTCGAGCTCGGCATGAACCATGCGGGCGAGATCGCGCCGCTGTCCCGCCTGGTCCGCCCGCATACGGCGCTGGTGACCGCCATCGCCCCCGCGCATACGGTGTTTTTCCGCAACCTTGCGGAGGTCGCGGACGCCAAGGCCGAGATATTCGAGGGCCTGGAGCCGGGCGGCGCGGCCGTGCTCAATGCCGACACGCCTTACATCGAACGCCTCGAGGCCGCCGCCGGGCGCGCCGGCGCGGAAATCCTGCGCTTCTCCCGCCGGGCGGGCGACGCGGTGCTGCTCCATGCCTCCTTCGACGCCGCCGGCAGCGATATCGCGGCGGAGATCCGGGGCAGGCGGCTCGATTTCCGGCTGGGCGCGCCGGGCGCGCACTGGGCGCTCAATGCGCTCGGCGTGCTGCTGACGCTCGACACATTCGGCGTGGCGCCCGACCCGGAGGTCCTGGCGGCGTTCCAGCCGCCCGCCGGCCGCGGCGCCCGGAGGAACATGGGCGGCTGGACGCTGATCGACGAGAGCTACAATGCAAGCCCCGCCGCGATGGACGCGGCCTTCGAGGTGCTCGGACTCGCCGAACCCGGACCCGGCGGGCGGCGGATCGCGGTGCTGGGCGACATGCTCGAGCTCGGCGGCGATGCGGGCCCCGCCCATGACGATCTCGCCGCCCCGCTCGCCGCCTCCGGAGCCGATCTCGTTTTCGCCGCCGGACCCGAGATGCGCCGCCTGTTCGACCGCGTGGCGCCCGGCCGGCAGGGCGCGCACCGCCCCGACGCCGCGGCGCTCGCGCCCCTCGTCGCCGATGCGGTTGCGCCCGGCGACATCGTGCTCGTCAAGGGTTCGCTCGGCATCGGCATGAAGGCGGTGATCGAAGCGCTGGAGCGCCGCGCAGGGGCAGGAGGTTGAGCGGCCATGCTGTACAACCTGTTGGCGCCGCTGGCGGAAGACTTCCAGCTTTTCAACCTGTTCCGCTACATCACCTTCCGGTCCGGCGCCGCGACGCTGACCGCGCTTGCGCTCAGTTTCCTGCTCGCCCCGGGCATGATCGCCTGGCTGCGCGCCAGACAGGCCGAAGGCCAGCCGATCCGCGAGGACGGCCCGAAATCCCATCTGGAGACCAAGCGCGGCACGCCGACCATGGGCGGCACGCTCATTCTGGCGGCGCTCGTTTCCAGCACGCTGCTCTGGGCCGACCTCGCCAATCGCTATGTGTGGATCGTACTGGCGGTGACGCTTTGTTTCGGCCTGGTCGGCTTTGCGGACGACTATCTGAAGCTCGCGCGCCGCAGCAGCCGCGGACTGCCCGGCAAGGTGAAGCTTGCGGTCCAGATCGCGGTGAGCGCGGCGGCGGCCGTCGCCGCGGCCGAGATTGTCGGCGCGCCCCTCGGCTACGGCCTCGCCATCCCGTTGTTCAAGGACCTGGTGATCGACCTCGGCTGGTTCGCCGTGCCTTTCGCCGTGCTCGTGATGACCGGGGCGTCGAATGCGGTCAATCTCACCGACGGGCTGGACGGCCTCGCCATCGTCCCGGTCATGATCGCCGCGGGGTGTTTCGGCCTCATCGCCTATCTCGCGGGCCATACCGTGTTCGCGGAATATCTGCAGATCCATCCGGTCCCGGGCGCCGGCGAGCTTTCGGTGCTGCTGGGCGCGCTGGTGGGCGCGTCCCTCGGTTTCCTGTGGTACAACGCGCCGCCGGCCATGGTGTTCATGGGCGATACCGGCTCGCTCGCCTGCGGCGGCACGCTGGGCTCGGTCGCCGTCATCACCAAGCACGAACTGGTGCTCGCCATCGTGGGCGGGCTTTTCGTCCTCGAAGCCGTCTCGGTCATCGTGCAGGTGGCCTCGTTCCAGCTTACCGGCAAGCGCGTTTTCCGCATGGCGCCGCTTCACCACCACTTCGAGCAGAAGGGCTGGAAAGAGCCGACCATCGTCATCCGCTTCTGGATCATCGCCGTCGTGCTGGCGCTGGCCGGGCTCGCAACGCTCAAGCTCCGATGATCCCGCTGCCGGCATATCGCGGCGCCGAAGTGGGCGTTGTGGGCCTCGGACGGTCCGGACAGGCGGCGGCCGCCGCCTTCGCCGCGGCCGGCGCGCATCTCCATGTCTGGGACGACCGCAAGGAACTGCGCCAGAAATTCGGCAATGACCGGCCCTTCGACCCGTCGGGCCTGGACCGGCTGGTCTGGAGCCCCGGCATTCCCCATCTCCACCCGCGCCCCCATCCACTCGCGGTCAAAGCGGAAGCCGCCCGCGTCCGGCCGGAGGCCGACATTTCCCTGCTCATGGAGGCCATGCCGGAGCGCCGGTTCGTCGGCGTCACGGGCACCAACGGCAAATCGACGGTCACGGCCCTGCTCGGGCATGCGCTCGACCGCCTGGGCCTGCCCCACGCGGTCGGCGGCAATCTCGGACCGGCCGCGCTCGGCCTGCCGGCGCTCGGCCCGGGCGGCGTCTATGCGCTCGAACTCTCCTCCTACCAGCTCGCATTGATGATGCGCCCCGCCTTCGATGTCGCGGTCCTGCTCAACATCGCTCCCGACCATCTCGACCGGCATGGCGGCATGCATGGCTACGCCGCGGACAAGGCGCGCATATTCGGGAACCGGGCGACCGTCGTCATTGGCGAGAGCGACCCCTGGTGCCGCCGGCTGGCGACCCGCCTGCGCGCAGAAGGCCGGACCGTCATCCCGATCGGCGATGACGGGCCCCGGCTCCCCTCCCTGCCCGGCCGCCACAATCGCCGCAATGCGGCCGCCGCGCTTGCCGCGCTCGGCGCGCTCGGCATAGACCGCGGCGACGCGCTCGCAGCCATGGAGGGGTTCCGGGGCCTGCCGCACCGCATGGAGACCGTCGGCGAGATCGCCGGCGTGCGCTATGTGAACGACAGCAAGGCGACCAACCCGGACTCGGCGGCCTTCGCGCTGGCCAGCTTCGAGCGCGTGCGCTGGATCGCCGGCGGCGAGGCCAAGACGGACGATCTCGATGCGGTCCGGCCCTG
Source organism: Alphaproteobacteria bacterium (assembly GCA_022822125.1). Next base: position 18,470 of record JAJECF010000055.1, read on the forward strand.
GTTCGGGCGCATTGCGAAGGCCTATCTCATCGGCGCGTCCGAGGCGCCGTTCGCCGAGGCGCTTGCCGGCCACGCCGCATGCGAATGCCTGGGGGACCTCGACGCGGCGCTCGCGGCCGCCCATCGCGATGCGCAGCCCGGCGACGTCGTGCTGCTCGCCCCCGCCGCGGCCTCCTTCGACCAGTGGGAGAGTTTCGAGGCGCGCGGCGATGCCTTCCGCGAAGGCGTGCGCGGGCTCGCCGGAGGCGCAGCATGAGCCTCATGCCCCGCACGGATCGAAGCTGGACCGCCCAATGGGTCTGGACGGTGGACATGATGACCGTCGGCGCCATTGCGGCCCTGCTCGTCTTCGGCGTCGTCCTGATCGCAACCGCCGGGCCGGCCGTCGCCGAGCTCAATGGCGACCACCGTTTCCACTTCCTCTTCAAGCACGCCCTGTTCCTGCCCGGCGCCATCGCGCTGCTGGCCGGCTGCGCCCTGCTCAACCCGGTCCAGGTGCTGCAGACCGCCTGCCTCATCTGCGCCGGCGCCCTGCTGCTGACGCTGGCGGCGACGTTTATCGGGCCGGAGAACAAGGGCGCCCAGCGCTGGCTCTCGCTCGGCATGATCGGCCTGCAGCCTTCGGAATTCCTGAAACCGGGCATGGCCGTGGCGTCCGCCTGGCTGTTCGCGCATTACCGCATCGTTGTCGGCTCCCGCGCCGTGTGGATCGCCGCCGGACTGCTTGTCGCCGTTTCCGCCACCCTGCTGCTGCAGCCGGATGTCGGCATGACCTTCATGGTCGTTTCGGTCTGGTTCGGGCAATTCGCGCTGGCCGGTATGCCGGCGCTGGCGCTGGCCGCGCTGTTCCTGGCGGTTGGGACAGGCGGTGTTGTTTCCTATTTCGGCTTCAGCCATGTGGCGAACCGCGTCGATGCCTTCCTCGACGGCGGCGGCGACCGCTACCAGATCGGCCGGTCGCTCGAATCCTTCAGGCAGGGGGGACTCGTCGGGCAGGGCCCTGGCGAGGGCACTGTCAAGGAAACCCTGCCGGATGCGCACGCCGATTTCATCTTCGCGGTCCTCGGCGAGGAGTTCGGCCTGCTGGCCTGCCTCGCCGTGATCGGACTCTACGGGCTGATCGTGTGCCGCGGCGCGCTCCGGCTGATGGCGGAGGAGAACCTGTTCGCCTTCCTGGCCGTCGCCGGGCTGCTGGCGAGCTTCGGGCTCCAGGCGTTCATCAACATGGCGTCCGCGCTGGAAGTCATCCCGACCAAGGGCATCACCCTGCCTTTCCTCAGCTATGGCGGCTCGTCGCTGTTCGCCGCCGCGATCACGCTCGGTTTCGTGCTGGCGCTCAACCGGCGTCGGGACGGGCAGGCGGAGGTGTTGTGATGGTCGGCCCCATCGCCATCGCCGCCGGCGGCACGGGGGGCCATGTCTTTCCGGCCCGCGCCTTCGCAGCCCGCCTGGCGGCCCGCGGAGAAGCGGCCATCGCCGTCACCGACAGGCGCGGCGCCGCTTTCGCCGGAGAAGCGCCGGTGCATACCATCCGCGCCGGCCCGCCCCGCAGCCTGCGCGGCCTCCTGCAGCTCGGGCTTGGCGTGTTCGACGCCCGCCGGGTGCTCGCAAGGACGCGCTCCTGCGCCGTTGTCGGCTTCGGCGGCTATCCCTCCGCGCCGACCGTGCTGGCGGCCCGCTGGCTCGGCCTGACAACGGTGCTGCACGAGCAGAACGCCCTGCTGGGCCGGACCAACCGGCTGCTCGCGCGCAGCAGGGTCAAGGTCGCCGCCGGCTATCCCGGCGTGGGGGATCGCCTTGTGGGCAATCCCGTCCGGCCGGAAATCGCAGCGCTCCGCGACCGCGCTTACGCGCCCCCCGCGCCGGGCGAACCGCTGCGACTCCTGGTCTTTGGCGGCAGCCAGGGCGCGCGCCTGTTCTCCGAAGCGCTGCCGGAGGCCCTCGGCCCTCTCGCCGGTCGGGTCGCGCTGCGCCAGCAATGCCGCGCGGAAGACCTGGAGGCGGCCCGCGAGGCCTATCGCCGCCGAGGTGTCGAAGCCTGTCTCGAGCCCTTCATCGAGGACATGGCGGGCGCGCTCGGCGCGGCGCATCTTGTCATCGCCAGGGCCGGAGCCTCCACCGTGGCGGAACTCGCGGCCGCGGGCCGCCCCGCCATCCTCGCGCCCTACCCCCATGCGACCGACGACCACCAGAGCGCCAATGCGCAGGCGGTCGTCGAGGCAGGCGGAGGCTGGTTGCTGCCGGACCGGGACTTCACGCCCGACCGGCTGCGGGAGCTGGTCGAAGCCTGTTTGGCGGAGCCCGAACGGCTCGCGCGCGCCGCGGCAAACGCCCGGCAATTCGGCAGGCCCGATGCGGCGGATGCGCTTGTGGATTTCGTTCTCTCGGAAGTGCGGGGGGTCGCGCCATGAGGCCGCTGCCCCTTCCCTTCGGACCGCTGCATTTCATCGGGATCGGCGGCATCGGCATGAGCGGCGTGGCCGAACTGCTGCACCGGCTTGGCTGCTCGGTGAGCGGCAGCGATGCGCAGGCGGGCGCCAACACAGCCCGGCTGGAGGCGCTCGGCCTGAAAGTCGGGATCGGCCATGACGCCGCCAATCTCGGCGATGCAGCGGCGGTCGTGGTGTCGACGGCCGTTGCCGGGGACAACCCGGAACGGCAGGAGGCGCTCCGCCGCGGCCTTCCTGTGCTTCACCGCTCGGAGGCGCTTGCCGCCATTGCGTCCCTCTCATGGCCCATCGCGGTCTCCGGCACGCATGGCAAGACCACCACCACCGCCATGATCGCCGCCGTGCTCGAGGCCGGCGGGCTGGACCCGACAGTGGTGAACGGCGGCGTCCTCGAAGGCCTCGGCTCCAATGCGAAGCTGGGGCGGGGCCCCTGGGCGGTCATCGAGGCGGATGAAAGCGACAGATCCTTCCTCAACCTGCCGGCGACCCTCGCCGTGGTCACCAATATCGAAGCGGAGCATATGGAGCACTACCGCGGCCTCGGCGAGATCGAGGCTTGCTTCGCCCGGTTCGCTGACTCGGTGCCGCCCTTCGGCAGCGCCATACTGTGCGCGGACAATGAAGGCGCGCGCCGGCTGGCGGCGCGGTGCCGGCGGCCCGTGCTGCGCTACGGCTTCGCGCCCGACGCCGACATGCGCGGCAGCAAGCTGGCGCTGAAGCCTGCGGGCAGCCGGCTCGATGTGTCGGGCCTCGCGAATATCGAGGGGCTGAGGGTTGGCGTGCCCGGCCGCCACAATGCCGAAAACGCGCTCGCCGCCGTTTCGGTCGGCCATCTTCTGGGCGTCTCCGGGGACGCCATTCGTCGCGCGCTCGCGGAGTTCCGGGGCGTGCAGCGCCGCTTCACGCTCGCCGGCGAGGTGGACGGCGTGCGGATTATCGACGACTACGCCCACCACCCGACCGAGATCGCGGCCGTGCTGGCCACGGCGCGGCTGGCAGGGTGCGGGCGGGTCATGGCGGTCATGCAGCCCCACCGCTACACCCGGCTGAACGCGCTGCTCGACGATTTCGCGCGCTGCTTCTCCCAAGCCGACAAGGTGCTGATCGCGCCTGTCTATGCCGCCGGCGAGGCGCCGATTGCCGGGGCCAGCCGGGACGCGCTGGTGGCCGCAACCCGCGCCGGCGGGCACCGGGATGTGAAAGCGATCGACGGCCCCGACGACCTGGCGGCCTGCGCCGGCTCCTGGGCCGCCCCCGGCGACACGATCGTCTGCCTCGGTGCGGGCTCGATCACCGCCTGGGCGCAGGCCCTGCCGGACTCGCTCCGGGAGGCCCGGAAATGACTCCGCGCTTCCCCCTGCCCTGCATCCGGGGGCGCATAAGCGCCTCGGCCCCGCTGGACCGGATCGCCTGGTTCCGTGTCGGTGGGCCGGCCGAAGCGATGGCCCGCCCCGTGGACCGCGCCGATCTTCAGGCCCTGCTGGCGCAATTGCCGGAAGACGTGCCGCTCACCGTGCTGGGAGTCGCGTCCAACACGCTGATCCGGGACGGCGGCGTGGACGGCCTTGTCATGCGGCTCGGACGCGGCTTCGCCGATATCCGCGCCGGGGACGAAACCGTCGCCGCCGGAGCGGCCGCGCTTTGCGTCAATGTCGCCCGGGCGGCTGCCGATGCCGGGATCGGCGGGCTCGAATTCCTGTCCGGCATACCGGGCACGGTCGGCGGCGCGCTCGCCATGAACGCCGGCGCCTATGGCCGCGAAACCGCCGATGCCTTGCTCGACGCTGACGCGATGACGCGCCGGGGCGAAGTCCAGCGCCTCTTCAATGCCGATTTCGGCTTCCGTTACCGCGGCAATGAGCTGGACAAGGACTATATCTTCCTTTCGGCGCGCTTCCGGGGCGTCAGGCGCCCGCCGGAAGAGGTGCGGGCCGCAATGGCGGAGATCGCCGCCGCGCGTGAAGCGAGCCAGCCGATCCGCTCGCGCACGGGCGGCTCCACCTTCCGCAATCCGACCGGCGCCAGGGCCTGGGAGCTGATCGACCGGGCCGGCTGCCGGGGGTTGACGCGCGGCGGCGCGATGGTTTCCGAGATGCACTGCAATTTCCTCGTGAACACCGGGTCGGCGAGCGCCGCCAACCTGGAGGACCTGGCCGAGGACGTGCGCGCGCGCGTGCGCGCCGCCACGGGCGTCGGCCTCGACTGGGAAATCGAGCGAGTCGGCCGCCGGGGAGCGCCGCGGGCATGAACAGGATCGCGGTGCTCATGGGCGGCGTGTCCGCCGAACGGGAGGTTTCGCTCACCACCGGCCGGGCCGTGTGCGAGGCGTTGGCGACGCTCGGCTACTCGGTCGATCCCATAGATGTCGGGGCCGACATCCCGGCCCTTGCGGCGCGCCTTACCCCGGCGCCCGACGCCGTGTTCAACGCCTTGCACGGGCGCTACGGCGAGGATGGCTGCATTCAGGGGCTGCTCGAGCTCATGGGCATTCCCTACACCCATTCCGGCATCCGCGCCTCGGCCCTCGCCATGGACAAGGCGGCGGCGAAGGCCGTGTTCCGGACCGCGGGCATCGCCGTGCCCGAAGGCAAGGTGGTGTGCTGCGGAAGCGTGCATGACGTCATGCCGCCGCCTTATGTGGTCAAGCCGGTCTGCGAGGGTTCGAGCGTCGGCGTCCTTATCGTCGAGGAAGGATCGAACGCCGTCCCGCTCACGACCGGCACCTGGCCCTTCGGCAGCAAGGCGCTGGTGGAGCGCTTCATTCCGGGCCGGGAGCTTACCGTGGCCGTGAATGACGGGCGGGCGCTCGGCCTGCTGGAAATCCGGCCCTATCAGGGCTTTTACGATTACGACACGAAATACACCGAAGCGCGCGCCGACCATCTGATCCCCGCGCCGGTCGATGACGAGGTGGCGGCCCGGGCGTGCGACATGGCCGAACGCGCCCATGCGGCCCTCGGCTGCCGGTCGGTCACGCGGGCTGATTTCCGTTACGACGAGCACGGCTTCGGGCTCCGCCTGCTGGAGATCAACACCCAGCCGGGGCTGACGCCGCTCTCGCTTGTGCCGGAGATCGCCGCCCATGCCGGCATCGATTTCCCGAGGCTCGTGCAATTGATGACGGAGGCGGCGCGATGCGACTCCTGAAAGCCCGGGGCGGGCGCCGGCGGCTCTGGCGCCTGGCGTCGCTGTTTCTGCTCGCCGCGGTTATGGCGGCGGTCCTGTGGCCGGGCGGCGCGGAGTGGGCCGGCCGACTCGTTCACGCCGCCATGGACCGGGGCTACGCCCTGTCCGCCCGCGCCGGTTTCCAGGTCCGGGAAGTGATGGTTACCGGCCGCGAACGGACAAAGAGGGAAGACGTGCGAAGCGCTCTCGGGGCCGTCGCCGGCGCGCCCATTCTCGCCGTGGACATCCGCGCCGCGCGCACGCGCATCGAAGCGCTGCCCTGGGTGCGGCAGGCGGAAGTGGAACGCGCGCTTCCGGACGTGCTGGTCGTGCGGCTGGTCGAACGTGACACGCTGGCGGTCTGGGACCGGGGCCGGGATTTCGCCGTCATCGACAGCAAGGGCCGCGCGATACCGGGCCTCGATGCGCGCGCCTTCGCCGACCTGCCGGTGGTCCGCGGCGACGGCGCCGCCGAGGCGGCGCCCGCCATTCTCGCCATGCTGGAGAAGGAACCCGGACTCGTGGAGCGCGTCACCGGTCTCACCTTCGTGTCCGGCAGGCGCTGGAACGTCCATCTCGACTGGCGGATCGAGATCAAGCTGCCGGAGGAAGGCGCCGAGGCCGCCTGGGCCCGCCTCGCGCAAATCGACCGCGAACGCCGGCTGCTGGACGGAGACATTGCCCATATCGACATGCGTTTCGACGGCCGAATGGTTCTGCGCATGGCCGGAAACGAGACCGCGGGACGGAGCTAAAGTCATGGCGCGGGAGAGCATCGTCGCGGCGCTGGATATCGGCAGCACCAAGGTCTGCTGCTTCATCGCCCGGGTCCTCGACGAGGGTCGTTTCGATGTCATAGGCATCGGCGACCGGGCTTCGCGCGGCATCGTCGAGGGCGCCGTCGTCGATATCCATGCCGCCGGCCAGGCCATCGCCACGGCGATTTCGCACGCTGAACGCATGGCCGGCATCGAGGTCCAGCAGATTTACGTGGCGACCAGCGGCGGACGCCCTGCAAGCCAGCGCATTCGCATCGAGACATCCGTCGCGGGGCCGAGGATCGTTCCCGCGGACATCCGCAGGGTGCAGGCCGCCGCCTATGCGCGCATAGACGCCACGGACCGCCGCCTGCTGCTGGTCCGGCCGCTGGATTACACGGTGGACGGCGTGGACGGCATCGAAAACCCGCTCGGCATGTATGGCGGCCGCATCGGCATCGACCTCCACGCCATCACCGCCGAAGCCGGGCCGATCGCCAATCTCGAAGCTTGCGTGAAGGCCGCGCATGTGGAGGTCGCCGGCATACTGCCCGCGCCTTACGCCGCCGGCCTGGCGGTGCTCGGCGAAGAAGACCGCGAACTCGGCATCACGGTGATCGATATGGGCGGCGGGACCACGGGAATCGCCGTTTTCAACAGTCGCGACGCGATCTTCGTGGATGTGCTGAAGAAAGGCGGCGCAAGGCTGACCGAGGATATCGCCTACGCCTTCTCGATGAGTTTCCGCGAAGCCGAAGAGATCAAGGTCAAGGAAGCGAGCTGCCTGAGCGGCTCACCCTTTGACACGGAGTCGCTGCGGGTTCCCGATACGCAGGAGAGCTACCGCAGAAACGGCCGCCACGCGGTTCCGCCCTATCTGACGCAGGTCGTTACCCCGCGAACGGAGCAGACCTTCGACCGCGTCCACGCCCGCCTGAACGAAACCTACGCCGGAGCGGAAGCAGGGCGGCGGGTGGTTCTCGCCGGGGGAGCCAGCCAGCTGGTCGGCGCCGCCCGCTTCGGCGAGCTGGTCCTGGAGCGCCAGGTCCGGGCGGGACAGGTCGGACCGGCCTTCCAGGTCGCCGACTCCCGGACCGGTCCCGCCTATGCCGCCTGCGCCGGCCTGCTGGTTCACGCCAGCGCCGGAAATGCGTCCGACCCGCTCTTCATGCCGGGCCTGACGCCTCCGCCCACCCACCTGTTCGCCCGTTTCGGCGCATGGATGCGCCAGCACATCTGACGAGGAACCCAACGACACAGTGCCCAGACAGGAGAACCCGATGAGCACAATCAACTTCCACTCTCCGCCCGATTACGCCGAAATGAGGCCGCGCATCACGGTCATCGGGGTTGGCGGCGCAGGAGGCAATGCAGTCAACAACATGATCCGCTCCGACCTCCAGGGCGTCGAGTTCGTGGTCGCCAACACCGACGCCCAAGCGCTCGGCCTGTCGGATGCGCCCAACCGCATCCGGCTCGGCGCCAATCTCACCAACGGCCTGGGCGCGGGCGCCGAGCCGGATATCGGCAGGGCGGCCGCTGAAGAAGCTCTCGATGAAGTCATGGTCGAGATCGAGGACAGCCACATGCTCTTCATCACGGCCGGGATGGGCGGCGGCACGGGCACCGGCGCCGCCCCGGTCATCGCCCGGGCGGCGCGGGAGCGCGGCGTGCTGACGGTCGGCGTCGTCACCAAGCCGTTCAATTTCGAGGGCACGCGCCGGATGCGCGCCGCCGAGAACGGCATTGATGAGCTGGCCAAGTTCGTCGATACGCTGATCGTCATCCCCAACCAGAACCTGTTCCAGGTGGCCGATCCGCGAACCACGCTCGCCGAGGCGTTCCAGATGGCGGACGAAGTGCTGCAATCGGGCGTGCGCGGCGTGACCGATCTGATGATCAAGCCGGGCCTCGTCAATCTGGACTTCGCCGACATCCGCTCCGTCATGCGCGAGATGGGCAAGGCGATGATGGGCACGGGCGAAGCCGAAGGCGAGACCCGGGCCAAGGACGCCGCCGAAGCCGCCATCGACAACCCGCTTCTGGACGACACCTCCATGCAGGGCGCACAGGCGGTGCTTATCAACATCACCGGCGGTTTCGACATGGGCCTGATGGAAGTGGACGAAGCCGCCAACCGCATCCGCCAGGAAGTGGACGATAACGCCAATATCGTGTTCGGCTCCACGCTCGACGAAAGCATGAACAACAGGATGCGCGTGTCCGTGGTCGCGACGGGCATCGATTCGGAGTTGCAGCGCGTCACCGACCCCATCGTTCCGGGCATCGGTTCCGTCGAAGCGTCCGCGGAAGACGGGACGGCGGACGCGGCGTCTGCGGAGGAACTGCCGGAGGCCGCCGAGGATCCGGACCGGGACGCGGCGGCAGCCGAGGAGTCGAAAGAACCGGCCCCGATGGAAACCGCCGCCAAGGCTTCGGAGGACTCAACGGAAGCGGAGGAGCGCGAGCCGGTTCAAAAGGCGGCTTACGGCAGGCCGTTCCGTCCGGAAGCCGGCGCCCCGCCGCGCAAGACGAAGTTGTTCAGCGATCCGCCGGCAGCAGCAGCCGAGCCCGAAACGCCGGCCGCGCCGCCGACGCCGCAACGCCGCGGCTGGTTCGGCCTGCCCGGTCTTCTGGGGCGGGAAACCCAGGAGACCGCCAAGGAGCCTTCGGTTCTGGAAGTGAGCATCGGCAGCAGCAACGCGGTCCCGGCTCCGGCGGAGGACGACGACCAGCTCAACATCCCGGCTTTCCTGAAGCGTCAGGCCAACTGAGGACGGTCAGGCCGCGAACTCGTCCCGCCTGTAGCCCTGCAGGTAGAGCAGGGCCGCGAGGCCGGCCCGGTCCACCCGGACGCGCGCCTGCGACGCCACCGCAGGCTTCGCGCGGAACGCCACGCCGAGCCCGGCCGCGCCCAGCATGGCGAGGTCGTTGGCTCCGTCGCCGACTGCGAGCGTATCCTCCGGGGCAAGGCCGAGCGCATTGCGGCGTCCTTCAAGCGCCCGGCGCTTCGCGTCCTGCCCCAGCACGGGCGTCAGCACGCGGCCGGTCAGCCGTCCGTCCCGCGCCTCCAGCCGGTTGGCCAGCACCTCGTCGAAGCCGAGTTCTGCGCCCACAGGGTCCGCGAACAGGGTGAAGCCGCCCGACACCAGCATGCAATGGGCGCCCGAAGCACGCATCGTCGCCACCGCGGCGCGCGCGCCGGGCGCGGGATGGGTGCGCGCCAGCACCCGCTCCGCCGCCGCCAGGGAAAGGCCGGCAAGCAGGCCGACCCGCTCCCGGACCGCCGCCTCGAAGTCCAGCTCGCCGTTCATGGCGCGCGCCGTGATCGCGGCCACCCGCTCGCCGACGCCGGCCTCCTTCGCCAATTCGTCGAGCGTTTCTCCCTCGACCATTGTCGAATCCATATCGGCGACCAGCAGACGCTTGCGCCGCCCATACGCCGGCAGCACGGCCCAGTCTATGCCCGCCTCGCCGGGCTCCGCATCGGGCGAGGCCACCGCCATCTCGACCGCGTCGGGGCCGAGCCGGCGGGCGGGGCCGGCCTTGAGCCGCGCCGCAAGGCGGGCGACAATCGCGTCCTCCAGCCTCGCGCCTTCCGGCGCCATCGCAACGGCCACCCAGTTCATGCGTCCCATCATCGTCATTGCGGGCCCGACGGCGAGCGGCAAATCGAAGCTGGCGCTGGACATGGCGGCCGCGCTTGGCGGCAGCATCGTCAATGCCGACAGCATGCAGGTCTATCGCGAACTCAGGATTCTGGCCGCGCGGCCGGGTCCGGAGGACGAAGGGCGCGTTCCGCACCGCCTGTACGGCGTGCTGCCCGCCTGGGAGCGCTGCTCCGCCGCGCGCTGGCGGGCGATGGCGCTCGACGCGCTTTCGGAGCGGGTTCCGGGCCCGGCCGTGGTCTGCGGCGGCACGGGCTTCTATATCGAGGCGCTGCTCCACGGCCTCTCCGACATGCCGGAGACGGCGCCCGGAATCGAAGCCGCCGCGCGGGCGCGGCGCGAGGCGCTCGGCGCGGAAGGCTTCCACCGCGAGGTGGCGGCGCGCGACCCGGACCTTGCCCGGCGGGTGCCGCCCGGCGACCGGCAGCGGCTGCTGCGAGCCTGGGCGGTGTTCGAGGCGACCGGCGCGCCGCTCTCGGACTGGCAGGCGCGTCCGCGCCCCGCCCCGCTCAGCGCCTGGACCCTGCTGCTGGACCCGCCGCGCGAGCGGCTGAATGCGCGCATCGAGGCGCGGTTCCGCGCCATGCTGGCCGCCGGCGCGCTGGAGGAAGCCGACCGCCTCCGGGGCCTCGACCCCGACCTGCCGGCGATGAAGGCGCTCGGCCTGCGCGAACTGCACGCCCATCTCGCCGGGGAGACCGCGCTCGACGAGGCCGAAAGGCGGGCGGTCCTCGCCACCCGCCGTTTCGCCAAGCGCCAGCGCACCTGGTTCCGCAACCGCTTCCACGCCGACGCTGTCTTCCGGCAGGACTATTCCCCCGACCTGCCGGCCGCCGCCATGGCGGCAATGCCGGCCGGGTTTCCAGGCGAGGACGCCGCCTTTCCGCCTGTTGACCGGCGGTTTGGCGGCGATTAGGTTCGCGCGCTTTCCCCCGATACGGAACACAGGACCATGACCGCCAGGACCATGACCGGCGCCGAGATGATCGTCAAAGCCCTCGTCGATCAGGGCGTCGAGGCGGTTTTCGGCTATCCGGGCGGCGCCGTTCTGCCGATCTATGACGAGATCTTCAAGCAGAACCGGCTGCGCCATTACCTCGTCCGCCAGGAAGGCGGCGCGGTCCATGCCGCGGAAGGCTACGCCCGCTCGACCGGCAAGGTCGGCGTCGTGCTCGTGACCTCCGGGCCGGGCGCGACCAATGCGGTGACGGGCCTTACCGACGCGCTGATGGACAGCATCCCGGTCATCTGCCTGACCGGCCAGGTGCCGACCCATCTCATCGGCAACGACGCCTTCCAGGAGGCAGACACGACCGGCATCACCCGGCCCTGCACCAAGCACAACTACCTCATCCGGAGCGCGGATGACGTCGCCTCGACGCTTCACGAGGCGTTTTATGTCGCGCGCAGCGGACGGCCGGGGCCGGTGGTGGTGGATATCCCGAAGGACGTGCAATTCGCCGAGGGGGCCTACCGGCCGCCGGAAGAGGTAAAGCACCGCAGCTACAAGCCGCGCACCCGCCCGGAGCCGCAGGCGGTGGAAGACGCCGTGGCGCTGATCGAGAGCGCGAAACGCCCGGTGGTCTATATCGGCGGCGGGGTCATCAATTCCGGGCCGGCCGCCGCCCGCGCGCTGCGCCGCCTAGTGCAGGAGACCGGCTTTCCCTGCACGCAGACGCTGATGGGGCTCGGCGCCTTCCCGGCCTCGCATCCGCAATCCATCGGCATGCTGGGCATGCACGGCCTTTACGAGGCCAATCTCGCCATGCACGGCGCGGACCTCATCCTCGCCGTCGGCGCGCGCTTCGACGACCGGGTGACCGGTCTCCTCTCCGGCTTCGCGCCGCATGCGAAGAAAGTGCATATCGACATCGACCCCTCCTCGATCAACAAGAATGTCGTCATCGATGTGCCGGTCGTGGCCGATGCGGGCAAGGCGGTCGAGGCGATCCGGCGGCGCTGGTCGGCGCGCGGCGGGAAAACGGACCATCGCGCCGTCGAGAAATGGTGGCGCCGGATCGCTGAATGGCGCGAGCGCGACTGCCTGAAATACGAGCAGGACGACAAGGTCATCAAGCCGCAATACGCGCTGGAGCGCCTGCAAGCCAGGATCGCGGGCCGCGACGACGTGTTCGTCACCACGGAGGTCGGCCAGCACCAGATGTGGGCGGCGCAATTCCTCCGCTTCGAGCGCCCGAACCGCTGGATGACCTCGGGCGGCCTCGGCACGATGGGCTACGGGCTGCCGGCCGCCATCGGCGTGCAGGTGGCTCATCCGGACGCGCTGGTGATCGATGTGGCCGGCGAGGCGTCGATCCTGATGAATATCCAGGAGCTTTCCACCGCGTCGCAATACCGGCTGCCGGTCAAGCTCTTCATCCTCAACAACCAGTGGATGGGCATGGTGCGCCAGTGGCAGGAACTGCTGCATGGCGAGCGCTATTCCGAGAGCTACACGGACAGCCTGCCGGATTTCGTGCGCCTCGCGGAAGCCTTCGGCTGGACGGGGCTGCGCGCAGAGCGCCCGGACGAGGTGGAGGGGATGATCGACGCGATGATCGACGCCGAAGGCCCGGTGATCGCCGATGTCCGGGTTGCGCAGATGGAAAACTGCTTCCCGATGATCCCGTCGGGCAAGGCGCATAACGAGATGATCCTCGGCGGCATGGAAGAGCCGGAAGCGCAGATCGACGCCGAAGGCATGGTCCTCGTCTAGTGGTTCCGGCTTTCGAGACGCGGTATCGAAAAGCATGAAACTTCGGGTCCGGGCCATCAGGGTCCGCCCCGGACTTCCGGCCGTCCGGCGCAAGGAGAGACCGGTTTGACCGCCACGGAGCAACCGCAGGAAAGGCGTATCTTCGCCGTGGTCGTGGATAACGAACCCGGCGTGCTGGCGCGCGTGATCGGCCTGTTTTCCGGCCGCGGCTACAATATCGAGAGCCTGACCGTGGCCGAGATCGACCCGACCGGCCATCTGTCGCGCATCACCGTGGTCACATCGGGCACGCTCATGGTGCTGGAGCAGATCAAGGCCCAGCTTGCGCGTCTCGTGCCCGTCCACGGCGTATCCGACCTTACGCAGGAAGGCCCGCATGTCGAGCGCGAGCTGGTGCTCGTGAAGGTGGCGGGCGGCGGCGCGCGGCGCATCGAGGCGCTGCGCATCGCCGACATCTTCCGCGCCCGCGTGGTGGACAGCACCCACCGCTCCTTCGTGTTCGAAGTCACCGGCTCGACGGAGAAGATCGACGCCTTCATCGACCTGATGCGCCCGCTCGGCCTTGTGGACCTCGCCCGCACCGGCGTCGTCGCCATCGCGCGCGGCGCCGAGGGCATGTGAACGCCCACCGAAAGAATCCGACCCAGGAAAGGAAGTCCGCCTCATGCGCGTGTTTTACGATCGCGACGCCGACCTCAACCTCATCAAGTCGCGGACCGTCGCCATACTCGGCTATGGCAGCCAGGGCCACGCTCACGCCAACAACCTCCGCGACAGCGGCGTGGAAAATGTCATTGTCGGCCTGCGCGAGGGCTCCGGGAGCCGCCCGAAGGCGGAGAATGCCGGCTTTACCGTGATGACGCCGGCGGAAGCGGCGCGCACGGCCGATGTGGTGATGATGCTCACCCCGGATGAAGGCCATTCGGCGCTCTATACCGGCGATCTCGCCGGCAATATGAAGGAGGGCGCGGCGCTTGCCGTGGCGCACGGGCTCTCGATCCATTTCAACCTCGTCGAGCCGCGCTCCGACCTCGACGTCTTCATGGTCGCGCCCAAGGGTCCCGGCCACCTCGTGCGCTCCGAATATGTGCGCGGCGCCGGCGTGCCGAGCCTGCTCGCCGTTCATGCGGACGCGTCCGGCAATTGTCAGGAGCTCGGCCTGTCCTATGCCTGCGGCCTCGGCGCGGGGCGGGCGGGCGTCATCGAGACGACCATGAAGGAGGAGTGCGAGACCGACCTGTTCGGCGAGCAGACCGTGCTCTGCGGCGGCATCACCTCCCTGATCCAGGCGGGCTACGAGACGCTCTGCGAGGCCGGCTACGCGCCGGAAATGGCCTATTTCGAATGCGTCCACGAAGTGAAGCTGATCGTGGACCTGATCTATGAGGGCGGCCTGGCGCAAATGCGCTATTCGGTCTCCAACACGGCGGAATACGGCGATTACAGCCGCGGCCCGCGCGTCGTGGACGCCAGCGTGAAGGCGCGCATGAAGACGATCCTGGACGAAATTCAGTCCGGCGCCTTCGCGCGCGAATGGGTTCTGGAGAACGCCGCCGGACAGGCGAGCTTCAAGGCGATGCGCCGGCGCGCGGCCGAGCATCCGGTGGAGGAAGTCGGCGCGCGGCTGCGCGGCATGATGCCGTGGATCGCCGAAAACGCGCTGGTGGACCGGTCCAGGAACTGAGGCCGGCAGGCGGGACTCGATCGCCCTCCCCGTCCCGGACGGCGCGGCGGCGGGCGGTCTCCCTTGAGCGGCAGCCCTTCGGGTCGCAGGGCTGTCGACGCCTATCCCTTCGACAGGCTCAGGCAGGCTCCTTCGATACGCCGCTTCGCGGCTACTCAGGATGAGGGAGTTTCCGGCGCTCCACCATGCTCTCACCCTGAGTGCTGACCGAAGGGCCGTCGCCCGTTTCAAACCCGTCGGACACCGCACTAATACCAACGGCACCGGGTTGAAACTCACGGGCAAAATGCCGCCCGGCGTCACCGCCTCTCCTCATCCTGAGTAGCCGACCGGAGAGCCTGTCCTGAGCTTGCCGAAGGGGAGGCGTATCGAAGGGCCGCCGCCCGTTTCAAACCGATCGGATACCGCGATAATGCGATGACGACCGGGCTTGCGCGCCGGGCCGCTCGGTATGGGAAAAGCCGTGGTAAGCTGGACGCGGGACATGGACGGCTATTGCCGGACGCTGCCCTCTTTCAGGGACGGGAATCGACCGGAGACACGTCCGGGCGCAAGGGGCCGCAAGACAAAACATGACACTTCATGACATTTCATGACGCAGCCTGGCGGCCTCGCTGCGCCGATCCTGCCGGAGCCCGGTTCCGATCCGTGAACGGGTGGTATAGTGGCCCTTGCGACAACTGCGATGATCGACCCGGGGGAAAGACACCGACATGAAAGCCGCCGTATTCCGCGAAGTCGGCAAGCCGCTCGAAATCGAGGATGTGCAGATATCCAAGCCGGGCCCGCGCGAGGTGCTGGTGCGCACCGCCGCCGCGGGCGTCTGCCATTCGGACCTGCATTTCGTCGAGGGCCTTTACCCGGCCAAGCTGCCCATCGTGCTGGGCCACGAGAGCGCGGGCATCGTCGAGGAAGTCGGCGAGCAGGTGACCTATGTGAAGAAGGGCGACCATATCATCACCTGCCTCTCCGCCTTTTGCGGCGAGTGCGAATACTGCCTGACCGGCCATATGTCGCTTTGCGACAATCCGGACCTGCAGCGCCGCCCGGACGAGGAGCCGCGGCTCGCCAAGGCCGGCGCGCCCATGACGCAGTTCGCCAACCTGTCCTCCTATGCCGAGATGATGCTGGTGCATGAGCATGCGCTGGTGAAGGTGCGCGAGGACATGCCGCTCGACCGGGCCGCGCTCATCGGCTGCGGCGTGATGACGGGCGTGGGCGCGGTCTTCCACACCGCGAAGGTCGAGCCCGGCATGGATGTTGCGATCATCGGCTGCGGCGGCGTGGGCCTCTCGGCCGTCAACGGCGCGGCCATCGCCGGCGCCGGGCGGATCATCGCCATCGACACGGTCGGCTCCAAGCTCAACCTCGCCAGGGAATTCGGCGCGACGCATGTGATCGATGCGACCGAGCAGGACATGGTCGGCGAGGTGCGCGAGCTCACCGGCGGCGGCGTTCACCACGCCATCGAGTGCATCGGCCTCAAATCGACCTCAGAAAATGCGTTCCGCATGATTCGCCCGGGCGGCACGGCCACCATTGTCGGCATGGTGCCCGTCGGCACCAAAATCGAGCTTCACGGGCCGGAATTCCTGCGCGAGAAGCGCATCCAGGGCTCGACCATGGGCTCGAACCGGTTCCGGGTGGACATGCCGCGCCTGGTCGATTTCTACCTGAACGGCAAGCTGCGCCTGGACGAGATGATCTCGCAGCGCATCGGGCTCAAGGACATCAACCAGGCTTTCGACGACATGAAATCCGGTAGCGTGGCGCGCAGCGTCATCATGTTCTGATGCCGCGTCCGGACAATGCGCTCGACGCGGCGCGCGGCCTCGGCGCCGAAATTGAGGCGGCTGCGCCGGAGATCGACCGCGGGCGGCGGCTGACGCCCCGCCTGCTCGCCGCGCTGCACGAGCATAAATTATTCCGGATGCTGCTGCCGAAGCCCTATGGCGGGCTGGAGACGCCGCCGCCGCTGTTCTTCAAGACGATCTCGGAGATCGCGCGCCATGACGGCAGCACGGCCTGGTGCCTCTGCCAGGCGAATGGTTGCGCCATGACCGCCGCCTATCTGGCGCCGGAGATCGCGGAGGAAATGTGGGGCGGCGACCCGGCGGCCGTGCTCGCCTGGGGGCCGGGACCGGCCGAAGCGCGCGAGGCCGGGGACGGATACCGGATCGATGCGAGAATCGCTTTCGCCAGCGGCGCCCGCCACGCGACCTGGCTCGGCGCGCATATGCCGGTTGTGGATGAGACCGGCGAGCGCCGGCGCATGCCCGACGGCGCACCGCTCATCCGCACCTTCCTGATGCCGGCGTCGAGCATCGAGATCGAGGACATCTGGGACACGATCGGCCTGCGCGGCACGGCGAGCGACGGTTACACGCTGAAGGACCGCCCGGTGCCGGCCGCCTATACCACTGTCCGGGACGAGGCGGATTACCGCCAATATGACGCGCCTCTCTACCTGTTCCTCAGCATGAACATGTACGCCATGGGCTTCGCCGGCACGGCGCTCGGCATTGCGCAAGGCGTGCTGGACGCCTTTATGGCGCTGGCCCAGGACAAGACGCCGCGCCTCCACAGGTCCCGCCTCGCGGACAACGACCTCGTCCAGTACGAGACCGCGCAGGCGGTGGCGCGCATACGTTCGGCGCGCGCCTTCGTGCTCTCCGAGGTCGAGGACATATGGGCGGCGACGCAAGAGGCCGGGCGGCTGGCGGTGGAAGACCGGATTCGCATCCGCCTCGCCTCCACCTTCGCCATCCACGAGGCGAAGACGGCCGCCGACATGCTCTACGATGCGGCGGGCGCCAGCGCGATCTTCGCCGGGGCGGATTTCGAGCGCCGCTTCCGCGACCTCCATTCCGTCACCCAGCAACTGCAGGGCCGCAAGTCGCATTTCCGCACCGTCGGCGCCTTCCTGATGGGCCATCCGGCCGACCTGTCGGTTGTCTAGCCCGCATTTCTCACCAGGGTCACGGCCTGCGTCGCGTCCAGGCGTTCGCTCCGCAAGGAGTGGGCCGAAAAGCGTAGCGGCGCCTACGCTTGAGGTCCGCGACGCCGCGGGCGAACGCCTGGTCGCGGCCCGAAGGGCGGCGCTGTCGGGCCGGCAGGGGGCGACGATCCGCTTGCCCGATGTCCCGCATCGCGTCGCGCGGCTCTCCTGCCCTGCCGGCCCGACAGCGCCGCGCAGAACATGACCCTGGCGAGAAATGCGGCTGGGCTCGACTCGCTCTGGGCGCGGACAGCGGCGCCCGGGCCCGACTGCCCGCCGCTCGACGGCGATACCGAAACGGATGTCGCCATTGTCGGCGCGGGCTTCACCGGCCTCTCCGCCGCCCTGCGCCTCTCGGAGCAGGGCGTCTCCTGCTGCGTGCTGGAGGTGAACGAGATCGGCTATGGCGGCTCCGGGCGCAATGTCGGCCTCGTCAATGCCGGGCTCTGGTTGCCGCCCGACAAGATCGAGGCCGCGCTCGGCAAGGACAGGGGCGAGCGGCTTGTCTCGGCGCTGTCAGAGGCCCCGGAACAGGTATTCGCGCTGATCGACCGCCACGGCATCGAATGCGAAGCAAGGCGGAACGGCACCATTCACGCCGCCCACAGCCCCGCCGGACAACGCGATCTGGAAGAGCGCCACGCCGCTTGGTCGGCGCTGGGCGCGCCCGTGGAGCTGCTCGACCGCGACGAAGCCGCAACAGCCATCGGCACGCGCGCCTTTCACGGCGGGCTGCTCGACCGGCGGGCCGGCACCATCAATCCGCTCGGCTATGCGCGCGGCCTGGCCGGGGCCGCCGCGCGTGCAGGCGGGCGCAATGCCGGCGCGCGCCTGTTCGCCGGCGCGCCGGTCTCGGGCGTCTCTCCCGACGGTCCCGGATGGGTTGTCGAAACCCCGCGCGGCCGCGTTCGCGCGGACAGGGTCATACTGGCGACCAACGCCTATGGCGGCGGCCTCGGCGCGGACGCAGCCTACACGCCGATCCACTATTTCCAGGTCGCCAGCAGGCCGCTCGGCGAGGCGGGCGCGGATATCATGGCGGGCGGACAGGGCGTGTGGGACACGGCGCCGGTGATGACCTCCGTCCGGCGGGACCGCGCCGGCCGGCTCATTCTCGGCAGCATGGGCCGGCTCGCCGGGACGCTGTCGGAGCGCTGGGCGGACAGGGCGGCGCGCCGGCTGTTCCCGGCGCTGGGCAAGCTGGAATGGGAATGCGCCTGGCATGGCCGCATCGCGCTCACCCGGGACCACCTGCCCCGCCTGCTCGCCCCGGCGCCCGGCCTCTGGGCCGTGATGGGCTATAACGGCCGCGGCATCGGCACCGGCACCGTGCTCGGACGCTGGCTCGCCGATGCGGCGCTCGGCGGCGAGGCGCCGCCGCTGCCGGTCCACAAACCCGGCGGCGACCGCTTCCGCCCGGTCCGCGCCGCCGCCTTCGAAACCGTCTTCCGCGCCTGGCTGACGCTGAAGAGCATCTGATCGCCCAAGGGAGACCGGGCCCCATGCAATTCGGACTCCATCTCGGCCTGCGCGGCCCCGCCGGACAACCCGGTTCGCTCCGCCGGATCGCGCGGCGCGCGGAGGCCGCCGGCTACGGCTATCTCGGCGTCAGCGACCATGTGGTCATCCCCCG
Source organism: Alphaproteobacteria bacterium (assembly GCA_022822125.1). Next base: position 37,542 of record JAJECF010000055.1, read on the forward strand.
CGAATCCGCCACGCCCTATCCCTATACAAGGGACGGGCGCTGGTTCGCGGAGGATACGGGCGAGTGCCTGGAGCAGGTGACGACGCTGGCATTTCTCGCCGCTGCGACCGAGCGCATAAGGCTGCTCACCTCCGTCATGGTGCTGGGCCACCGCCCGCCGCTGCTGGCCGCGAAGATGCTGGCGACCGCCGATGTGCTCTCCGGCGGGCGGCTGACGCTCGGCGTTGGCGTCGGCTGGATGCGGGACGAATTCGCCCTCATGCCCCACGCTCCGGATTTCAACCGCCGGGGCCGGGCGGCGAACGAGGCGCTGGAGGCCTTCCGCAATCTCTGGACGGAGCCCGCGCCCGCCTATGCGGGGGAGCATGTCGCCTTCGACAAGCTCCTGTTCTCGCCGAAGCCCGCGCAGACGCCGCATCCGCCGATCTGGGTCGGCGGCGAGAGCCCGGCGGCGCGGCGGCGCGCCGGACGCCTCGGCGACGCCTGGTATCCCTTGGGCAACCATCCGCGCTGGCGGTTCGACACGCCGGAACGCTATGCCGCCGGCCTCGCCCAGGTGCGCGAGACGGCGGAGGAAGCCGGACGCCCGCCGCCCGCCGGCAGTTTCTACGCCATCTGGGTTATGCCCGGCGAGACGGTGCTGGACGGTGAGGGCAACCGCCGCCCCTTTACCGGCGAACGTGCCGCCATAAGCGATGACCTCGCCGCCTTCGCCGAAGCCGGGCTCGAAACGCTCGTCGTCGGCTACGAAAGCCCCGACGAAGACACATGCATCCGGCGCCTCGAGGGCTTTGCGGAATTGGCGTGGGACCAGGCGCAGCAGTCAGGAAGCCATGACAGTAACAGCGCACAGGCATAGCATGACCGGAAGTCGGCAAACGGAGACGAAAGGATGAGCGCGAGCGCGGCGCAGGCGGAAGACGGGCCGGGCGACCTACCGGGACGTGCTGGATGCGCCGCCGCATATGGTGGCGGAAGTTGTCGAAGGCACGCTCCATCTCCAGCCGAGGCCGGCCAGCCGGCACGCGCTGGCGGGGTCATCGCTCGGCGGCGAACTGGTCAGCCCTTTCCAAAAGGGCCGGGGCGGGCGGCTGGTGGATCATTGATGAGCCCGAGCTCCATTTCGGCCAGGACGTGCTGGTGCCGGACCTTGCCGGCTGGCGCCAGGAGCGGATGCCGGAATACCCCGATGCGCCCTATTGCACCCTTGCGCCGGACTGGGTGTGCGAAATCCTTTCCCCCTCGACGCGGAAGCTGGACCTCGAAGGAAAGCGCCCGATTTACGCGCGGGAGGGCGTGAAGCACTTATGTTTCGTCGATCCGGCTGTTCGCTCCCTGGAGGCATTCGCCCTGCATGAAGGCGCATGGACGCCGGCCGGAAGGGCGCAGGACGCCGAAGCCGTGTCCCTGCCGCCTTTCGAGGCCGTCGCCTTCCCCCTCGACGCCCTCTGGCCCTGAAACACGGCGGACGCCGATCTGGCTTGGGGATAGCAGCAGTCAAGCGCGCAGCGCGGGAAGGACCTCTGTTTCGATCAGCTGTCTGGCGACGGCCCCGGAGCCGCCTCTGGCGCTGCGCCAGTTGCCGTTGATGACGATTTTGTCGAGGCCCAGGTTCCGCAGCCCGACAAGCCGTTCCAGAACCTGCTCCGGCGATCCGACAGCGGCATATTCCTCGATGAACTCGGGCGTAAGCATCGCTGCCTGGGCCGAGTCCCCCTGCGTGTGCTTGTGCATGTCATAGGCGCTGCGTAATTTCCGCATCACGTCCCGGCTCCGGTCGGAGAGCGGGCCGCTCGTCCTGCCGTGCATGACGGCGAAGCGCGCAAAGACGGTCAGATTGCCGCGCACCATGTCCCGGGCCGTTTCCATGTCGGGATGGCAGCCGCAGGAGACATAGGCGCCGAAGCTGAGGCCCCGCGGGTCGAGTCCTGCCGCCTCCCGCGCGGCGCGGGCAATGCCGATGCCCCAGGCGACCCGCTCCGGCGAGGCGCCGAGGGCGAACATCACCCTGTCGGCCAGCCGCGCCGCGATGGCGATGACCTTCGGCCCTGTCGCCGCCACCTCGACCGGCGCCTTGCCATCTCTCTCCACGGTGCCCGCCATCCACCGGATCCGGCTCGCATCCGGCGTCTCGGCAAGCTCCAGGGTCTCGACCGGCGGCGCGGACGCCTCCGGGATATCGACGAGTTCGTCGAACGGCACCTCGCCGCCGGAGAGATAGGTCTGGACGTGACGGAGGTAGCGCTCGAATTGCCCGAGCCGCGCCGGCGCCCTGCCGAGATGGGCGAGCGCGGAATCGCCCCGCCCGATGCCGAGCGTCATCCGCCCGCGCGAGACGCTGTGGACCGTCGCCGTCGCCGAAGCCAGGACGGCGGCGGTCCGCGTAACCGGATTGGAGACGCCCGTGCCGAGCTTCAGCCGCTCGGTGGCAGTGGCGGCCATGGCAAGGGCGACGAAGGAATCGGCCGCGAGGTTCTGCGAATCGACGACGATTATCCCGTCCCAGCCGCTTTCTTCCAGCGTCCGCGACTCATGGACAATGCCGCGCGGCGCGGGCATGCAGCCGGTCCAGACTTCCATCAGCGATCTTTCACCCGATATGAGGCAGCGGCAGCCGACGCTTCATCCCCGTTCGACGAGGGGAACGTAGTCGCGCTGGGGCGGGCCGGTGTAGAGCTGGCGGGGGCGGTTGATCTTCTGCGAGGGGTCCTCGATCAGTTCGCTCCACTGCGCGATCCAGCCGACTGTCCGGCCCACCGCGAACAATGCCGTGAACATGGAGACCGGGAAGCCCATCGCCTTCAGGATGATGCCCGAATAGAAGTCCACATTCGGGTAAAGCCGGCGCGCGACGAAATAGTCGTCCTCCAGCGCCACCTTCTCCAGGGCCAGCGCGACCTCCAGCAGCGGGTCGTGCAGGCCGAGCTCGTTCAGCACGTCGTGGCAGGCCTTCTGGATCACGCGCGCGCGCGGGTCGTGGTTCTTGTAAACCCGGTGCCCGAAGCCGAACAGCCGGAAGGGGTCGTCCGGGTCTTTGGCCTTCAGCACCCAGTCGCCGACCTTGTCGGCCGAGCCGATCTCGGCCAGCATCTTGAGCACTTCCTCATTCGCCCCGCCGTGGCTCGGCCCCCAGAGCGCGGCGCAACCGGCCGCGATGCAGGCGAAGGGATTGGCGCCGGTGGAGCCTGCGAGCCGCACCGTCGAGGCGGAGGCGTTCTGCTCATGGTCGGCATGGAGGATGAAGATGAGGTCCATCGCCTTGGCGACCACCGGATTGACCTCGTAGTCCTCCGTCGGCACGGCGAAGCAGAGCCGGAGAAAGTTCGAGGCGTAGTCGAGGTCGTTGCGCGGATACATGAAGGGCTGGCCGAGCGAATACTTGTAGGCCCAGCTTGCGATGGTCGGCATCTTGGCGATCATCCGGTAGGACGCCACGGTCCGGTGCCACGGATCCTCGATGTCGATGCTGTCATGGTAGAAGGCCGACAGCGCGCCCACCACGCCGCACATCACCGCCATCGGGTGGGCGTCGCGCCGGAACCCCCGGTAAATGTTGTTGATCTGGTCGTGCAGCATCGTGTGATGCGTGATGTCGTAAACGAATTTCGTCTTCTGTTCCGCCGTCGGCAATTCGCCGAACAGGATGAGGTAGCAGGTCTCCATATAGTCGGAGTGCTCGGCGAGCTGCTCGATGGGATAGCCGCGATAGAGCAGGACGCCCTCATCGCCGTCTATATAGGTGACTTTCGACTGGCAGCTTCCCGTGGCGGTGTAGCCCGGATCGTAGGTGAAATAGCCGAGTTCCCTGTACAGGGAGCGGATGTCGATGACGTCCGTTCCCAAAGTTCCGCTCATGATCGGCAGTTCAACGGTCTTGTTGCTGGCCCGATCCACAATGGAAACGCTGCGGCTGGTCATCGCGTCCTTTATCCTCTCGCTTTCTTCGGGCGCCACCATATGGCGGCGCGGACCGGTTGGCAATCAGCCAGCCGCGTCGCGGAGGCGGCCGAGCGCCTCCTCCCGGCCGAGCGCCGCCAGCACCTCGAAAAGCCCCGGCGACGCCGTGCGCCCGGTGAGCGCGGCGCGCGCCGGCTGCGCGATCCGGCCGAGACCGAGTTCCTCGGACGCGGCAAAGGCCCGCGTCTCCGCCTCCAGCGCCGCTTCCGTCCACTCCGCCTCCTCCAGCGCCGCCGCATAGCGGGCGAGCAGCGCGCGGGCGCTCTCGCCTTCCAGCAGGCGCGCGGCTTTCGCATCGGGCGCAATGGGGCGCGTGGCCGTGTAGAAGGCGGCCGCCTCGGCAAGCTCTACCAGCGTCCTGGCGCGGGGACGAAGCGCTGGCAGGCCGGCCCGGAGGCGGGCCCGCGCGGCCTCGTCCGGCGGGTGGGCCAGGAACGGCTCCAGCAGCGCCAGAAGCCTGTCCTCGCCCGCAGCGCGCAGATAGTGGGCGTTCACGCTCTCCAGTTTTTCCCTGTCGAAGCGCGCCGGCGACCGGCCGACCGCCTCCAGCCCGAACCATGCGACGGCGTCTTCGGTCGAGACGATCTCGGCGTCGCCGCGGCTCCAGCCCAGACGCAGCAGGTAATTGCGGACCGCCTCCGGCAACAGCCCCATCTGCCGATAGGCATCGACGCCGAGCGCGCCGTGGCGTTTTGACAGCTTCGCGCCGTCCGGCCCGTGAATCAACGGGATATGGGCGAAGGCCGGCAGCGGCCAGCCCATAGCCTCGAAGACCTGGGCCTGGCGGAAGGCGTTGTTGAGGTGGTCGTCACCGCGGATCACATGGGTCACGCCCATGTCATGGTCATCCACGACTACGGAAAGCATGTAGGTGGGCGTGCCATCGGCGCGCAGCAGCACCATGTCGTCGAGTTCTGCATTGGCGACGCGCACCTCGCCCTGCACAAGGTCGCGGATGACCGTCTCGCCCGCCCGAGGCGCTTTCAAGCGGATCGCGAAAGGCGCGCCTTCCGGCGCCTCCGCCGGGTCCCGGTCGCGCCAGAGGCCGTTATAGCGAAAGCGCTCGCCGCGCGCGGCGGCCGCCTCCCGCATCGCCTGCAATTCCTCCGGCCCGGCATAGCAGCGATAGGCCGCGCCCGCTTCCAGCATCGCCCTCGCAACCTCCGCATGGCGCGCGCGGCGCTGGAACTGGTAACTTGGCGGCTCGTCGGGATCGAGGCCGAGCCAGGCGAGCCCGTCCAGAATTGCGGCGACAGCCTCCCCGGTCGAGCGCCGGCGGTCGGTATCCTCTATGCGCAAGAGGAACCGTCCGCCATGGCGGCGCGCAAACAGCCAGTTGAACAAGGCTGTGCGTGCGCCGCCGATATGCAGGAGGCCGGTGGGCGAGGGGGCGAACCGGGTAACGACAGTCATGAGCGGCGGAACTTCCGGGAACGGGCGCGCGTTTATCGAAAGCCTGCACAAGGGCGTCAAGACCGTTGCCGCTGCGGCCCTGCGCGAGCGGGACCGGTGGGCGCTCTGGCTGCCGGTATTCTTCGCGCTCGGCATCGGCATTTATTTCTCGCTCGACTTCGAGCCGCCGGTCGCTCTATCGGCTGCAGCGGCCGGCATGTCCGCCCTGCTGGCCGCCCGCCTGCGCCGGACGGCCTTCTTCCCGGTCGGCATCGCCGCCGCCGTCGCCGTAACGGGCCTCTTCTGGGCCGGCTTCCAGACCGAGCTCGCCCATGCGCCGGTTCTGGATCGCCCCGTGGGACCGACCGAAGTCAGCGGCAGGATACTCCGCCAGGACCGGATCGAAGGCCCGTTCCGTATCGTGCTGGAGGATGCAAGCGTGGCGCGGCTTGCACCGGAGCAAACGCCGGAGCGCCTCCGCCTTCGTCTCTCGTCTCTTCCACCGGGCGCCGGCCCCGGCGCACGCATCTCCGTGCTTGCCCGGCTGGAGCCGGTGCCGCAGCCCGCCCTGCCCGGCGGCTACGACCCGGCAAGACGCGCCTTCTTCCAGGGCATCGGAGCGACCGGCTTCGCGCTCGGCCGGGCGCGCCTGCTGGAGCCGGCCGAAGCCGCCGGCATCGAGCGTCTGCGTCACGGGATCGCGGCGCGCATCGGCGAGGCCATCGAGGACCCGGCTGCCGCCGGCATCGCCATTGCGCTCACTACAGGACTGCGCGGCGACCTGCCCGAGGCGGCGCATGAGGCGATCCGCGATGCGGGCCTTGCGCATCTGCTCGCGATCTCCGGCCTGCATCTGGGTCTCGTGGCCGGCCTCGTCTTCGCGGCCGTCAGGGCTGTGCTGGCGCTCTGGCCGGGCGTGGCGCTGCGATATCCGGTCAAGAAATGGGCGGCGGCGGCCGCGATCGCCGCCGGCTTCTTCTACATGCTTCTGGCAGGCGCGACCGTGCCGACGCAGCGCGCCTTCCTCATGGTCGGGCTCGCCTTGCTGGCGGTCCTGGTCGACCGGCTCGAAATCGGCATGCGCCTTGTCGCGCTGGCGGCTCTGGCTGTTTTGACGCTGGAGCCTTATGCGCTCACCACGGCAAGCTTCCAACTCTCATTCGCAGCCGTTGCGGCGCTGGTCGCCGTTTATGAAGGGCTGGCCCCGTCGCTGTCCGAGCTCCGCTTGCGGCTGGGGCGGGCGCCGTTTTTCCTGGCCGCAACGCTGCTCACCACCGTCGTGGCGACGCTTGCGACCGCGCCTTTTGCCGCGCATCATTTCGGGCGCATCGCCGCTTATGGTCTTGCGGCGAATCTCGTCGCCGTGCCGGTTGCGGCCTTCTGGATCATGCCCAGCGCCATCCTCGCAACGCTCGCCATGCCGCTCGGGCTCCAGTTCTGGCCGCTCGCCGTTATGGAGACCGGCATCGATGCCGTGCTCTGGACGGCGGAGACGGTTTCCGCATGGCCGGGAGCCGTCCGTCATTTCCCGCCGCTGCCGGCGGCGGGAGCGGTCGCAGCCGCGGGCGGCGGCCTCTGGCTCTGCCTCTGGCGGAGCCGCTGGCGGCTTCTCGGCCTGGGCGGCCTCGCCGCCGCGCTTGCAATCCAGGCCGGCGCGCACCCGCCCGACCTGATGGCCGACAGCGACGCCCGCCTGTTCGCCCGCTATGCGGAGGATCGGCTATACCTGTCGAAACCCCGCGCCGGCTTCCTCGGCCGGGTATGGACGGAAGCGGCGGGCGCAAAGAAAGCCGGCACCGCTGCGCCCGGCAGTCCCGGCCTTTCCTGCGATCCGCTCGGCTGCGCGGCCGACGGGATTGCAGTCATCCTGCGCCACGAAGCGCTGGAAGAAGACTGCCGCCGCGCCGAAATCGTGCTTTCGGCCGTCACGGTGTCGCGCCGGGCCCGGCGGCGCTATTGCAACGAAGACGCGCTGATCGTGGACCGGCGGCGCCTCCGCCGGCTGGGCGCGCACGCGATCCGCCTCACGCCCGAGGGACCCATTGTTGAGACCGACTGGGACCGGCGCGGCCGGCGCCCCTGGGTCGCCCTCGCCGGGCCCCGGCCGACCGATCAGTAGGCGCGGACCAGCCCGACCAGCCGGCCCTGGACCTGGACTCGTTCCGGCTCGTAGTCCTGCGCCGGATAGGCGTCATTCGCGGCCTCCAGAACGACGCGGCCCTGCGCCGGACGCCAGATCTTCAGGGTCGCCTCCTCCGAATCGACCAGCGCGACCACGATAGCGCCGCTTTCGACATCCTCACATTCCTGGATGATGACCGTATCGCCGTCCAGAATACCGGCATCGACCATCGAATCGCCGGCGATTTCGAGCGCATAGTGGCGCCCGCCGCCGACCATGCCCTGGGGCACGGCCACAGTGCTGTCCGGGTCGCGCAGCGCCTCGATCGGCGTGCCCGCAGCGATGCGCCCATAGAGCGGGAGTTCGTTCTGGATCGTATCGGCAGGGTCCAGGCGCCGGCGAAAGCCGCGAAAGGCCGACCGCCCGGTCCAGTTCCGGTCCTCATAAGCCTCCGCCTCCGGCAGACGGGCGATTTCCAGCGCGCGGGCGCGGTTCGGGAACCGGCGGATAAACCCGCGTTCCTCCAGCGCCGTCACCAGCCGGTGGACGCCCGATTTCGACTTGAGGCCGAGCGCATCCTTCATCTCGTCGAATGAGGGCGACACGCCGTCCTTGGCGATCTGCTGCGAAATGAACAGCAGCAATTGGTTTTGTTTTTTCGTTAGCATGCCACTGTTCCCTCCAGGAATGTTCCTTATACGAACCGGGTTTCCACTTCCCTGTTCTATATTGGTTCGGAACACGCGTCAAGCGGGATTGCGCGGCGCCAGCGGAGGGAATGCGAATATCGCAGGCACGAAAAATCCGCCCCGTAGGTTCGGATGCCTTCACGCTTCAGGGGCAACTCCGGCTTGTTCCCGAACACCCGTCCGGCTATAGGCGGAGCCCATGACGATCTACTATTACCGGCCCACCTATATCGCACTGGCCCTGGCCGCCGGGCTCGTGGCGCTCGCGCTGCTGGCGCTGCTGGTCAACGGCCTGCTGGCCGGCAAGCCGGGGCCGCCACTGGCGATGGCCGCGCTGCTGGCGGCGCTTCTTGGCGGCATCGCCTGCTACGCGGCCTGGATCGTCCGCCGCGCACATCTGCCGGCCGTTGTGTTCGACAAGAGCGGCATCGCGTTCCCGATCTTCGACATCCCGCACCGCGACTGGTCCGCCATCCGCACGATCCGCCAGCAATCGCTGCTGAGCCGCAATGAGCTTCTCATCCATTTCGAGACGCCGGCGCCGTCCTTCCCCTGGGTTGTGGTCGCGTTTGGCGGCTTCTGGCGCAGCCGCAAGGCGGGTCATCTGCGCTTCAATATGAAACGGATGAATTGCGGCCGCGACAGCCTCGACTACGCGCTTCGGGAATATCCGCCCCCGGAACTGCGCAGTGGCCGGTAACGCCGCCGCAAACACGCTACAGGCGGATGATTTCCACCGGATCGCCGGCTTTGGCGGGCGGCGCGTGCGGGGCGCGGACCATCAGGGCATCGGCCTCGACGAAGCGCGCGAGCATGGAGCTGTCCTGGCGCGCGAAGGGCGTGGCGACCGGCAGGCCGTCTCCGCCGCCGGCGAGCCGGGCGCGCAGATAGTCCTCGCGCCGGTCGTTTGCGCCGAGGTCCGCGCCGAGCCGGGCCGGCTCCCGCGCGGGCGGCCCCGCCGGCAGGCCCAGCATCGCGTCGATCAGCGGGCGGAGGAACAGCAGCGCGCAGACAAAGGCCGAGACCGGGTTGCCCGGCAGCCCCAGCACGAGCGCGCCGCCCATGCGGCCGAACATGAGCGGCTTGCCGGGGCGCATGGCGATCCGCCAGAAATCCACCTCCAGCCCGTCCTCGGCCAGCGCCGCCTGCACCAGGTCGTGCTCGCCGACCGACGCGCCGCCCATGGTCACGAGGATATCGGCCCCCGCGGCGCCGGCGGCGCGCGCGCGGAGCGAGGCCTTGCTGTCCCCGGCCACGCCGAGCGAGAGCGGTTCGCCGCCCGCCTCCGCGACGAACGCCGCCAGCCCCGGCCCGCTGGAGCTTACGATCTGCTGCGGCCCGAGCGGCTCCCCCGGCAGCGCGATCTCGTCGCCCGTCGCCAGCAGCGCCACGCGCGGGCGGCGCCTGACCGGCAGCCAGGGCCGGTTCATCGCCGCGGCGAGGCCGATGTCGCGGGAGGTGAGCCGCCGGCCCGCGCGCAGCAGCACATCGCCTTCCGCAAAATCGAGGCCCGCCGGCCGGATATAGGCGCCCGCCACGGCCGGCTCGCGCAACGTCACGCGGTCGCCTGTGCGCTCGCAATCCTCCTGGATGACGATGGCGTCGGCGCCGGAGGGCACCGGCGCGCCGGTGAAGATGCGCGCCGCCTCGCCCGGTCCCAGGGACCCGCTCCAGACCGCGCCGGCGGCGATTTCCGCCACGATGCGGAGCTCCGCGGGCGCCGCCCCCGCATCCGCCGCGCGGACCGCATAGCCGTCCATGGCGGAGACGGCCGCCGGCGGCTGGGTGCGCCTCGACGCCAGGTCCTCCGCCAGCACGCGGCCGAGACCGTCGCCGAGCGGCGTCATTTCCGCCGGCAGCGGCCGCGCCGTCGACAGAATGCGCGCAATCGCCTCCGCAACCGGAATCACGGGCCCGCAGTCCAGACGCCGGACTTGCCGCCTTCCTTGCGCAGCAGGCGGACGGCCTCGACCCGCATGCCGCGGTCCACCGCCTTGCACATGTCATAGACGGTGAGCGCCGCCACCGAGACAGCAGTCAAAGCCTCCATCTCGACGCCGGTGCGGCCCTTGAGCCGGCAGGTCGCGGTAATTTCCACGGCCGAGGCGGACTCGTCGGCAGCCAGATCGACAGCGACGGAGGTCAGCGACAGAGGGTGGCAGAGCGGGATCAGGTCGGCCGTGCGCTTGGCGGCCATGATGCCGGCGAGGCGCGCGACGCCCAGCACGTCGCCCTTGCCGATCTCGCCCGCCCGGATCAGCGCCAGCGTTTCCGGGGCCATGACGACCCGCCCGCCCGCAACCGCAACCCGCTCGGTCTCCGCCTTGGCGGAGACGTCCACCATGGCCGCGCGGCCTTCCTCGTCGAAATGGGTGAGGCGCGCGCTCATACCGCCGCCCGCAGCATGTCGAGGCCGAGCAGCGCGCGCGTCGCGGCCGCCACATCCGCCTCCCGCATCAGCGATTCGCCCACCAGGAAACGGGTGACGCCGACCCGCGCCAGCCGGTCCAGGTCTGCGGTGACGGCGAGCCCGCTTTCGCCGATGACGATGCGGTCCGCCGGCACGCCGGACGCGAGGTGCTCGGCCGTTGCCAGATCGACTTCCAGCGTCTTGAGATTGCGGTTGTTGATGCCGATAAGCGGCGAGGAGAGGCGCAGCGCGCGCTCCAGCTCCGCCTCGTCATGCACCTCGACCAGCGCGTCCATGCCGAGCTCGACCGCCGCCGCCTCCAGCTCGCCCGCCAGAACGTCATCCACGGCGGCGAGGATGATGAGGATGCAGTCCGCTCCGAGCGCGCGCGCCTCCGCCACCTGCCACGGGTCCACCGTGAAATCCTTGCGCAGCACCGGCAGCGGCGCGGCATTGCGGGCTTCCGCCAGATAGCGGTCCTCGCCCTGGAAATAGGGTGTGTCGGTCAGCACGGAGAGACAGGTCGCCCCGCCTTCCAGATAGGCCCGCGCGAGCGCCGCCGGGTCGAAATCGGCGCGGATCAGACCCTTGCTGGGCGAGGCCTTCTTGATCTCCGCGATCAGCCCGTAGCCTTCCGCGCGGGCCAGCGCCGCCGCGAAGCCGCGCGGCGCGCCGCCTGCGGCGGCGTCGAACCATGCGGATGGCCGCTCGCGCTTCATCCGCGCTACATGCCTGCGCTTTTCGGCGACGATTCTGGCGAGAGTGTCCGACATGCCTCCTCTTCCCGACGCCTCAGCCGCTATTGGTGATGCGCACCAGCCCCGCGAGGCGCTCGCGGGCCGCGCCGCTGTCGATGACCTCCTCGGCCAACGCCCTGCCTTCGGCCAGTGTTCCGGCGCGCTCCGCCACCACCAGCGCCGCGGCGGTGTTCAGCACCACGATGTCGCGATACGGGCCGGCCTCGCCGTCCAGCAGGGACCGCATTGCGCCGGCATTATAGTCGGGATCGCCGCCCTGCAGGTCCTCCGCCCGGGCGAGAGGTAGGCCGATCTCGCGCGGATCGACCTCGAACCGCCGGACCGCGCCGCCCCGCAACTCCGCCACATGGCTCACGCCCGTTGTCGTGAGCTCGTCCATGCCGTCCGAGCCGTGGACGACCCAGGCGCGCTCGCCGCCGAGATTGCCCAGCACATGGGCGAGCGGCTCGATCCAGCGCTCGGCGAACACCCCGACAAGCTGGCGGCGCGCGCCGGCCGGGTTGGAGAGCGGCCCCAGCAGGTTGAAGATCGTGCGCGTGCCGAGCTCCACCCGCGTGCCGGCGACATGGCGCATCGCGCCATGGTGGCGGGGCGCCATCAGGAAGCAGATGCCCGCCTCCTCCAGCGCCCTGGAAACGAGCGCCATGTCGCAGTCGATATTCACGCCGAGCGCGGCCAGCACGTCGGAGGAGCCCGCGCGCGACGAAAGCGCCCGGTTGCCGTGCTTGACCACGGGCACGCCCGCGCCCGCCAGCAGCAGCGCGGCAGCGGTGGAAATGTTGAGCGTGCCCTTGTCGTCGCCGCCCGTGCCGGCGGTGTCGATCGCGTCGGCCGGCGCCTCGATGCGAAGCACCTTCTCGCGCATGATCCGCGCCGCGCCGGTAATCTCGTCGATGGTCTCGCCGCGCACGCGTAGCGCCATCAGGAAGGCGCCCGCCTGCGAGGGCGTGGCGTCGCCCGACATCAATATCTCGAAAGCCGCCTCGGCCTCCGCCTCGCCGAGCTCGGCGCCGTCGGCGACGCGCGCCAGAATGGCTCTCAGGTCGCCGCTCATGCCGCGAACACCCGCCGCTCCGGCAGCGGCTTCGGCGTCCCGCTCGGGGGCCGGCCCGAGACCGAGGTCAGGAAATTGGCGAGCAGGCGGTGGCCGTGTTCGGAAGCGATGCTCTCCGGGTGGAACTGGACGCCGTGGACCTCCTGCACCCGGTGGCGCAGGCCCATGACGATGCCGTCCTCCGTCCAGGCGTTCACCGCCATGTCATCCGGCAGACCCGCGCGCTCGACAGTCAGCGAGTGGTAGCGCGTGGCCTCGAAGGGAGACGGCAGGCCGGCGAACACGCCCGTGTCGTCATGGTGGATGCGCGAGAGCTTGCCATGCATGCAGACCGGGGCGCGGACCACGCTTCCGCCGGAGGCCTGGCCGATGCACTGATGGCCGAGGCAGACGCCGAAGAGCGGCACCCGTCCGGCGGCCTTTTCGACAAGCTCCAGGCAGATGCCGGCCTTGTCGGGATCGCAGGGACCGGGGGAAATCACAATGGCTTCCGGCTCCATCGCCAGCGCCTCCCCGGCGCTCAAGGCATCGTTGCGGCGAACCTCGATATCGGCCCCGAGTTCGCCCAGGAAGTGCATCAGGTTGTAGACGAAGCTGTCATAGTTATCGATCAGCAGGATCATGCCGCCCCGCCCCTCCCGTTCAGCGTCCGGCCGAGCCGGCCTGCAAGGTCCTGCACGAACTGCCAGGCGACGCGGCCGGAGCGCGCGCCCCGCGTGACCGCCCATTCATTCGCCTGCCGGCGCAGCGCCTCGCCCTCGACCTTCAGGCCGAAATGCGCCGCATAGCCCTCCACCATCTCGAAATAGACCGCCTGGCTGCAATTGTGGAAGCCGAGCCAGAGGCCGAAGCGGTCCGACAGCGAGACCTTCTCCTCGACCGCCTCCGCGGGGTTGATGGCCGTCGAGCGCTCGTTCTCGATCATGTCGCGCGGCATCAGGTGGCGGCGGTTGGAGGTGGCGTAGAAGACGACATTCTCCGGCCGGCCCTCCAGCCCGCCTTCGAGCACGGCCTTGAGCGACTTGTAGGTGGTGTCGCTGCCGTCGAAGGAGAGGTCGTCGCAGAACAGCACGAAGCGCCGGCCCGCGCCCCTGAGCAGCGCCAGCAGGCCCGGCAGCGAGCCGATGTCCTCGCGGTGGATTTCGACCAGCGCCAGCGCGCCCGGCCGTTCGGCCGCGATATGGGCGTGAACGGCCTTGACCAGCGAGGACTTGCCCATGCCGCGCGCGCCCCAAAGCAGCGCGTTGTTGGCCGGCAGGCCTTCGGCGAAGCGCCGCGTGTTCTCCAGCAGGATGCCCGTCACATGGTCGATGCCGCGCAGCAGCGGCAGCGCCACATGGCTGACCTCGGCCACAGGCGCAAGCCGCCCGCCCTCGGCGTGCCAGACGAAGGCGTCGGCCGATGCAAGGTCCGGCGCCGCCCCCGCCCCGGGAGCCAGCCGTTCCAGCGCGTCGGCGATGCGGACAAGCAGCGGAACGAGCGCCGCCTCGGTCATGGCGTTTCTCTTCATTCGCCGGGAACGCCGCCTTGTAGCCGCCCGCCCCGCCGGGCGGCAAGTGCGCCGAGCCAATTGCGCCGGACCGTATTCCATACCGGGCGCACAACCGTCACCCCGGCCGGAGCGCAGCGGAGAGCCGGGGGCCAGCTCCCGACGTTCGCGTCAAGCTGAACCGGTAGGAGTTGGGCCCCGGATCGGGGTCCGGGGCGACGAATGGGGTCAAGGCCCGTCGCTGCCCGGCGAAAGGCAATCGGTTCAGCGGGATCTGGGCGCGGTCAGTCCGAGACCTTGGCGCCCCAGGCGCTGGTGGCGTAGTCGGCGGTGACGATGTCGAAGACGACGCCGTTGGGGTCGTAGAACTTGATCTCGGTCGCGCCCTCGGCCGAGTCCGGCAGCCGCATATGGTAGCGCCCGCCATTGGCCTCGATCTCCCGCCCCATCGCGTCGATATCGTCCACCACGAAGCCCATATGGTGCAGGCCGTGGAAGTCCTTGCCGCGTTCGTCGCCCGCCTGCGCGTCGGTCTTGAACTTCAGGATCGCCAGGCTGACCACCCCGTCGGACAGCAGGATGGCAATGTCGGACTGCTGCTGGCGCGTCATGCCGAAGGTGTCCTCATAGAACCGCGCCGCCGCCTCCAGGTCCGGAACCGTCACCGCGATATGCCGAAGTTTAGCCATGTAAGCCTCCCTGTTCGCCTCGAAAGCCGGTCAGAATTTCACATCCCGCGGCCCGACCTTCGCACGCGGGATTTCGGGGCCTTCGGGCCGGTTCAGCAGGTGGTCGATGAAAGACCGCTTGCCGCGCAACTCCTCGGCGGCGGTATAGGGGCGGTCCTTCTCTCGCTTATCGCCGGACATGGCCTGCTGTCCTCTTGGTCCGCCTGAAGGTAGCACAGCACCACCGCCACGCGCCGATGTCCCGGAAGATACCGGTCATCATATCGAGACCCTCGCGGAGCAGGGAGGCCCGCGCGTTCGTTGGGCGCGCGATGGAAACAGTCGGCGAAGGAATGGAGTGGCCGGATCGTCGGCATGTCGGGCGCATGTCAGGCCAAAGCCAGCAGGTCCGCTCCCGTATTCTCGAAATGCCGCGTGTTCCGCGTGACCACCGTCAGACCGCCGACAATCGCCGTCGCCGCGATCAGCAAGTCTGCACCGTCATGGCCCAACCGAGCCCAAAGACGGCCCCATTCGCGCGCTTCGGCCGCGCCAAACGCTTGGATGCGGTCTGCGAAAAGGGCCTCAATCTCGAACAGCCAAACCCGCAAATCTTTGGCAAAACCTGGATTGCGGCGCTCCTGCATCGCGATTCCGCGTTCGATTTCGCCCAAAGTGACAACGCTGATGAAGAGCTCTTCGTCCGGCCGGCTTCGAAGCCATGCCGCTACTGCCGGAGAACGCTCTGGACGGCGGAGGGCTGAAACAATGTTCGTATCCAGCAAATACACTTCAGAACACGACATCCCGCGGCACTATTTTCGCCCGCGGCGTTTCGGGTCCTTCCGGTTGGTCGAGCAGATGTTCGACAAAAGTCTTTTGGGTACGCGCCGCCGCCTTCAGCCGTGAATATTCCGCCTCGGAGATTACGACAACCGCAGGGCGGCCGCGTCGGCTCACATGTTGGGGTCGCCCATTCAATGCAGCGGCCACCACGGCACTGAAGCTGTTCTTCGCGTCCTGAAGGCTCAGCATGGCCTGTCTTCCTGTCTATCTGACTGGCCAGACTATAGCACACCGTCGCCGCCCCGCTACGCGCCGATGTCCCAGAAGATGCCGGTCATCATTTCGAGGCCTTCGCGCAGCAGGGGGGCGAGCGCGTGTTCGTTGGGGGCGTGCTGGGAGCAGCCGGCGAAGGAGTGCGGCACCCAGATCGTCGGCATGGCGAGCACATCGGTGAACACGTCGTTCGGGATCGAGCCGCCGAGATTGGGCAGCAGCGCCGGCGGGCGGCCGAGCGTCCTGTCGATCGAGGCCATGACGCGGCGCACCCAAGGGTTGTCGAGCGGCGTGCGGGTGGCCTTCATCGTGGTGCGCATGGGCGCGACCTGCACGTCCCCGAAGCCGTTTGCGTCCAGATGCGCGCGGATGGCCGCCTCGAACGCCTCGTCGTCCGAGCCCGCGACGAAACGCATCTGTATGACGGCCCGCGCGCGCGGCGGGATGGCGTTCACCGGCCGCTCCGCGTCGCCCGCGCCCAGGGCCAGCACTTCGAGCGCATTCCAGCCGAAGACGCGCTCCCAGGGCGTGAGGCCCGGCTCGCCCCAGTCGGGGTCGATCTCCGGCGCGCCCGGTCCGCCGTCCACGGCGCAATCGGCAATCGCCATGCGCACCGCATTGGACATGGGCGGCGGCCTCAGCCCCTCGATCAGGATGCGCCCGCGCGCGTCCACCATGCTGGCGACGGCGCTCGCCAGCCGCGTCGCCGGGTTGGAGAGCAGCCCGCCCCAATTGCCGGAATGGTGACCGCCCTCGCGCGCGTCGATGTCCAGCGCAAAATTGATGACGCCGCGCGAGCCCAGATAGACGGTCGGCCTGTCCGGCGCCACGCGCGGCCCGTCCGACGCGATCAGCACATCGGCAGCGAGCCGCTCCCGGTTGGCTTCCGCGAAGGCGCGCAGGCCCTTCGAGCCGGTTTCCTCGCTGGTCTCCACCAAGAGCTTCGCGTTGAAGCCGAGTCGCCTGCGTTCCGCCAGCACGGCTTCCAGCGCGGCAAGATTGATGCCGTGCTGGCCCTTGTTGTCCGCTGTGCCGCGTCCGTAGAGCCGGTCGCCGTCGCGGTCGAGCGTCCAGGGGTCGCGCCCGTCGCGCCACTGGCCCTCATGGCCGAGCACGGTATCGCCATGGCCGTAAACGAGCACGGTCGGCAGCGCCTCATCCTCCTGCCGCACCGCCGTCAGGATGGGGCCGCCGCCCTCTTCGGGGTTCGGCTCGACCCGGACTTCGAAGCCCATATCGCGGGCCGCCGGCGCGATCTCCTCTTCCAGATAGCGCCACAGATGCGGCGCGAAGGCCGGGTCCTGGCTGGTGGACGGCACCGCCACCCGGCGCGCCAGCACCTCCATGAACGCGCCGCTGTCGTAATGCTCGCGGACGCGGGCGAGCGCGCCCTCACGGGTGGCCGCCTCCTTGCCATTACCGGTCATCGCAGGGATCAAACCTCCGGCTCCGCCACGCCGGCCAGCCGGCAGGCGGCGGTTACGGTGTTGGCGAGAAGGCAGGCGATGGTCATCGGCCCGACGCCGCCCGGCACAGGCGTGATGGCGCCGGCGACCTCCGAGGCGCTTGCGAAATCGACATCGCCCACGAGCCGCGTCTTGCCTTCCTCCGCCGCCGGTATGCGGTTGATGCCGACATCGATCACCGTCGCGCCGGGCCGGACCCAGCTTCCCTCGATCATGCGCGCGCGCCCGACGGCGGCCACCAGGATGTCCGCGCCCCGGCAGACGCCGGGCAGGTCCTGCGTGCGGGAATGGGCCAGCGTCACCGTGCAGTGCTGGGCGAGCAGCAGAGCGGCCATCGGCTTGCCGACGATATTGGAGCGCCCGACCACGACCGCGCGCATGCCCTGAAGCCCGTCTGGATGGGTCTCGGCCAGCATGGTCATGCAGCCGCGCGGCGTGCAGGGCGCGAGCGCCGGGGCGCCGGTCCAGAGCGCGCCGACATTCTCGGGATGGAAGCCGTCCACATCCTTGGCCGGGTCGATGGCCCGCAGCACCTTGGCCGAGTCGATCCCGTCCGGCAGCGGCAATTGCACCAGTATGCCATGCACCGCCGGGTCCCGGTTCAGCCTGTCCACAAGGTCCAGAAGCGCCGCCTCGGGCGTATCGGCTGGCAGGCGGTGCTCGAAGGAGGCCATGCCGGCGGCCTCTGTCTCGCGGTTCTTGTTGCGGACATAGACGGCGCTGGCCGGGTCGTCGCCGACCAGCACCACGGCAAGGCCCGGACGAACCGTTCCGTCAAGCGCCGCGACCTGCGCCGCCACACGCTCGCGCAGCTTCGCCGCCAGCGCCTTGCCGTCGATGATGCGCGCTCCGCTCATGGAAGCTCCCTCCCCCTCAGGCCATGGAATAGATCATGCGGTTCACGACGCCGCGCAGGAAGTAGATCGCAAGCAGCAGGATCAGCGGCGAAAAATCCAGCCCGGAAACCAGGGGCACGATGCGCCGGATCGGACGCAGCGCCGGCTCCGTCAGCCGCCAGAGCACATTCATCACCGTGCGCACAAAGCCGTTCGAAGTGTTGACGACATTGAAGGCGGCGAGCCAGCTGAACACGACCCAGACGATCAGGACGATCTGGTAGAGCTCCAGCACGACATCGGCCAGCTGGAGCAACGGCACGAGAATGACATTCATGGGCCCGAACGCCTCCAGCGGGTGAACTCGAATTGCGCGGGCCTTGACAGGCTCCGGCGCGTTGAACATAACCCCGCTTCCCGGCTGCCGCCTAGAGGCGGCGTCGTGCGATCTGTGGGGCCGTAGCTCAGCCGGGAGAGCGTCGCGTTCGCAATGCGAAGGTCAGGGGTTCGAGCCCCCTCGGCTCCACCA
>JAJECF010000224.1 GCA_022822125.1 Alphaproteobacteria bacterium
ACTCACGGGCAAATGCCGCCCGGTTTCCCCGCCTCTCCTCATCCTGAGTAGCGCCCGCCTGCGGGCGCGTATCGAAGGATCGTCCCGCCGGTGGAACCGCCTCCCTCGATACGCGGCTGGCGCCGCTACTCGGGATGAGGACAAAGGACCGGGGCTACGGCAGGGAGGCGCCGCGCCATAGGTTCCGATCAACGACCGCTGGTATTAGATGCCGACCGGGAGGCCGTGCTCATGGCTGTTCGAGACCACCGCGCAGCCTTGCGAAACCCGCCGCGATCGCCGGAAGAACACCTGGTTGCGCTCGAACGCCTGGACCTGACACGAACGGTTGCGCTCCTTCGCCCGCATCTCGGTTCCATCTGACCGGGGAAGGCAAGGCCTCCTCAAGGCGGACGAGCAGTGCGGACGTGACAAGGGAAATGGTGTGGTAAGCTGGTTCCGAGAGGCGGCGCTCCGGGCCGTTTCGCCGCCGCACGACCGGCGGACCATGACATCGCATGACATATCATGACATCTGCCAGGGTGTACGAGGGGGCGGCGGTTTATGAGTGGCGATATGGATTTCGAGGCCTATCTGGCCGAGGTCGAGGCGTTTACGCGCGAGGAGCTGATTCCGAACGAGGAGCGGGTGGAAGAGCTCGGCCATGTGCCCGAGGACCTCGTGCGGCGGATTTGCGAGATGCGCCTCTTCGCCATCTCGATCCCGGAGGAATATGGCGGGCTGGGCTTGAGCCAGGAGCAGCAGGTCCGGCTTACCTTCGCCTTCACACAGGCCTCGGCCGTCTTCCGCGCGCGCTTCTCGACCACGATCGGGCTCTGCAGCCAGGCGATCCTCGATTTCGCCACCGAAGCGCAGAAACGCAAATACCTGCCCGCCATGGCGGAAGGCCGTTGCACCGGCGCCTTCTCGCTGACCGAGCCGGATTACGGCTCGGACGCCGCCAATCTCGCCACGACGGCGGCGCGCGACGGCGCGGGTTATGTGCTGAACGGCACCAAACGCTACATCACCAATGCGGCGGACGCCGACATGTTCCTCGTCATGGCGCGCACGGGCGGCCCCGGCGCAGGCGGCGTTTCGGCGTTTGCGGTCGATGCCGGCACGCCGGGCATTCGCGCGGGCGCGCCCTTCGAGATGATGGGGCATCGCGGCTCGCGCGTCTCGGAGGTCTATCTGGAGGACTGCCGCGTGCCCGAAGACGCGCTGGTGGGCGGGCAGGAAGGCCTCGGCCTCAAGGCGGCGCTGCGCGGCATCAACCATGCGCGCACCCATGTCGCCGCCACCTGCGTCGGCCAGGCGAAGCGGCTGGTCGGCGAGGCGGTGCGCTATGCCCGCACCCGCCGCCAGTTCGGCAAGGCCATCGGCGAGCACCAGCTCGTCCAGGCCATGCTGGCCGACATGCGCGCAGACGCCTATGCCGCCGAGGCGATGGTGCTGGACTGCGCCCGGCGGTTCGAACAGCGCCCGCTGCCATTCGCGGACATCGCCTGCGCCAAATATTTCGCCTCCGAAATGGTGAGCCGGGTCGCCGACAAGGCGGTCCAGATTCTCGGCGGCCAGGGCTATATGGCGGAGAACGCCGTCGCCCGCCTCTACCGCGACACGCGGCTGTTCCGCATCTTCGAGGGCACCTCGCAGATCCAGCAGCAGCAGATCGCCCGCGCCATGCTGCGCGAGGCGCCGGCGCATTGAAATCGCCGCCCGGCAAGGGTAGGAACGAACGGGAAAACAGCGCGGTGGGAACACAGTCATGGCGCTATCCCTGAAGCAGGCGGCCCGGAAGGTCGCCATGCAAGCCATGCTGATGCGCGAGCGGCTGGAGTCGGGCGCCGCCTACAACCCGGTGGCGCCCCGGAACATCCAGAACCCCTATGCCGCCTATGCGGCGCTCAGGAACAGGGACGGGGCGCATCGCAGCCGGCTGATGAACGCCTGGATATTCAGCCGCTACCCGGATGTGGACGTCATTCTCCGCGACTGGCAACGCTTCTCCAATGACGGCCGAAAGGAGAAGACGCCGGGCAAGCGGACCGTGATGCCGGCCGTGGGCGCGCCGTCCATGCTGACGCTCGACCCGCCCGACCACCGCCGCCTGCGCTCGCTGGTCAGCAAGGCCTTCACGCCGCGGGCGGTGGGCGCGCTGGAGCCGCATATCCGCAGCCTGATGCACGAATTGCTGGACGGCGTCGGGGACCTTTCCGGCTTCGACCTCATGGATGCCGTCGCCCGGCCGCTGCCGGTGATCGTCATAGCGGAAATGCTGGGCGTGCCGGTGGAGGACCGGCCGCGCTTCCGGAACTGGTCGGACCGGCGCGCGCGCATATTGGAGCCGACGATCAGCGCCGAGGAGCGCGCTGACGCCGCCCGGGCCGCAGACGATCTCGACGCCTATTTCGCGCCGCTCGTCGCGATGCGCCGCGCCGACCCGCAGGATGACATATTGAGCGGGCTCGCCTGCGCCGAGGAAGACGGGGACCGGCTCGACGAGCAGGAAGTGCTCGCCATGCTGCGCCTGCTGCTGGTCGCCGGCAACGAGACCACGGTCAACCTGATCGGCAATGGCATGCTGGCGCTGCTCCGCCATCCGGAGCAGTTGCAGCGGCTCCGGGATGACCCCTCGCTCATTCCCTCTGCGGTGGAGGAGCTGCTGCGCTACGATTCGCCGGTGCAGCTCGATCTCCGCCGCATCGTGGAGGATTGCGACGTCAACGGCTTCCCGGTGAAGAAGGGCGAGGACATCGTGCTGCTGATCGGCGGCGCGAACCGGGACCCTGGACAGTTCCAGGACCCGGACGGCCTCGATGTCGGGCGCGAGGCGAACGGCCACATATCCTTCGGGCGCGGCATCCATGCCTGCATCGGCGCGCCGCTCGCCCGGCTGGAAGGCCGCATCGCCCTCGAGGCGCTGCTGGAGCGGTTTTCCTCGCTCCGCCTCGCCGGCCCCCCGCCCCGCTTCCGCCGCAGCATCGTGCTGCGCGGCCTGGAAGCGCTGCCGGTGGCGGCTTCGGTCTGAGCGGAACCCCGCCGTTCAGGCCCTCTTGCGCTGCATTCGTCGCCCCCGCCCCCGACCCTCATCCCGAGTAGCGGGATGAGGGAATCGACGGGCGCGGCCTACCCGCAGGCGTATGCCGCGGCGAAGCGGCCGGCGCGGCGGCCGAAGACGCTGCCGGACATGAGGCCGGAGCCGCCCGGATAGTTCTCGAAGAAAAGGCCGCCCACCAGTTCGCCGGCGGCGTAGAGCCCGTCCATCGGGCGCCCGGACAAGTCCTGGACGCGGTTCTCATTGTCGATCTGCAGACCGCCGAAAGTGAAGGTGACGCCCGTGGTGGTGACGAAGGCGACATAGGGCGGGCGGTCGATGGGCAGCGCCCAGTTGGTCTTGTCCGGGTTCAGCCCCTCCGTCGAGACCCCGTCCAGCACAGCAGGGTTATAGGCATTAGAGGACCGGCAGGCGGCGTTGTAGTCGCGGACCGTCTTCGCCAGCGCCGCCGGATCGACCTCCAGCCCGGCCGCCAGCTCCTCGATCGAGTCCGCCTCCACCTTGGTGACCTCGCGGATGCGGTATTCGTCGCGCAGCATGTGGACGGTCTTCGCGTCGAAAATCTGCGCGCACCAGCGGTGCGGCTGCTCCATGATGGCGCGGCCGAAGCGCACATAGGTGAGGTTGCGGTAGTCCTCGCCCTCATCGACGAAGCGCTCGCCGTCGAGGTTCACCATGATGCCGAGCGGATAGCTGTGCTTCTGGAAATTGTCGCCGACGGCGCGGTCCCCGTAAGGCGGGGCGGAAATGTCCCAGCCGACCGAGTGGCAGCCGGACCAGTTGCCGTGCGGCCGCGCGCCGGCCTCCAGCGCCATGCGGATGCCGTCGCCGGTATTGTGGCGGGTGCCGCGCACGCGGGCGAGGTCCCATCCGTG
>JAJECF010000194.1 GCA_022822125.1 Alphaproteobacteria bacterium
GGCGGAACACGCCTGCGGCGACACCTGGCGCAACATCCGCGACGATCTCAAGCAGATAAAACTGGTGCAATTGTCGGGGCCGAACGGCGCCCTGTGGCAGGTCACCGAACCCCGCCCGAACGCATCCAAGCGCCTGAAATCACTTGAAATCCCGCCTCCGCCCACCATCCTGAAGCTCACCTGAGCGCCTAGTGACATGGCCCTTGGCGGCCCTGCCCGCAAGAGACTGATATGCCTCAAGAAATCAGAAAACTGTATCTATGAGGTGTCAAACTTGAGCTTCGGGCCACGAAGTTGTACAGGGTTGGGGCTACGTTGTCGCTGGCTACTTCCTTGTAGAAGAGTCGTTTAAGGCGCTTCTATACGTGCGTGGAGAGGAAAGAGTTCCCACAAAACACTCGCTATCTACCCTGTTCAACTTGCTAAATTGTGATGACAGGACTTTTCTTCGGGAATACTACTCTGACTACAAAGCAACCGTAGGCGGGCCAAGAAGTGCGTTTCCGTTTAGTTCACTGGACGCTTTCCTCGAGAATCTTGATGGTGATCAGAACAAGCGTGGCAACGATCATGTTGGCTCGTTCGACTGGCGGTACTTCCTAATCGAGGAGCGGAAAAGCCAGAAGATGCCGCTGGTTAGCATAGATTATCTACATGAGATCGTGTTCGGGTGCATTCGAATTATCAAATATGCAACCAATGGAAAGCATGAACCATCTCGATACACGCATTCCTGGCGGATGCGATGGCATCGAACGAGAAAATACCACCACTGGCTGACTGTAAGAATGAATTCTGAAGGGTGGGATGATCATAGCGACAGATTGGAAATCCTTTGGGGTCCAGACTATCTGGGTCGCTGTGATCTTTTCCTTTTCAAGGGTAAAGGCATGAATGAATATTTTTCGGAGATTCCAGCCGATTTTGAGCTACCGGTTGTCGACAAAAGGGAGGAAATCGAAGCCTTCGATGTTGAGCAGGGCTATCGGAGCATTGGCGTCCTTAGGAGTTCTCATTCCTGTTAAATTTTTGGCAGTCAGCTCTATGCCAATGAATGTGTTTGAGGATACTCGCTGTCGAAGAAAGAACGCCATTTAGGGAATCAGAAAGATTGGTTCATGGTGGGCAAGCAAGTTTCTACAATGCGCGAGTGCAGAAATACTACTACTGGATGGTCGCCGGTATTGTGGGCTTCCTTTATGCGCAAGGAGTCATCGTGATGTGGCCGGAATGGTCCGCCTGGACGTGGTGGGGGCTGGCGACGCTGATGCTGCCCCTGTTCGCAGTGCCGACACTTTACGACAAGTGGCAGGCTCGCGAGAAGGGTGCTGCATGGCTCGCCATGACAAAGGAAGTCAGAGAGTGGGCGACCAACCTCAAATGGGCGATGAAATTCACACTGGTCATTGCGCTTCTCTTTGTTCTCCTGTCGGCTATGGCCTCGCTTTTGAGAATCATTCGCGGGCTGTTCCCGTAAGGCGCTAGTGTTAAAGCTTCACGCGCAGATACTACATACCCCGGTCGCCTTTGATCAGGAACGGCAGGTAATCGCCTGACGTGTCCCTGCCTCATCGATTACCACAGTCCAGCACACCCGGACACGGGGATACCGCTAAAGGCGTACATTCGCTGAATGCGGAGCGCGGCGGCGGGCGGTAAATCTGAGCCGGGAGCGGCGAGGTGGACGTGGTAAAGCTCGTGGTAAAAATCAACTTGCGGGGGCAACACCCCAATAACCGCAAGGACTGTAGGCCGATTTTCTAATCCCACTCCCGCGTCAACGATCGCACGGCAGGACGAAACTTTCGCAACGACAGAAGCGGGCAGCAGCGCGCAACTGTTCACCCTAAACCGCTTCCGGAATGCTTACGTTAGTTT
This sequence comes from Alphaproteobacteria bacterium, assembly GCA_022822125.1. Next base: position 1,879 of record JAJECF010000194.1, read on the forward strand.
CCGGTGAGAATAAAACAACCATTGAAACAGTTACTTACGGGAACACAAAACGCAATACTTCATTTGTGTCAATTGCGCGCATGCCGGCGCTTCGCCTCGACCAATACTCCAGCCTTCATTTCCGCCACCGTCTTCGCGGCGCCGCTGAATGCGAGGCACCCGAAAACGTCCTTGTTCCGAGTCCTGGCGAACACCGGCAGGGGTTTCAGCAGCACGCCTTCAGGGGCGTGCTCCACAATCAGTTTCTTGCCCGCTCCCCAACTCAATGCTCTGCGAATTGCCTTGGGCAGGATGATCTGACCTTTAGTCGAAACGGTAGTCATGAGTTTCTCAGGCGCAGGCATCGTGATTTCTCCGGGGAGTTACTGGTAAGACCATTGTAAGACAATTCTCTTGTGCAGTCAGCAGGCTCCGCAACACAGGCTCCGCAACATGTCTGTCGACCCAGTGTTCCGCTGATCACACCAGGCAACACATTCACCGACGGACCGGCGACTATTGCCGCGCTCATCCAATTGCGTGACGAGCTCTGCATCTGTGCGGACTTGCCGACGCGGAGTTGATTGCGCGCTAGCGGGATTTCTCCGTTTCCTCTGAAAGCACGCAGACCTCGCAGTCGCCGCCCAGGTCCATGTTGCCCTGGCCGGCGACCAGGGCGCCCACGGCGCTCAAGTTGCCGGGGTTGGGTTTGGGGAAGGCGGCGTCGCTGTGGCGCACGCCCAGCGCCAGCAGCGCTTCGGTGGTCTTGTAGCCGGTTCGCATGGACTCGAAGACCGGCACGTTCACCGCGGCCGCGATTTCCGGGCCGAGGGGGGCCATGCAGGTGCAGCCGAGCATGATGGTGTCGGCGCCGTCTTCGGTCACTGCCACGTGGATGGCGTCGATGATTCGTTCTTTCAGCGATTCGTTGCGGTCCTTGAGACCGGCGGTTGTAGCGGCGGCCTGTTCGACTCCTTCAACCTCGCGGTCGGTCTGCACATTGCGCACCGACGCGCAGCGATCCTCCATGCCGCAGCTGCTCAGGCGCTCCTGCTGAATGAAGTTCAGTTTCGGCGGCCAGATGGTGACGATGGAGAAACGCCGGCCGGTGTTCACGCACATGGCCATGGTGGCCTCGCCGGCGCCCACCACCACCATGCCGGTGGCCGACTTGATCTCGTCGATGCCGTAATCCCCCACGGTGTTGATGAATACGGCGTCGAATCCGGCCTTTTCCGCTTCAAGCGCGCAGTCGAGATAGGCCAGCGCCGTGAGGCCGCGGTCGTACGGCGTCATGGGGAAGGTGCGAAGGCGCGGCTCGATCAGTTCCGGCGCGAAGCCTTCGGCCGCGATCTCCCGGATGGGCGCAGGTGGAATATTGGATCCGGTTGGGGCCGCGCCCGTTCCGATAATGCCGATTCGCCAGGTCATGACCCCTTCCTCCTCATAAGGCGCGACAGCGCGCGGTGGCCGATGTCGGAGCGGTGGAACGCGCCTTCGAAGGCAATGTTCGCGACCGCGCCATAGGCCTTTTCGCGCGCTTCGGGCAGGGACTCGCCCAGCGCGGTAACGCAGAGTACCCGGCCCCCGGCAGTCACGACCTCCCCGTCCTTTACGTCCGTGCCGGCATGAAAGACTTTCGCGGAAGAGCTGTCCGCATCGTCCAGTCCGGATATCGGGTGGCCCTTGGCGTAGCTTCCGGGGTAGCCGCCCGAGGCCATGACCACGCCCAGCGCGCTTCGACGGTCCCAGCTCAGGGTAATCCGGTCGAGCCGCCCGGCGCGAGCCGCCTCCATCAGGTCCAGCAGATCGGTGCGCAGCCGCATCATCAGCGGCTGGCATTCCGGGTCGCCGAAGCGGCAATTGAATTCCAGCACTTGCGGGGCGCCGTCGGGTGAAATCATCAGCCCCGCATACAGCACCCCGGTAAACGGAGCGCCGTTTTCCCGCATCACGCGCACCACCGGCCGCATGACCTCGTTCATCACCCTGGCCTCCACCTCGGCAGTGAGCACCGGCGCCGGCGAGCAGGCGCCCATGCCGCCGGTATTGGGGCCCCGGTCGCCGTCGTCGCGGGCCTTGTGATCCTGCGAGGAAGCCAGCGGAAGCACATGATCGCCGTCCACCAGGGCGATAAAGCTGGCTTCCTCGCCCTCAAGAAAGTCCTCCACCAGAACCCGCCGGCCGGCTTCGCCGAACGACCGGCTTTCCAGCATGTCATGCAGCGCGGTCGCCGCTTGCTCGCGGGTCTCGGCAACGACCACGCCCTTGCCGGCGGCCAGCCCATCGGCCTTGATCACCATGGGCGCGGACCGCTCACGGACATGCTGCAACGCGGCCTGAAGTTCGGTGAATTCCCGGTAGGCGGCGGTGGGCGCGCCGGCGGCATCCAGCATCTGCTTGGCGAACATCTTGGAGCCTTCCAGCTTCGCGGCGGCGGCCGTGGGGCCGAAGCAGGGCACCCCGGCCCTCTCCATCTGATCCACCAGGCCCGCCACCAGCGGCGCCTCCGGTCCGGGCACTACGAGTTCGATTTCCTCGGTGGCGGCGAACGCAACCAGGCGGATATTCTCATCCGCCGCCAGCGGCACATTGCGCACCCCGGGTTCCCGGGCGGTGCCGGCATTGCCGGGCGCCACCAGCACTTCGCTTACCCGTGGAGACTGCGCCAGTTTCCAGGCCAGCGCGTGCTCGCGGCCGCCGCTGCCGGTAATCAGAACCCTCATCCGTGCCGGAAGTGGCGCACGCCGGTAAACAGCATGGCCACATCGTGCGCGTCGGCCGCGGCGATCACTTCCTTGTCGCGAATGGAGCCGCCCGGTTGAATGACCACGCTGATCCCTTCGGCGGCCGCTGCCTCGAGACCGTCGGCAAACGGCAAGAAGCCGTCGGAGGCCATCGCCGCCCCCTTCAGGCTGAAGCCCGAGTCCGCCGCCCGCCAGGCGGCGATGCGGGCGCTCATGACACGGCTGGTCTGCCCGCCGCCGATTCCAAGCGTCTGGCCCCCGGATGCGTACACCACCGCATTGGAAGCCACGAAGCGCGCCACCTTCCAGGCGAACAGCGCATCGGCCTGTTCGCGCGCCGTGGGCGGGCGCTTGCTCACCACCTCGCATCCGTCCTGCGCGTCGCTATCCGGCGTTTGCGCCAGAACCGAGGACTGCAGCACCTTTAGATTCGGCAGCGCGGCGGAGGAAGACGGCCCGGCGGCGGCCTCGATAACGCGCAATTTCGGGCGGGCCGCCAGTACTTCCAATGCCGCCGGCGATACCTCGGGCGCGATGAGCACTTCGGCAAACTGCTTCACCACGCCACCCGCCGCCTCTTCGCCGAGCGGGCAGTTGAACGCGATCACGCCGCCGAAGGCCGACTCGGCATCGGCCGCGAACGCGCGGGCGTAGGCCCCGGCGGCGTTTTCCCCGGTGGCCACGCCGCAGGGCGTGGCGTGCTTGACGATGACGCAGGAAGGCTGCGGCAGCGCGCCGGCGCATTGGCGCGCAAGCTCGACATCGGCCAGATTGTTGTACGACAACGGCGCGCCGCTCACGAGCCGCATGCCCGCCGCCGCCGGGGATCCGCCCGGAGCGTACAAAGCCGCCTGCTGATGCGGATTTTCCCCATAGCGAAGATCCGCCTGCTTGACCAGTTCCACCACGATGCGCTCCGGAAGGGCGGTCTCCCCGCCTTCGCCGGAAAGCCACCCGCAGATCATTCGATCGTATCGCGCCGTGTGATCGAAAGCCTTCACCGCCAGCCGCCGGCGCGCGCCCTCGCCCAGCTCGCCGTGCGACTCGATTTCCGCGGCCACGGCGCCGTAGTCGCACGGATCCACCACCACGCCCACGCGTTCGTGGTTCTTGGCGGCCGCGCGGATCATGGCCGGCCCGCCCACATCGATCTGCTCAATAACCTCGGCCCGCGCGGCGCTTGCGCGCGCGGCGGCTTCGGCGAACGGGTACAGATTGATCACCGCCAGCGAGATCGGATGAATACCGTGTGTTGCGATATCGTCGGCGTCCTGATCGGGGCGGCACAACAGGGCCCCGTGAATGGCCGGATGCAGGGTCTTCACACGCCCGCCCAGCATCTCGGGAGAGCCGGTTACGGTGGCGACTTCCTCCACCGCAAGACCGGCGCCGCGCAGCAGCTTGGCGGTGCCGCCGGAGGCCACCAGATCCCAGCCGGCATCGGCAAGTCGCGCGGCGAACTCGCCCGCGCCGGTCTTGTCCGAAACGCTGAAAAGCGCCCTGGGCCGCATAGTGCTAACAGGCCCTAGCGTTTTCGCGCTTTACCGGACGGGAAAACAGGCCCGGCAGAGCGGCAGTGCATGGCGTGAACAGGCCCTAGAGACTGTGGCGGCGCAGCTTGGTGCGTAGCGTGCCGCGGTCGATTCCAAGCATCCGGGCGGCCCGCGTCTGGTTCCCGCCGGCATGGTCCATCACGCTTTCCAGAAGGGCCGATTCGACCTCGGTGACTACCATGTCATACAAACCCACCGGGCGGTGGCCGTCGAGCGTGCGGCAATAATCCCGCACCGCCTCGCCGGTCAATTCGCGAAGCGTGCGCGAGCCGTTTGTATTGTCGGACTGCCCGGAAAGATGCGCGCCGCGACGCGCCGAATTCGCCCCCTGGCTGGCGGTCAAACCAACTCCCCCTTTCGCGTTCGTTTATTCCCCTCGAAACCGCCCTGGAGAAGAGCGGGCGGAAACTATAGCACGGCATTTCAGGCGCCTTCGGGCGCCTCGGAAACGGCCTCGCGCGCAAGCCATTTCTCGAGGAAATGAATGTCCGCGCCGCCGCCGGAAAAGCCGTCGCTGTCGAGGAGAATCTGATGCAAAGGCACGTTCGTAACCAGCCCCTCGGTCACGATTTCATTAAGCGCAAGCTGCATTCTGGCGATGGCGGCGGGGCGGTTGACGCCCCAGGCGACGAGCTTGCCCACCAGCGAGTCGTAAAACGGCGGCACCGTGTAGCCGGTGTAGAGATGGCTGTCCACGCGCACCCCGGGGCCGCCCGGCGCATGCCACAGGGAAACGGAGCCGGGCGACGGGGCGAAAGTCTCGGGATGTTCGGCGTTGATGCGGCACTCAATGGCGTGGCCGCTGAAGCTTACGTCTTCCTGGCGCACCCCCAGCGGCTCGCCGGCCGCAATGCGCAATTGCTCCTGGACGATATCCAGGCCGGTAATCATTTCGGTCACCGGGTGCTCCACCTGAAGGCGGGTGTTCATTTCGATGAAGTAGAACTCGCCGTCCTGGTAGAGGAACTCGAACGTGCCGGCGCCCCGATAGCCCATCTCCAGGCAGGCGCGGGTGCAAAGCCGCCCGATGCGCTCGCGCTCCCCGGCGGCGAGGCCGGGCGCGGGAGCTTCCTCAATCACCTTCTGATGGCGGCGCTGCATCGAGCAGTCGCGCTCGCCCAGATGAATGGCATTGCCGTGGGCGTCGGCCAGCACCTGAATTTCCACGTGGCGGGGATGGGTAAGGAACTTCTCCATGTAGAGCCGCGAATCGCCGAAGGCCGCCTGTGCTTCGCCCCGGGTCAGCGGGATGAGATCGGGCAGTTCGGCGCTGGAAAGCGCCACCCGCATGCCGCGCCCGCCGCCGCCGCCCGCCGCCTTGACGATAACCGGCAGGCCGATCTCCTCGGCCAGCCGCACCACGCTGCCGATATCGTCGGCCAGCACGCCGTCGGAACCCGGCACGGTGGGCACGCCCGCGGCCTTCATGGTCTGAATGGCCCGCACCTTGTCGCCCATGGTGCGGATGGCGGCGGGCGGCGGGCCGATAAAGACGAAGCCCGAAGTTTCCACCCGCTCGGCGAAATCGGCGTTCTCGGACAAGAAACCGTAACCGGGGTGGATCGCATCGGCGCCGGTGACCTCGGCCGCGGCGATGATCGCGGGAATATTGAGATAGCTCTGCGCGGAGGCCGGCGGCCCGATGCAAACGGACTCATCCGCCAGCCGCACGTGCTTGAGCTGGGTATCGGCGCTGGAATGCACCGCCACAACGCGCAGGCCCAGTTCATGGCAGGCGCGCAGTATGCGCAGGGCAATCTCGCCGCGATTGGCTATCAGGACCTTTTCAAACACGGCAGACTGCGGACTGCGCCTTGCTGCGACGCCCTACGCCCATTCCGATGCAGCAATGCAAGCGCAGCGGCACGCTACGGCCGGATAACGAACAGGGCCTGGCCGTACTCCACCGGTTCGGCGTTCTCCACCAGTATCGCGGCCACAGTGCCGGCGTACTCGCTCTCGATATGGTTCATGGTTTTCATCGCTTCGATCACGCACAGCACATCGCCGGCGTTTACCGAATCGCCTTCCTTGACGAAGGGCGGCGAGGTGGGTGAAGGCGCCGCGTAGAAGGTGCCCACCATGGGCGAGGTCACCTGCTCCCCCTGCGGCGCTTCGGGCGCGCCGTCCTGCGGCTCGACCGGGACTTCGGCGGACGGCGCCGCGTCAGCTGCAACGGCAACGGCCGGCGCCGCGGCCGCAGGAGCGATCCGGCTGGCGCGGCTGATCCGAACCGACTGCTCGCCGTCGTTGACCTCGATCTCCGCCAGCTCCGACTCCTGCAGAAGCTGAATGAGCGTCTTGATTTTCCTAAGGTCCATCTGAACTCCCGCCGCCCAGTTGTTCGGCAATAAACTGAAGCGCCAGCAGATACCCCTGCGCCCCCAGGCCGCTGATGCACCCTACGGCAATGTCGGTGAGCATGGAGGAGCGGCGAAACTCCTCGCGGGCATGCACATTCGAGAGATGCACCTCCACGAACGGCAGCGCCACCCCAAGCAGCGCGTCGCGCAGCGCAATGCTGGTGTGGCCGTAGGCGCCCGGATTGATGACGAGATACGCGGCGCCCGGCGCCTGCTGCTGCAGCCAGTCCACCATCCCGCCCTCGCTGTTGCTCTGGCGGCAGATGAGTTCGTGGCCCAGCCGCTTGGCTTCGTCCTCGCAGCGCCGCTCGATATCGGCAAGCGTGTCTCTGCCGTAAACCTCCGGCTCGCGCCGGCCCAGTAAATTCAGATTGGGCCCGTTAAGTAAGAGAATAGATGCCATTTATCATCTATTAGACGAGGAAGAATGCATGATAAACGAAGATAGCGCAACACACAACAGCCGCTAAAGTTGAGCAATCATGCCCGCCAGAACTGCCCAGGTCATTCACCGCCGTTATGCTTGGCTCTCGGCGTATTGAAGGGATAGTGGCGAGAAGATGAAGAACTACGCACGGGTAACGGGTCTGCTGCTGGCGCTTTCGATCGGCGGGGGTTGCGCAACGATGTCGGAATCGGAGTGCATGACGGCTGATTGGCGCGAAATCGGCCGCAACGATGGCCTGGAGGGCAAGCGGCAGAGCGAACTTGCCAGACATCACGAGGCCTGCAGCCGCTTCGGTATTACCCCGGACCAGGACAGCTACGCGGAGGGCCGGACGCTGGGACTGGCCGTGTATTGCACCCAGGACAGCGGCTATTGGGAAGGGCGCAATGGCTCAGGCTATCAGCGCGTGTGTCCCGGCAATCTGGAGCCGTCGTTCCTGGATGGCTACCGGGCCGGACAAGCCGTTCACAACGCCATCGAGGCGGTGCGATCCATCCGCTGGGAAATGGAATCCGCCAGGGATCGGATCAGATCGCTCGAAAACGATATCCGGAAGCTCGAATCTCCCGGGGACGAAGAGAAAGAAAACGCTTCCGAAAACACCCGGCCGGCCGGAACCGTGGAGGGCAAACGCCGCGAAATCAAATCGCTGGAGAGGGAACTCGACGCGCTGCGGGCGCAACGGATACTGGCGAGCGCCGAATACGTCCGCGCGGTGGAGCGGGCGCGCTCCCTCGGTTACGCGGAGGAGCTCCTCCTTGAGGAACTCCTGTAGCCCCGCCCTCGGCGGCGGAACAGCCCTTCGCGATGAAACCGGCCTTCCGGCGCTAGAAATTGACCCTCAGCGTTGCGCCCACCTGGCGGCGGCGCGGATGCGACAGCGTGATCCGCCACGGGAAGAAGGCGTCGAAGCCGCCCTCGGCGCCGCCGCCCGGAAGGGCATTCGCGAACCACACGTCGCGGAATCCGGCCACCGGCTTGTCGTCATCGAGCAGATTGTCCGACCACAGTTCCACCGTGTAACGCTCCGCTTCAAATCCGATTCTCAGGTTGACGTAGGTATGGGCGGGAATTTTCGCCTGATTGACCGCGCCGATCCATTGCTTGCCCGTGTAGAGAACGTCGGTGCGCACATACCACTCCATGTCGCCGCGAAAGGCGCGGCGGTAATTGAGCGTGAGGTTTCCCTGGTTCTCGGACTGGCGCAGCAGCGTTTTCCCGGCCACATCGCCGTCCGGCGCAAAGCTGGGAAAGTCGGAAAACGAGTCGATTTTCGCTTCGTCGAACTCCGATTGCGTTACCGTGAAGCCCAGGGTGCCGGTCAGATTCTCCGTTAACGCGAAGCCGAACGCTGCTTCCAGCCCCAGCACCGATGCGTCCCCGGCGTTGGTGTCCAGCGCAAGGACCGATGTGAGCGCCACGCCGTCCGGGCCCACGCTGAACTGTTGCGGGATCACGATCTCGCTCCAGTCGATGTAATAGACCGCGATATCCGCGTTCAGGCGGCCGTCCAGGTAGGTGCCCTTCACGCCCAGTTCGAAAGAGGTGTTCTGCTCCGGGTCGATCAGACTCACCACGGACACATTGACTCCATTGATGTTTTCTTCGGTGTCGAAATCAAACGCGCCGCTCTTCTCGGCGCCCGCGATCGACGCGTAGTACATGGTGTTCTCGCTCGGCTTGAAGTCCAGCGTCGCCCGCCAGGAAATGAAATCCCAGGAGTTGGTGAGGTCGAAGTTAGGGTCGGCCTCGAAATCCTGACTGCGCTTTTCCTCGTCCGTCCAGCGCAGTTCCACCCGGCCGGTCAGACGCTCGGAGAAATCGGCGTCAATGGAGCCGAACACCGACAAGGCGTCCGTCTCCAGCAGTTGCTCCAGCTCCCCCGTGGCGTCGCCCATGGGATTGGTGAACCAGCTTCGGAAAACCAGATCCCCCACCGAAGTTCTGGGAAACACCTGCGGCGCGAACCCCACTCCCGGGACGAACTGAATGCAGGGACACATATTCGCGAACCCGCGCGGCAGGGCGCCACGCGCGGCCACGCCGCTGTTCCGGTCCTCGGTCTCGACGGTGTAGTAATAGGCGCCCACCGAATACCGCCAGGCGCGGTCGTCCGGGCTGGAGAAGCGCAATTCCTGGCTGAACTCCTCGGTGGAATCCAGCGCGCCTATCTGCAGCAACTCGGCGTCGAAGGAGCCGAGAACAAAGGCGCGGGGAAAGGGCGAGATGGACGACTGATACGCGAACGTGGTGCTTGGAGCGCCGCGGGAGCCGTCGTAAAGAAATGTCTGTTCCACCTGCGAGAACCCGGACAGCGCCGTGAACTCGCCGAGTGCGGTATCCAGCCTCAAGGTCAGGTGGGCCCGGTCCACGTCCCGCTCTTCGCCTTCGGCGCCTGCCACAACGCGCAGGTCATTCTTGCCCACGCTCGGCAGTTCGCCGCAGAAATTCGCCAGCCGCTCACCGCGGGCGCTGACGTTCTCGCAGTTTGCCGTGACCGAGCTCAAGGCGGATACGTCGATCAGGTCTTTCGAGGTATAGATGGAAAAGTCCGCCTCGAATTGATCCGTTGGGGTCCAGTAGAGGCTGGCCTGCAGGGTCTCGTACTCGAAGCCGCCAATGTCCGGACCGTTGGGAGCCTGGTTCTCGTAGGAACCGTCCCACTGGTTCATGATGATGGCGACGCGCGCGCGCAGCTTGTCTTCCACCAGCGGCCCGCTGATCGCACCGGAGGCGGTGATCCGGCCGCGGTCGCCGAAGGTAAGTTCCGCCTTGCCGCGGAACTCGTCCGTGGGCCGCGCGGTGACGAAATTGACCGCCCCGCTGAAGCTGTTGCGGCCGTACATGGCCGCCTGGGGACCCTTGACCACCTCGATGCGTTCCAGATCGAGCTGACTGAAATTCAGACCCTGGCGGCCCGAAACATACACGCCGTCAACGAAGATCGCCGCGTTGTTCTCCCGGTCCTGGACCGCGGTGGGCGCAATGCCCCGAATGACGGGCACCGGAAGAAACTCGCCGATGAGATTCGAGAACGTCATGCCGGGCGTGAGATTCGCCACGTCATTAAGATTCTCGATGCCGGCCGACTGGATGTCCGCCGCGCTGAAGGCGGTAATCGCCAGCGGCACGTCCTGCAGCCGCTCCTCCACCTTGCGCGCCGTAACCACGATTTCTTCCAGGGCTGCCGCGCCCTGCTGCGCCTGTGCGGTTCCGGCGAATACGAAACTCGCGAGCACGACCGCCGCGGCCAGCCCGATTCGGGTTTGGACAAGAGACATCACATCCCCCAGTGATCAACCAATTTCGGGGTCATCTTATAACGTCTTTCGTCCCGAACTTTCGTCCCGAACCCTTGAAATCGCAATATCCGTCCCTATCATTTACCCGCCCTCTCGAAATGAGGGGCGTTTTTTATCGATTCGCCGCGCCAGAGGGGCGCGGGTATTGGCATTTCCCACGAGGAGAACGCAACATGAAAATTCGACCGCTGCAAGACAGGGTGCTGATTCGCCGCACGGAGGAGGAGCGAAAATCCCCCGGCGGAATCGTCATTCCCGACTCGGCCACCGAAAAGCCGATTCGGGGCGAAGTGATCGCCGCCGGCAAGGGCAAGGTGCTTGAGAACGGCGAAGTCCGGCCCCTGGAACTGAAGGCCGGCGACAAGGTGCTGTTCGGAAAGTACAGCGGCACCGAAGTGAAGGTGGATGGCGAAGAGCTTCTGGTCATGAAGGAAGACGACGTCATGGCCGTCATCGAAGACTAGCCGGACCCACCTTTCAATCAACCGCATTCAAACAGAGGAATACAGCAATGGCTGCAAAAGATGTGAAATTCAGTGACGGCGCCCGGCAGAAAATGCTGGCCGGCGTCAACACGCTTGCCAACGCCGTCAAGGTCACGCTCGGTCCCAAGGGCCGCAACGTGATTCTCGACAAGAGCTTCGGCGCTCCCACCATGACCAAGGACGGCGTGTCCGTGGCCAAGGAAATCGAGCTTGAGGACAAGTTCGAGAACATGGGCGCGCAGATGGTCAAGGAGGTTGCATCGCACACCTCCGACGTGGCCGGCGACGGAACCACCACCGCCACGGTGCTGGCCCAGTCCATCCTGACCGAGGGCTTGAGGGCCGTTACCGCGGGCTTCAATCCCATGGACATCAAGCGCGGCATCGACAAGGCCAGCCGCGCCGTGATCGAAAACCTGGAGGGCCTCTCCAAGCCCTGCCAGGAAGACACCGCCATCGCCCAGGTGGGAACCATCTCGGCGAACTCCGATGAGGCCATCGGCCGCATCATCGCCGACGCCATGGGCAAGGTCGGCAAGGAAGGCGTGATTACCGTGGAAGAAGGCTCCGGCCTCGACAACGAACTCGACGTGGTGGAAGGCATGCAGTTCGACCGCGGCTATCTGTCGCCGTACTTCATCAACGACGCCAATTCGCAAAGCGTGGAACTGGACTCCCCCTACATCCTCCTGCACGACAAGAAGGTCTCCAATATCCGCGATCTTCTGCCGGTGCTCGAAGCCGTGGCCAAGTCCGGCAAGCCGCTTCTGATCGTGGCCGAGGACGTGGAAGGCGAGGCGCTGGCCACGCTGGTGGTGAACAATATCCGCGGCATCGTGAAGGTGGCCGCGGTCAAGGCCCCGGGCTTTGGCGACCGCCGCAAGGCGATGCTTGCCGACATGGCCATTCTCACCAACGGCCAGGTGATCTCCGAAGAGGTTGGCCTGTCGCTGGAGAAGGCGTCGCTCACCGATCTGGGCACCGCCAAGAAGGTCCAGATCACCAAGGAGCACTCCACCATCATCGACGGCGCCGGCTCCAGCGAGCAGATTCAGGCGCGGGTGGTGCAGATTCAGCGCGAAATCGAGGAATCCACCTCCGATTACGACAAGGAGAAGCTCCAGGAGCGCGTGGCCAAGCTGTCCGGCGGCGTGGCCGTGGTCAAGGTGGGCGCGGCGACCGAAGTCGAGATGAAGGAAAAGAAGGCGCGGGTGGAAGACGCCCTGCACGCCACCCGGGCCGCCGTCGAGGAAGGCATTGTTCCGGGCGGCGGCGTGGCGCTGCTGCGCGGCGCCTCGGCCCTCGACGATCTCGCCGGCGACAACGACGACCAGAACGTGGGCATCAAGATCATGCGCCGCGCACTGGAAGAGCCGCTGCGCCAGATCGTCGCCAATGCCGGCGCCGATGCCTCCGTGGTACTCAACGACGTGGCCGGCGGCGAGGGCGATTACGGCTACGACGCGGCGCTCGGCGAGTATGGCGAGCTGGTGGGCAAGGGCATCATCGACCCCACCAAGGTCACCCGGCTGGCGTTGCAGAACGCCGCCTCCGTGGCCGGCCTGCTGCTCACGACCGAGGCCATGGTCACCGAGAAGCCCAAGAAGGACGAGCCTGCCCCCATGCCCGCCCCCGGCGGCATGGACGGCATGATGTAAACCTCAAGGCTGCTGCGCCCGCCGCCGCCCACTGCCGGCAGCAGCGCAGCCCCAAAAACCCAGGCCCTGCCTTTCCCCGCGAAAGGCAGGGCCTTTTCTCTTGCCGAGCCCGCCAGCTAAAGCCCTCTGCCTGCATGCCTCTTATCGGAGCGTAATAGCAGGACAGCGTTTCCGAGCCATGGATGGCGACTCCGAGAAGGGGCATGCAGGCAGAGGGCGAGGAAGCACTCCGCACCAGCTAAAGCCTCATGCTTACCCCCTCTTTCCCGGAGCGTAATAGCAGGACAGCGCTTCCGAGCCATGGATGGCGACTCCGGGAAGGAGGGGGTAAGCATGAGGCGAGGAAGCACCACGTTGATGTACTCTTTGCCGCCAGCGAAGCCCTCCCCCAGGAAACTTGAACACCGCCCTTGCCACCATCCCTGATCCGCTGAGCGAAAACGTCCGCAAGGCGCTGGCCGTATTGCGGGAAAACGACGCACTCGCGCCCATGCTGGACCAAAGCGAGGTGCCGCCCCCCCTCACCCGGATACTGGCCTGCTCGCCCTTCGCCGCCAGAAACTTCACCCGCCGCCCCGAAATTCTCACCCACCTTCTGGCCGAAGACCGCCTCGCCCGCCCCCTGGCGGACGGAGAACTCGCACGGCTGGCTACCGAGGCGCTGTCCGAGCACCGCCAGGAACCCGCGTTCATGCGCGAACTTCGCTGGTTCCGGCATCGTGAGATGTGCCGGATCCTGTGGCGCGATCTCAACCGCCTGAGCCCCCTGGAGGAGAGTTTGGCCGAACTGAGCGAACTCGCCGACGCCTGCATTCTCTCGGCGCTGGAATTCGCCCGCTCCAATGTGGCCGCCCGCCACGGCCTGCCGCGCACCGCGGAGGGAGAGCCCAGCGAGATGGCCGTGATCGGCATGGGCAAGCTCGGCGGCGGCGAACTGAATTTCTCTTCCGATATCGACCTGATTTTCGTCTATTCCGAGGATGGCGGAACCGACGGCGCCGTCGAGATCGACGCCTCCCGATTCCACACGCTGGTGTGCCAGCAACTGATCCGGGTACTCAACCAGCGCACCGTGGACTCGTTCGTGTACCGGGTGGACACGCGCCTGCGTCCCTTCGGCAATAGCGGCCCGCTCGTCATAAAGACCACGTCGCTGGAGAGCTACCTCGCCCGCTCCGCGCGCGACTGGGAGCGCTATGCCTGGGTCAAGGCGCGGGTGATCAATCCCTGCCGGATGAGCGAGGCGCTCTACGAAGAGATTTTGCGCCCGTTCGTTTACCGCCGCTACCTGGACTACAGCGTTTTCGAGTCGCTGCGCGACATGAAGGGCAAGATCGAGCGCGAGGCGCTGCGCAAGGACAAGGCCAACGATATCAAGCTCGGCAGCGGCGGAATCCGCGAAATCGAGTTCATCGCGCAATCGATGCAACTCGTGCGCGGCGGCGCCAATCCCGACTTGCGCGGGCGGGGCCTGCGCGAAATGCTGGCGCGCCTGGGCGAGCGAGGCTTTCTGGCGCCGGGCGCCTCCAGCGAACTGGACCAGGCCTACTGCTTCCTGCGCCTGCTCGAGAACCGGCTGCAGGGCATGGACGACCGTCAGACGCAGACCCTGCCGGACGATGAAGAGGACCGGGCCCGCCTGACCTTCGCCATGGGCCACGACGATTGGGACAGTCTGGCCGAAGAGATCGCGGCCCGCCGCAACACCGTGGCGCGGCACTTCTCCGCCATTGTGTTTCGCCAGGACAATCTGCCGGAGGCGGAATCCGGCCCGCCGGATGATTTGACCGCACTCTGGACGGGCGATGCCGAAAATGCCGGCGAAACGCTCAAGACCTACGGTTTTTCCGATCCCGAGGTTGCGCTGGATTCCATCGGAGCAGTTCACCAGGCATCCGACTACGCGCGACTCGATCAGATCGGGCGGAAGCGCTTGGACATGCTCATTCCCCGCCTGATCGAGGCCGCGGCCCGGGAGCCGGAACCCGGCCTTACGCTGGCCCGAACCCTGAAGGTGATCGCGGCCATAGCCCGGCGTTCCGCGTACCTGGCGTTGCTGTACGAGAACGCCACGGCCCGCAATCGCCTGGTGCATGTGTGCGGCCTCGGGGAAACGCTGGCCCGCCAGCTTTGCTCGGTCCCGGCGCTGGTGGACGAGTTGCTGGACGAGCGCATTACCCAGCAGGTCATGGATCCCGAACAACTGGAAGAGGAACTGGACTTCCGTCTGGTGCGCACCGCCACCGAGTCGGAAGAGCTGCGGCTGGCGGCAATCAGCGAGTTCAAGCAGGCGGCTGCCTTTCGCGTGGGCGTGCTCGATCTGGCCGGCGGCCTGCCGCTGATGCGGGTGAGCGATCTGCTGACCCGAATCGCCGAACTGGTGATCGACCGGTCGCTGGAACATGTGTGGGAAGAACTTGTGGACCAGTACGGATCGCCCGGCTTCACGGTGGACGGCGAACGAAGCACTGCGGGATTCTCCGTAATCGCCTACGGCAAGCTGGCCGGTCTGGAGATGGGCTACGGCTCCGATCTGGATCTGGTTTTCGTTTACGAGGCGCAGGGTGAAGATCAGGCCACCGATGGCGCCACCCGCATCGCCAATCCGGACTTTTTCTTCCGCGTGGCGAGGCGGGTGATCTCCGTGCTCACCACCCGGAGCATCACCGGAAGAATGTACGAAGTGGATACCCGCCTGCGTCCCAGCGGCCGTTCCGGAATGCTGGTGTCCTCGCTGGAGGCGCTGGAGAAATACCAGCGCGAGTCGGCCTGGACCTGGGAGCACCAGGCGCTTCTGAGGAGCCGCGCCATCGCCGGTGCTCAGCGCGTGCGCGAGGCGTTCGAGACGCTGCGCATGAAGATCCTTCGCCAGTCCGTGCGGCGGGACGATCTGCGTGACCAGGTCATCGAGATGCGCCGGCGAATGCTGTCTGAAGCGCCAGCCGTGGGCAAGGGACGCTTCGATATCAAGCACGCCCGCGGAGGCCTGCAGGACATCGAGTTCATCGTGCAGTATCTGGTGCTGAACCACGCGCACGAACACGCCGATCTCGCCGGCTGGCCCGACAACGTGCGCCAACTCGAGGCGCTGGCCCGGCATGAAGTAATGCCCCAGGAGGATGCCAACGCCCTGAAGCACTGCTACCTCGAGTACCGCGAAATCCTCCATCATCGCGCGCTGGCCGAACGCCCCCCGCATATGCCCGCAGCCGAAGTCGCCGAGCACACCGAAACCGTACTGCACCTGTGGAACCGCTACCTCGGCGAATAACCCGCGAAGAGCGCAACTTCGTGCGCAATAACCCACTCAAGGCTTCCCTGCCCCCTCTTTCCGGAAACTTCACGAACCATGGATGGTGAGTGCGAGCCCACCCGGATGTGCTTGCAGGCGTTTTCCGGAAAGAGGGGTCAGGGAAGCCGGGGACAGGCAATACTTCATTGCCATCGCGAAACGTCTTTCGCGGCATTAGCCTTATACTGCGAGCATGGTTCAGGCGAGCGCCAAGCAGGGGCTGATGTCCAATCTGGAGCGGCGTTATGTGGTTTCGGAGAAGGACCTGCCGGTGTGCTGCCCACTACCCGGAACCGTTGGCTGGAACTCCCATCCGCGCGTGTACCTGCCGCTCAAACCCGGAATGGACGCCACCTGCCCGTATTGCGGCGCCGTGTTCTCGCTGGCCGCCGACGAGCCGCGCCGTCAGGGCTAAGCGCCTTCCGAAGCTACCCCGGCCGCGCCCAGGCGCGATCCACCATTTCGATCACATCGCGGGTGGCGATCGCGTTCATCACGTCCCCGGCGCGAAGCCGGCGTCCGAAGCGCACGTCCTCAACCGTTTTTCCCAACGATTGCCGAAGCGCCTCGGGATAGCGGTTCACCGTGAACCGCCTGTTGCCCCAGGGGCCGGAACGGTCGGGATTGGAGCCGGCGTAAAGCCCCACCACCCGCACCCCCTGCGCCGAGGCGATATGAGCAGGCCCCGAATCCGGGCAAACCACAAGTCTCGAAAGCCCGATCAGCGCCGCAAGCTGCTTGAGCGTGGTGCGGCCGTTCAAATCCGTCACCCCCGGCTGGGCCGCGATCACCGCAGCGTAGTCCCGCTCCATCGCCGCGCCCGATCCGGTCAGCAGCACCTCGGCCCCCAGACGCTCCACCACATGCCGCGCCACCGCCGCGTAGCGCTCCGCCGGCCAGTTCCGGAACGCGCCGCGCTGTTGACTGCTGAGCGGACTCAGGATGCAGAACGGCTTCTCCGGCGCCATCTCCGCCGCCGCCTCAAGGTCTGCCGAGTCGAGCGGAAAATCCCAGCGCGGCGCCGCCGGCCGCGCAAGGCCGAGGTGTTCGGCAAAACCGAACAGCGCTTCCATCACGTGCTGCCGAGGACGATGAGGGATCCGCTCGGTGGTGAACAGCCACTGGAAGTCCCGCGCCCGGCGGCGGTCAAATCCGACCCGCCGGCGGCACCCGGCCATCATCGCAACCCGGCTGGCGCGAAACGAATCCTGCATCTGCAGCAGCAGATCAAAGCGGCGCTTTCTCAATTGCGCCTTCACCTGGCGCATTCCCCGCCGTCCGGCCCGCTTGTCGAGCACCACGAAATCGACCCCGGGCAGCCCCTCAAGCAGGGCGTGCTCGGTTTGCCCGATAATCCACGTAATGCGGGTGTGCGGCCAGGCGCTGCGAAGGGCCTGCACCACAGGCAGCGTGTGGCAGCAATCCCCGATGGCGGACAAGCGGATCACGCACAAGCTGCGCGGCGGGCTAGTGCAGTGTCTCACAAACATGCTTGAAGAAATACGAACAGCGGGGGACGATTGCATCCTACACGATGCGCAAATCGCGCCGGGAGTAACGCCCGAGTGGTTTGAGCACGGCTACTGGTGCGAACGGGAACAGTGGACGGCGGTTTCCGGCGGGCGTGGCGCGGGGGGACGAATCGGCGAGGACGGCAAATGGTTCTTGCGCCATTACCTGCGTGGCGGCAAGGCGGCGCTTGTCAGCCGGGATCGCTACGCCTTCCTGGGCAACACCCGGGTGCGCTCATTCGCGGAATTCCGCTTGCTGGCGCACATGCACCAGGGGGGGCTGCCGGCGCCGCGGCCGGTTGCCGCCCACTTCAGGCGGAACGGCCCCACCTACTCGGCCAATCTCATCACCGTCTGGATTGAAGGCGCGCGGACCCTCACAGAGGCCTTGCGCGAGGCGTCCGACGCGCCGAACATCATGGGGCGCGTAGGCGCTGTGCTCGCCCGCTTTCATCGCGCCGGAATCTGCCATGCGGATCTGAACGCCGGCAATATCCTCATTGGTCCGGAGGGCGGCGTGTGGCTGGTGGATTTCGACCGGGCACGGCGCCGAAAACCCGGCGCTTGGCACAATTCCCGGTTGCAACGGCTCAAACGGTCGCTCGAAAAGCTGGGGCTGTACGAGCCTCAAGGCTTTCAGGCCTTGCGCCGGCGCCACGACGCAGCCTTGCGGGAATAAGCGCGGGAACCGCCCGCCGCTGCGGAATACCCGGGAGGGAAGGCGTACCGCTCTCCCGGAGGGCGGCATGGCCCCGTTCCACGGCTAATCGTAGGGATCGGACAGCGGGGCGGGGCGGCGCTTGAAGCGCCGGTGTATCCAGTAGTACTGCTCGGGGGCCTTGCGCACCTGCCGCTCGATCAGCGCGTTCACCCGCTCCGCTTCTTCCTGCGGGGAGTCTCCGCCAAGCCCCTCAAGAGCCGGGAGCAACTCCACCCGGTACCGCCCATCGGGAAGCCGGCGGGTGAACCAGGGGACCACGGGAGACCCGCTGATTCGCGCCAGGCGCCCCAGCGCGGTTCCGGTCATCGCCGGTTCTCCGAAAAACGGCGCCAGCACCGCCGACTTCGCATCCGTCATCTGGTCCCCCGCATACCAGAGCACCGCCCCCGCGCGCAGCGCCTTCACCATGCCGCGCACGTCGTATTTGGACAGTGTGTTCGAGGTGGGCTTCAGCCGAGCCTGATTCACGAGGTAGGCGAATACCGCGTTGCCGCCGGGCCGATAGACGGCCACCAGGCCCGGAGGGCGGAAATCCACCGCGCGCGCGGTAAATTCCAGCGCCGGAAAATGCCCGCTCATCGCGATGACGCCGCGGCCCTTGCCGAGCGCCCGCTCAAGATTCCCGGCGCCCTTCACCTCCACCAGGCCGCGCACCTGTTGATCCGGACACCAGGCGGCCATGGCCAGTTCCACCAGTCCCATTCCCAGCGACTCGAAATGCGCCCCGAGCGCGGCCTGTCTTTGCGGGCCGGACCACTCGGGGAAGCACAACGAAAGATTGCGCCGCGCGATGGCCCGGCGCCTTCTCATGACCCGCATGGCCAAGCGGCCCGCCCCGCGGCCGATTGCCAGGCGCAGCCGGTGCGGCAGCGCGACCGTCATGCGGATCAGCGCGAGCGCCAGCAGCGCCGGCCAGTTGGAGGGATTGTTCAGGGGAAGCGCCACGGTGTGCCCGCTCTTTGCCGGCGCATTCTAACCAGCCCGGCGCGCCCGCCTGTCCCGGAGTGGTATAGTGCGGGTCGATTCGTCGGGTGAACGGGAAGCCGGTGCAATTCCGGCGCTGCCCCCGCAACGGTAATCGAGTCAAGCGTCGTTCACGCCCGCGTCAAGTGCGTGATGGCAGCCACTGTCCTGCGGCAGGAAGGCGAGCGGCGTGGATTGAAGGGCGCCCTTCAATCCGCTCGAAAGCCCGGAGACCGGCCCGCACGAAACACGTTGGCAGCGCGGCGGGCGCTTGCGGCGCGAGGGAAACCCCTTCGGCCTGTGTCCCGTTCCTGCCCTGGGCACGACTTGGAACGGGAGGTTGCCATGGCCTGTATCGCATCCGCAACGCCGCGCGGCTCAACAGCGGCTGGAACGTCACGACTCACACACGCCTTGCAAGCGGCGCGTCCGCGCCAAGGAAGTTGCCGGCGGCCTCCGCAACGGGCCAACGCCCTCGCCTGCAGGCGAAAGGTCCTGCTTGCCGGGTTGCTGCTGACGCTAGGCTCCGGCGGCGTAAACGCTCAGTCGCCGGTTGAATCCGACGGGTCCTCGGAAGAGCTGAGGGAGAACATCGTGGTCACGGCTTCGCGCACCCCGCTGCCGGCGGAGCAGGCCAGCGCTTCCTTCACCGTGCTGGATGAACAGCACCTCGAGCGCCGCAGCGCGCTCACCCTGGAGGAACTGCTGCGGGGGACGCCCGGAATGGCCGTAAGCCGGGGCGGCGTTCTGGGCTCGCTGGCGCAGGTGCGCCTGCGGGGCGCGGAGGCCAATCACACGCTGGTGCTGATGGACGGCATCGAGATCGGCGATCCGGCTCTGGGTGGGGAAATTGACTTCTCGCATTTCCTGGCGGCCAACCTGCGGCGCATCGAGATCGTTCGCGGGCCCTTGAGCGCGCTTTGGGGCAGCGACGCCGTTGCCGGTGTAATCAACCTGATCAGCGCCCCGGAGACCTATGAGCAATCACTCATAACGTCCACCGAAGCGGGACAATTCAACACGCGCAAGGGGGGCTTGAAAGCGTCCGCCGGCGGAGACGGCTGGGGCCTCGGCGCCTGGGCACACCACTTAAGCAGCGATGGACAGAATATTTCGCGCACCGGAGACGAGGCGGACGGCTACCGCAACAACACCGGCCTGCTCACCGCGCGATTCGATCCTTCCCCAACGGTCTCGCTGCGCCTGGTCGCACGGCATTCCAATTCAGAGAACCAGCACGACGCGACCTCTTTCCTGACCGGTGTGCCGGCCGACTCGGACAACTCCACGCAACGCAGCCACACGGTGGTGGGATTGCA
Organism: Alphaproteobacteria bacterium; assembly: GCA_022822125.1. Next base: position 22,220 of record JAJECF010000194.1, read on the forward strand.
GGGTTCCGCGGCGACCTTCGCCGGGCGCTGGAATCACCGCGCAAGCCTCGCGCACATTGCCTCGGAAAACCATAATTTCGCCGCCGGGACGGAGACTGGAGAAACCAGCGGCGACAAGCTGCGGGTCAGCTACCAAAGCACCTTTCTCCTGCCCCAACTCGCAGGGAACGCCCGGCCATCGATCACACTCGGGTTCGAGCATGAGAGCGAGGACTATCTTCAACGCGCCGCGGCCTCAGCCTTCGGCGATCCCAACCGCGACTTGAGCACCCGATCGAACGGGGCGATGGCGGAATTTCGTCTCGACGCCCCGCGCGACTGGTCGGCGGCAGCGGCCTTGCGCCACGACCGCAACGAGGACTTCGAAGACGCCGTGTCGTGGCGCCTGAGCGTGCTGAGATGGCTGGGGTCGGACACGGCCCTGCACGCCGCGTACGGAACCGGCGTAAAGAACCCCTCGTTCATCGAACGCTTCGGCTATTTCTCCAATTTCATCGGCAATCCTGATCTGCAACCCGAAACTTCGCGCGGATGGGAGCTGGGCCTGCGCTATGGCAACCGTAACGGAACCTTTTCGGGGGCTCTGACCTGGTTCAAGGACCGGTTGCTCGATGAAATCAATGGATTCGTGTTCGATCCGGCTGCGGGAGGATTCACCGCCGCCAACCGCTCCGGCGTCAGCCAGCGCCGCGGTCTTGAAGCACAGGCTCGCATGACCCTTACGCCGAAGCTGGCGATTGCGGGCGCCTACACCTGGCTTAAGGCCAGCGAACCGGATTCAGCCAACAGCTCAGTCGAAGAAGTTCGCCGCCCTCGCCACTCCGGCAGCCTGAATATCCACTACGAGATCGCCGCCCCGGCCATCGGCATCAATCTGAATCTGGCCTGGACCGGCGAGCAGCCGGATGTCTTCTACCCGCCGTGGCCCAATCCCTCGCGCCGGGTTTCGCTGGATGCGTTCCTGCTCGCAAGCCTCACCGCAAGCTGGCAGGCGACCTCCCGGATGCGCTGGCACATCCGCGCCGAGAATCTCGGCAATGCGCGCTTCGAGGAGGTCTATGGCTTCCGCGGGCCCGGGCGCAGCATACACTTGGGAGCGCAGTTCTCCTTCTTCGGAGAGGGAAGCGGACAATAACCGCCGTGGGACACCGCCTTTCGAAAATCTACACGCGCACCGGCGATGCCGGCGAAACCGGCGTGGACGCCAAACGCCGCTATCGCAAGCATCACCCTCGCATCGCCGCTTTCGGAGAACTCGACGAGCTCAACGCCGCGCTCGGCGTGCTGCGGGCGGAGGATCTCCCCAACGGCATCGCGCAACTGCTGCGCGATGTGCAGCAGCGCCTGTTCGATACCGGCGCCGAGCTATGCGTAAGCGAACTGCGGTCCATATCCCCGGAGCACGTGCGTTCGCTGGAGGACGCCATCGACCATCACAACCGCGAGTTGCCGCCGCTCAAGGAGTTCATCCTCCCCGGCGGAGGGCGCGCCGCGGCTGCCTGCCATCTCGCCCGCGCCGTATGCCGGCGCGCCGAACGCTCGCTATGGGCCCTGCAGGACGAGGAAGGCGATCTGAACCCGGACTCCCTGAAGTACCTCAACCGCCTCTCCGACCTGCTGTTCGTCCTGGCCCGCAAACTCGCCGAAACCGAAACCCAGTGGCGCGGCGCCCCCCGCCACCGAGGCAAACAACGGCGCTAGCCTGATTTCTCCAAATCCCGGGGCTGAGGCGAACTCGAAGCCCCACAGCGGAGCGAAACCAGCGCTTATGGTAGATTTCCTGATATCTTTCTACCAGCAAGGGCTGAAACGATGAGCCTGAACATAAAGAACGACGAGACATGCCGGCTTGCCAGCGATCTGGCGCAGTTGACCGGCGAAACGATGACGGGCGCCATAACCGTGGCGCTCCGTGAGCGCCTGAAGCGTGAGCGGCGGCAGCGCGGCCTGGAAGACCGCGCCCGCGAGTTGCGCGCTATTGCAGACCGTTGCGCGCAGCTCATGGGTCCCGGACCTTCGGCGATTGAGCATGGCGACTTCCTTTATGACGAACGCGGATTGCCCAAGTGATCGTCGACAGCTCGGCGCTGCTGGCGATCCTGAACCGCGAAGCCGACGCCGAATGTTATGAGACAGCAATACTGACCGCGGCGCCCTGCCGCATGTCGGTAGCGAACCTTCTGGAAGTATCCATCGTAATCGAGAGCCGGGGCGGAGCGGAGGCGGGCCATGAGCTCGACGCATTTCTGGAGCGAGCCGGCATCGAGTCTGAGGCCGTCACGGGGGAACATCTTGAGGCCGCACGTCAGGCCTGGCGGCGTTTCGGTAAGGGCAGGCATCCTGCGGCCCTGAACTTTGGGGACTGCTTCGCTTACGCGCTTGCCCGAGTCACCGCCGAGCCGTTGTTGTTCAAGGGGGATGACTTCGCCCGCACCGACATTCCGGCAGCAGTGTCGCCCCGGCAAGGGGCCTCCGGCGCGTGAGTGGCGGGCGGCCATTCCAGGGAAGCCTGTTCGCCGAGGACTTTCTTCGCGATTCGATCAGGGAACTTCCTGATTGGTCAACCATTCCGGAAGCTGAACTCGACCAACTTGAGGCAGATTTACGCAGGGTAATCGCCAATTTCCCCACGGACCGCTATCCCAATGAAGCCCAGACCGAAGACGATCTGATCTGGCCGGTGCTGACCCGTCTTGGCTGGACGGAAAGTCTCAGGAAGCAAAATCTGTCGGTGCGCGGCCAGGAAAACGTGCCTGACGGCTTGCTGTTCGCGGATGCGGAGGCAAAGCAACGGGCCAATCAGGTCGCGCAGGACTGGGCCCGCTATGAGCACGGCGAAACAGTCGTGGAATCGAAACGATGGCGGCGGCCACTTGATCGCCGCTCCGGGCGGCCGGATGAAGAGTCGGCGCCATCCACTCAGATGCTCCGGTATCTCCGGCGCATCGATGATCTCACCACAGGCAAGCTGCGCTGGGGAATTCTCACCAACGGTGCGCACTGGCGCCTGTATTACGCGGGGGCACGATCCGTCTCGGAGCAATTCTTCGAGATCGATTTCGCGATGATTCTCAACGTTGCCGGACATAACGACGGCCTGTTCGCACTCTCAGCAGACGAGCGGCGATATTGGCTGAAGGTGTTCGCGCTTGTGTTTCGGCGGGATGCCTTCCTGCGCGGCGCGGCGGACGGGCAAACCTTCCATCAGCGCGCCATCGCGGAAGGCCGTTACTATCAGGAAAGGGTTGCGGCCAGCCTCTCGGAGGTGGTTTTCGGGCGGGTATTCCCCGACCTTGCCCGTGCGCTCGCGATGGCCGAACCGGATGCGCCGTTGCCCGAAGTGCGCGATGCGGCGCTTGTCCTCCTCTACCGGCTGCTGTTCATCCTCTACGCCGAAGACCGCGACCTGCTGCCCGTCCGCAACGACCGCTATGACGACTACGCGCTCCGCAAAAGAGTGCGTGACGATATTGGCCGCCGCAAGGATCAAGGCGACGTCTTCTCCGACACGGCGGCACTCTACTGGTCGGTATTCGACGAGCTATGCCGCGCCATCGACCGCGGCGATGCCTCAATCGGCCTGCCGCCCTACAACGGCGGCCTGTTCGACCGGGAACGCACGCCATTGCTCACGCGCGTCCGGCTTGGCGATGCGGCGATGGCCGACACGATTGATGCGCTCTCGTTCGAGCAAACGTCCGACGGCCGGCGTTACATCAACTACCGGGACCTCGGCGTTCAGCAACTCGGATCAATCTACGAGCGGCTCCTGGAGCAGGAAGTCGTTCTTGATGGGGAAGAAGTCATCGTTCGGCCCAACGTCTTCGCACGCAAGGACTCCGGTAGCTTCTATACGCCCGACGATCTGGTGGGCCTGATCGTCGAGGAGACACTCGATCCACTGGCCCGCCAGCGAATGGATGCCTTCAACGCCGAAGTGGCGCGGAGCGATGCGGACGAGTTACCCGAACACCGGCGCATGGGCCGCCTGAAAACGCTTGATCCCGCACAGCGGCTTCTTGAACTGAAAGTGTGCGACCCCGCGATGGGATCGGGGCATTTCCTGGTCAATCTTGTGGACCAACTGGCTGATCGGGTGATTGCAGCAATGGCCGAGTCGGAAGCGGCGGTGAAAGGATACGTTTCACCACTGACGGAGCGCATCGATGCGATCCGCAACAAGATCATGGCCAACGCCGAGGATCGCGGCTGGGTTTATGAGGAGGAGCAACTCGACGATCGGCACATTGTTCGGCGCATGGTGCTCAAGCGCTGCGTGTACGGCGTGGACAAGAACCCCATGGCGGTGGAACTGGCCAAGGTTTCTCTGTGGCTTCACACGTTCACGGTTGGGGCGCCGCTCAGTTTCCTGGACCACCATCTGCGCTGCGGCGACAGTCTTTTCGGCGCCTGGGTGAGGCCCACGCTCGACGATGCGGAGCGTGAGGGCGGACTGTTCCTGAAAGGGCCGCTCAGCCGCGCTACCCGCGCGGCGGCGCCCATGCAGATTATTGAAAATCTGACCGACGCGGAGATCGCCGAAGCGCATCGCTCCGCCGACATCTTCGCAGAAATCTCCGAAATGACGGCTCCCTTCAATGCGTTCCTGTCCCTTCTCCATGCATTCGAATGGCTCGACCTGCGCGACAGTGAGGACAGAAAAGCATACGTCGCCTGGCTGGACGGGAGACTGGGGGACCCCATCCATATCGCGCAAGGCAACACATCCGATTTGACGGACGCCGAGCACGCCGAGCGCTTCACGCGTCTGCTCCATGAGGCGCAGTCGCTCGTTTATGGCGAGCGCTTTCTGAACTGGCAAGTCGCGTTCCCGGGTGTGTGGTCGGATTGGGAGAAGACCGAGTTGCACGGCGGTTTCGACGCGATTATCGGCAATCCGCCCTGGGAGCGGATCAAGCTTCAGCAGGTCGAGTGGTTCGCGGCGCGGCGCCCGGACATCGCCATGGCCCCGCGCGCCGCCGACCGCAAGCGCATGATCGCCGAAATGGAACAGGCGAACGATCCGCTGGCGCGGGACTTCGCCACGGCCAGCGCAAGGGCCGCTACCGCGGCGCGCATGGCGCGCAAGAGTGGCGACTACCCCCTGCTGTCGCGCGGCGACCTGAACCTCTACTCGCTTTTCGTCGAGCGCGCGATGACATTGGTCAAACCGGACGGCATGGTGGGCCTCCTGGTTCCTTCAGGCATCGCCTCCGACAAGACCGCGGCGAGGTTCTTCAAGGGCGTCGCGACCGGAGGAAGGCTCAAGGCGCTGTATGACTTCGAGAACAAGAAGGTGTTCTTTCCCGATGTCCACGCTTCGTTCAAGTTCTGCGTATTCGTCGCCAGCCCTTCATCCACCGGAACGGCGGCCAAGTGTGCGTTCTATCTGCACGGCGTGGACGAACGTCACGACCCCGACCGCTGCTTCCCGCTGACAGCCGAAGACTTCGCACGCGTCAACCCGAACACCGGCACCGCGCCGATCTTCCGCTCCCGCCGCGACGCGGAATTGACCACCGCGATCTACGGCCGCCTGCCCGTGCTGGTGAACCGTTCCTCCGGCAAGCCCGTCAAGGCATGGCCGGTGAAATACGCGACCATGTTCCACATGACGAACGATTCCGGCCTGTTCCGCACCCGCGCGGAACTGGAGGAGAAGGAAGGCGCGTGGCCCATCGGCGGCAACCGCTTCGACAGCCCCTCCGGCGAGTGGGCGCCGCTCTACGAAGGCAAGATGGTGCAGGCGTTCGACCACCGGGCGGCGGGCGTGGTGGTGAATCCGGAAAACTTACACCGCCCGTCGCAGCCGGAACCTGCGGAACTCCAACAACACCAGGACCCGAACTGGCTTCCCGAGCCTCAGTATTGGGTTTTGAGGAGTGAAACGTCATTTCCAGCGGCATCATGGCTGCTCGGCTTCAAGGATGTCACCGCTCCGACCAATGTTCGGTCGATGATCGCAGCCCTTGTCCCCGGCGGCGGCGCGGGCAACACGCTTCCCATCCTTTCTTTCGAAGACCCAGCGGCAAGGCAAGCATCGCTTCTGCTCGCCAACATCAACGCGATCCCGTTCGATTTCGTCGCCCGGCAGAAAATCCAGGGCCAGCACCTCAATTGGTTCATCGTGGAACAACTCCCCGTCGTGCCGCCGGAGCGTTACGAAGAGGTGCGCTTCGGGCCGAAGACGGCAGGCGAGATCGTGCGCGAGGCGGTGCTGGAACTGACCTATACCGCGCATGACATGGCGCCCTTCGCCCGCGACATGGGCCATGTGGACGAGGCTGGCGCAGTCCTGCCCCCCTTCCGCTGGGACGAGGACCGGCGGCTCCGCCTCCGCGCGAAGCTGGACGCGCTCTATTTCCACCTCTACGGCGTCACCGGCCGCGACGACATCCGCTACATCTACTCGACCTTCCCCATCGTCGAGCGCGAGGAGGAGAAAGCCTGGGGCCGCTACCGCTCCCGCGACCTCTGCCTCGCCTGGACGAGCGCGCTGGAAGCCGGCAGGCCCGACACGGAAATCGACCTGTAGGGGTTACGCTCCGGGTCCGCCGCTTCCTTCATCCCGTTTAGCGGCGCCAGCCGCGTATCGAGGGCCGGTCGGCTACTCAGGATGAGGAGAGGCGGGCGTGCCGGGCAGCATTTGCATGTGAGTCTCAACCCGGTGCCGCTGGTATGACCCGGAGCGTCCTCCGTCAGACGCTCAGCACGTGGATGCAGCTCGACCACATTCCCATGTTCGAGGCCAGGCCGACCCTGGCTCCCTCTACCTGGCGCTTGCCGGCTTCGCCGCGCAACTGCGTCACGATTTCGGCGATCTGCCCGACCCCGGTGGCGCCCAGCGGGTGCCCCTTGGCCAGCAGACCGCCGCTCGGATTGACCGGAATGCGCCCGCCCAGCCGGGTCGCGCCCGATTCCAGCAACGGTCCCCCCTCGCCTTCGGGACAGAGGCCGAGCTTCTCATAGGCGATGATTTCGGCAACGGAGAAGCAGTCATGGGTTTCGACCACGTCCAGTTCGCCGGGGCCGATGCCGGCGCGCTCATAGACGCCGGCAGCGTTGCTGCGGACCATTTCGAGGTCGAAAACATTGTGGGCCTGTTCGTCGATATCCGACACGAGCCCGCTTGCGCGCAGCTCGACCGCGCGGCCCCTCCCGTGCCGGGCCGCGAAGCTCTCCGAGCAGATCACCGCGGCGGCGGCCCCGTCGGTCGTCGGGCTGCACTGGAACAACGTGATCGGGTCGCAGATCATGCGCGACCCCAGCACGTCTTCGAGCGACAGTTCTGTGCGGAACTGCGCCTTTTCGTTGTGCCGCGCATGCGCCCTGTTCTTTACCGAAACGCCCGCCATCTGTTCCAGCGTCGTGTCGAAGCGGTCCATGTGTTTCTGCGCCATGAGGGCGAAGCGCATCGGCAATACCGTGGCGCCCGTGGCGACCTCAGGGCTGTCCTCGGGATGGACATTGAGCAGCACGCCATGCTGCATCTTCTCGAAACCGCAGACGACGACGACGTCCATCTCGCCGCTGCGCACGGCTAGGCTGGCCTCGCGCACCGCCGTCGAGGCCGCTGCCGAGCAATTTTCGATATTGAGGACGGGGATGCCGGAGGGCCCGACCTCCTTGATGACGCGCTGGCCGGCGGCGACGCCCTGGTTGACATGCGCGGCGTAGAACTGCTCGACACGGCGCCACTCTATGCCTGCATCCTCGCAGGCGGCGACAATCGCCTCCGCTGCGAGGTGCTCGACGCTCCGGTCCGGGTGGCGGCCGAATGCGGTCAGGCCGATTCCGATCACGAATGCGCGCTCCATGCGTCTCCCTCCCGGCTTCAGGCCTCCGCCAGATCCTGCAGGGAGGCAGGATAGAACGCAAAGGTTCGATGAGGCACTGAGCCGGCGCCCACCGGCAGTTCGAAGGCGTAGCTTGCCACGATATCGCCGCGCCGCCAGTCTTCGACCGGCTTGCCGACCAGATGGCTCAGGGCGACGAGGTCATTGTCGAATACGACCTGCCCGAGAACGTAGGGCAGATGGCCGCGGTACCCGGGTGGCGGCTGACGGACGACGGTGAAAGCATCGACCTTGCCAACGCGGCTCAATTCCACTCGCTCCACGCTGTCGGAAAAGCAGGAAACGCAGCGCAAACGCGCAGGAAAGGCACGGACGCCGCAGGCCGTGCAACGCTGGCCGACCAGCCGGACATCGCCGCGCCTTCCGGGCCCGGTGGTAAGCCCCGGTTGCAGTTCGGCAATATCCGGGATCAAACGACTTTCCGGCGTCATCATTCCGTCCTCGCCAACAGGCCGGGCATTCCCGTGGGGCACAAAAGGCAATGTGTCAACGAGAGATGCCGACACTCCTTGTACCAGCGGTCGTTGATTGGAACCGATGGCGCGGCGCCTCCCTGCCGTAGCCCCGGTCCTTTGTCCTTGTATCTCTCGTTCTTGCCATTGTGGTACTCGACCGCGAGCAACGTCGGCAACCGTCGCGCATTGCGAACTTTCAAACCACCGCCGGACTACGCCTTTCCAGCAGCATGACGTCGCGCCATCGGCCGGCGAGGGGGCCGTGGGGCATGCGGCCGAGGCGTTCGCGGATGCCGACCTGGCGGAAGCCGAACTTGCGGTGGAGCGCGATGCTGGCGGCGTTCTCCGGGAAGATGCCGGCCTGGAGCGTCCAGAGGCCGGCGGCTTCCGACGCTTCGATCAGCGCGCCGAGCAGCCGGTCGCCGATGCCCCGGCCGCGCACGCCGTCGGCGAGATAGATCGACACCTCGCCGACGCCGGCATAGACCCGCCGCGACGAGACCGGCGACAAGGCGGCCCAGCCAACGACCGCGCCGCCTTCTTCCGCCACCAGCCGGCAGCATTCGAGATGGCCGGCGTCCCACTCCTCCCAGACGGGCACCGTCTCCTGGAAGCTCGCATGGCCGGTGGCGATGCCGCCGCCATAGATCGCAAGCACGGCCGGGCCGTCCGCCGCCCGCATCGGCCGGATCTCAGCCATTATTCATCATAGACGACGAGGCTTGCGACCGGCGCGTCGATGCGCTGGCGGCCGCCGAGGAAACCGAGCTCCACCAGGCACACCGCGCCCCGCACATCCGCGCCGATGCGCCTCAGCAATTGGATGCCCGCGCCGAAGGTGCCGCCCGTGGCCAGCAGGTCGTCCACCACCACCACGCGCTCTCCCGGCCGGACCGCATCCGCCTGTATCTCGATGACGTCCTCGCCATATTCGAGGTCGTAACGGTGCGAGACCACCGCGCCCGGCAGCTTGCCCTGCTTGCGCAGCATGGTGAAGCCGATGCCGAGCCGGTCCGCCACCGGGGCCGAGACCAGGAAGCCGCGCGCCTCGATGCCGGCCAGCCGGTCCGCGCCGAACGCCTCCACGGCCTCGCAGAGCCGGTCCACGGCGTAGCGCCAGGCCCTGCCGTTCCCGATCAGGGTCGAGATGTCGTAGAACAGGATGCCGGGCTTCGGGTAATCGGGGATCGTCCGGATACAGGATTTGAGGTCCATGAACGGTCTCGCGGGTGAGGGTCCGGAAGGAAACCTAGAACATCGCCGCCGCAAGCCCAACGGTCCGACGGGCTTTCTGCTGGCGCTCTCGGCCCTCCTGCTCGCGCCGGGGCTGCTGCTGCCGGCGATCACGGTGGAGCGGCTCTGGTTCGGCGCCGACTACTCCATCCTGGGCTCCGTCGCCGCGCTCGCGCGGAGCGGCGACTGGTTCCTCGCCACCGTCATGGGCGCCTTCTCGGTCGCCCTGCCCGCGGCGAAGCTGGCTCTTGCCGCCTGGGCCTGGCGGACCGGCAGAACGGACTCGAGACCGGTCCGGGCGCTGGGCGCGGTGTCGAGATATTCGATGCTGGATGTGTTCGCCGTCGCGGTCGCCGTGCTGGTGCTGGACGGCCAATTGCTGACAAGCGCCTCGGCCGGCCCCGGCATCGTCTGCTTCACGGTCTCGGTGCTGCTTTCGACCTGGGCGGTGCATCGGCTGGGTCACGACGAACGCTGAAGCGCCAGCGCCGCCAACCGGCGCTCGTCCAGCTCGGCGCGGATGCGGAGCAGCAGCACCGTCGCCCAGAAGAACAGGAAGGCGGCATACATGACCAGTAGCGGGCGCAGCATGGCCGGGTCGATGGCCGGCGCGCCGAAGCGGCTGACGCTCGCCGGCTGGTGCAGCGTGTGCCACCAGTCCACCGAGAATTTGATAATCGGCAGATTGACCGCGCCGACCAGCGCCAGCACGGCCGCCGCCCGCCCCGCCCGGCGCGGATCGTCGAAGGCCCGCCAGAGCGCCATATAGCCGATATAGAGGAACAGCAGCACGAGCACGGAAGTGAGCCTGGCGTCCCATACCCACCAGGTTCCCCAGGTCGGCAGGCCCCAGAGCGAGCCGGTGACGAGCGCAATCAGTGTGAAACAGGCCCCCGGCGCGGCAGACGCCCTGGCCGCGAGCTCGGCCAGCGGATGGCGCCAGATGAGCGCGCCCGCGCTCGCCAGCGCCATGACCGCATAGGTGCTGAGCGCCATCCACGCCGCCGGGACATGCACATACATGATGCGCACCGAGTCCTTCTGCTGGTAGTCGATGGGCGAGTCGACCAGCGCCAGCCAGAGCCCGGCGATGAAGGCCGCCGCCGAGGCGCCCGCCGTCCAGGGCAGGATGCGGCCGGCGAGGCGGCGGAAGCGGCCGGGATTGGCGAGGCGGTGCAGGCTGCGGACCACGAGTGCTATTGCTCCACGGCGTGACGGAGCGCTGCTGCGGCCGCCGCCGGCGCCAGCGCCAGCGCGGCGAGCGACAATGCGGCCAGCAGGGCGAACGCGCCCTCGCGGCCTTCGGCGGCGGCGGCCCCGAAGATCAGGACGGGAATATAGAGCGGCAGCACGAGAATGGCCGTCAAGACCCCGCCGAGCCGCGCGCCGAGGGTGAGCGCCGCGCCGGCCGCGCCGATCAGCGTGAGCGCGGGTGTGCCGATAAGGAAGGAGAGCGCCAGCAGGCCGAGACGCTCGCCCGGCACGGCCAGCATGGAGCCCAGCGCTGGCGCGATGACGGCCATCGGCAGGCCGGTGGCGAGCCAGTGCGCCGCGCATTTAGCGAGAACGACCGCCACAAGCGGCTCCGGGCGGGCGGCCAGCAGGTCGAGCGCGCCGTCTTCCCAATCGGCGCGGAACAGCCGCTCCAGCGAGAGCAGCGCCGCCAGCAGCGCGATCACCCAGAGCAGGCCTGCGCCGACGCCGGCGAGGATGCCGGGCTCGGGCCCGAGGCCGAGCGGGAACAGCACCGCGCCCAGCACGAAGAACATGAGCGCCAGCCCGCTCTCCCCGCCCTGCCTGCCGGCAAGCGCGAGGTCGCGGCCGAGCAGCGCGAGAAACAGCCTCACGGCGCGCCGAGTGTGATGCGCCGGGCGGAGGCCGGCCCGAGCGGGACATGGGTGGCGATCACGGCCGCCCCGCCGCCCGCCAGATGGGCCTCCAGGCCGCGCCCGAAAGCCGCCGCCGCGGCGTCGTCGAGGCCGGCGGTCGGCTCGTCCAGCAGCCAGAGCGGGGCGGGCGCCGCAAACAGGCGCGCAAGGCCGAGCCGCCTTCGCTGGCCGGCCGAGAGCAGCCGCGCCGGCAGGTCGGCCAGCGCGGCGAGGCCGACCGCCTCCAGGCCCGCCGCGACCGAGCCGCTGCCGGCGAGCCGCACCCAGAAGGAGAGGTTCTGCGAGGCGGTGAGCGCCGGCTTCACCGCATCGCCATGGCCGAGATAGTGGAAGTCCGCCTCCCCCCGGCCGGTCCAGGCCACCGTTCCCGCCGACGGCGGCAGCAGCCCCGCCAGCACGCGCAGCAGGCTCGACTTGCCGGCCCCGTTCGGCCCGGTGACGAGCGCCGCCTCGCCGGGCGAGAGCGTGAGGTCGAGCCCCCGGAACAGCACGCGCCCGCCGCGCTCGCAGCCGAGGCCGCGCGCTTCGAGCATCAGCCGCCGATCGCCACCGCCGCCGTCGGCGACTGCACATGCGCTGCCGCCGCGTTGCCGCGCATGACGATCTGCGGGTTGGCGAACAGCTTCTGGCCGACGGCGCTTTCCGTGACTTCGGTCGCGAAGCGGGCGGCGAGCGCGGCGCGTATTTCGGGCGCCAGCTCGCGGTCCATCGTCACCTTGCCCTCGCCGCTTGCGTCGATGCGCGGCCGGTGGACCGCGTCTTCCAGATCGAGGCCGAAATCGAGCAGCATGGAGGTGAGCTGGAAAACCGCCGGCGCGATCCGCCGCCCGCCCGAGGCGCCGAGCGCGAAGCGGCCCGCCCCGTCCGCGTCCGTCACCACCACGGGCGCCATGTTGTTGAGCGGCTTCACCCCGCCTTTCAGCGAATTCGGCCGGCCGGGGCGCGGGTCGAACCAGTAGATGCCGTTGTTCATCAATATGCCGGTGCCGGGCAGCATGAAGCGCGAGCCGAAGCGCTCCAGCAGCGTATTGGTCAGCGTCACCATATTGCCCGCCGCATCGACAACCGAGAGATGGGTGGTGCAGCCGCGCCCGCTCGCATCGCCGTCATGGCCCATATGCGCGAGCCGGTAGTCATAGGCTTCCGTCAGCGCCTCGGCCCAGGCGATATAGGCGCCGGCGTCGAGGCCGGCGGCGCGGTCGAGCCGGGCATTGAGAGTGCCGAGCGCCCGCGCGAAGGTCGGCCCGGCATTGAGGCCCGGCATCAGCCGGACCACGCCGTCATGGTGCGGCACGGCGAGCGGCTCCACCTCGAAGGCCTCATAAGCGCCGAGATCGTCGAGGGTGAGCGGGCCGCCGGACGCGCCCATGTCGGCCGCGATGCGTCGTGCGGTCTCGCCCTCGTAGAAGTCGCGCGGGCCCGCTTCGGCCAGGCGGCGCAGCGTCTCCGGCAGCCGGCCGAGCGGGCGGCGGAGCGGCGCATGCGGCGTTTGCGAGACGAGCGGCGCCCCGTTCGGCAGGTATGTCTCGCGCGCTTCCGGATAGCGCCCGAGGCCGGCGCTCATGCCGAAGGCGATCTGCAGCGTGGCGTACCAGCTGGCGGCGAGGCCGCGCTCGGCCGTCTCGATGGCGGGGGCCAGCGCGTCCGCCCAGGCGAGCGTGCCGTAACGCTCCAGCGCCATGGCGAAGCCGGCGACAGCGCCCGGCACGGCCACGGCCTCCGGGCCGATCGAGTTGCGGTCGCCGATGACCCGCGGCCAGACGAACAGCGCGTCCTCCGGCCCCTCCTCGCCGCTCAGGGGGTAGCGGGCGGGATCGAGCGCGGCCGGCGCGGTCATCGAATAGTCGATGCCGGTCGTGCGCTGCTCATCGGCGAGGTGGATCAGCATGACGCCGCCGCCGCCTATGCCGCTCATCCAGGGCTCGGTGGTGGCGAGGCATAGCGCGGTGACGACCGCCGCATCCACCGCATTGCCCCCGGCCCTGAGCACCGCCGCGCCCCGCTCGGCCGCCTCGGCCTCCTGCGCGGCGACAAGGCCGTGCCGGGAGCGCACCGCCGGCTTGCTGAGGCTCCAATGTTCGGCGCGGAAGGTCATCGCAGGCTCCCTTTCCCGGCTCCCATGCCGGCCCCGCGCCGCCGCTTGTCCTGCTTGCAAGCGGGCGCAGCATGCCGATTGCCCATGGCGCCCATCGTAAAGAGGCTTCGGCCTTTCCGGAATACGGCGATCCGCCGCCATCGGTATAATATGCCTCCGGGCGCCCTCTGCATGGCTCGCGCTTGCTGTGTTTTCATCTTTCCGGTACATTTTCCGGAAACGAGGAATGCAATGGCCGAGTCCGAATTGTCGCCCGTAACCCGGTGGCGCAGGCGCCGGCAGCGTCGGGGATTTGTGCGCGTCGAGGTTCAGGTCCGCAAGGAGGATGCCGGGCTCCTGCGGGACATCGCCGGCGCGCTTGGCGATCCTGCGCGCGGGGCCGAGACGCGCGCCGTGCTGCGCGAGACCCTCGCCCCGCCGCGCGCCGGCGGGTTCAAGGCGCTGCTGGAGCGGGCGCCTCTCGAAGGGATCGATCTCGCGCGTCCTCGCGACCTCGACCGCGATCTTTCCCTGTGAGTTTCCTGATCGACACGAACATCGTCTCCGAGATTCGCAAGGGAAGCCATTGCGATCCGGCTGTCGCCGCATGGTGGGCAGGCGTCGCGGAGGACGATCTCCGGGTGAGCGTGCTGGTGCTGGGCGAGATTCGCAAAGGCGTGGAACTGGCGCGTCAGCGGGACCCGCAAAAGGCCCGGGCGCTCGAGACATGGCTGAAGGATCTGGTCTCGGACTTTGGGGACCGCATACTTCCCGTCGATGCCGCTGTCGCCGAAGAGTGGGGACGCATGGCAGCGGTCCGGCCCGCGCCGGCAATCGACGCGCTTCTGGCCGCAACCGCCAGAACCAACGGGCTCACGCTGGTGACGCGCAACACGGCCGATGTCGCCGGCCTTGATGTAGAGGTGCTGAACCCGTTCGAACCATGACGGGGAGACGGGCTTCCCCGGCCAGGTCGCGTTAAACCCGGCTTGCATCCAGTGCGTCCGCCCGCCCGGCGCTCCTTTCTCGGCACTCTTGCGCCCCCGATTGTCGTCCCGGACTTGATCCGGGACCCAGCACCGCCGGTGAAGTCCGGCAGAGGCCTCGGCAGATTAGGCCCCGGCTCTCCGCTTCGCTCCGGCTGGGGTGACAAAGGGGCGCGTGCAAGGTGAGGTCGACAAGGACAGGATGCGTGAATCCGGTAGGGACAACGGGGCAGTCCTTGGTTGCTGCGGCGCGCTGAAAGCGAGGCATCCGGCCCGCCGGATTTCAACCGGGCGATACCGGCCGGTTCGAAGCCGGCCTATGTCGTCTGCCTTCCGGCAATCGTGTCGCGCAAGGTCTCGACCACGCCCTCCAAACGAGCGACACACTCCGAAAGCTGGCGCATGTCCCGGTGCAGGCTCCACAAAAACGCAATGATCCCGACAATGCCGGCAAGCTGCAGCGTATCGGCGTTCAACCACTCCATGGCGCATCATACTCCATGAGGACGCTCCTACGAATGTGCCGCATATCGGTCCATGCCGCAAGAGATTTATACATCATTTGTACACTTTATGTTTCCCGTGGCCGGAAACCGCTTCACGCCGGCAGGATCGGGCCGCCGGTGACGGTGGTGCGCAGGAAGCGGCGCAGCTCGTTTCGGGGATAGTCGAGCCGCCCGCAATGCATGACGCCGCCGCGATTGTCCCACATCAGCGTGTCGCCGACGGACCACTCATGCTCCCAGTGGAACTCCGGCCGGTCGAGCATGTCGTAGAGTTCGTCCAGCAGGCAGTCGCTCTCCTCCTGCGCCATGCCGACGACGCCGACGGTGAGCAGCGGATTGGCGTAAATCGCCGCCCGTCCGGTCGCCGCA
Source organism: Alphaproteobacteria bacterium (assembly GCA_022822125.1). Next base: position 37,588 of record JAJECF010000194.1, read on the forward strand.
TGGGCGTTGACGACCGGATGCACCGCGCGCTGTTCGCTGTCCAGCGTGCGCGCCGCCACGACGAGGCTCTTGTTGCGCTGGTCCGTGCCATAGACGAACAGCGCGTCCAGGCCCTTCACCCGCGCGCGCGTCTCCTCCGGCAGCGCCTCATAGGCGGCGGCGGCGTTGGCGAAGCAGGTGTTGCCGCCGGAGGAGGGAATGTCCGTTGCGTGCAGCAGGGTCGCCTTGGCGGGCTTCGGGTCGTAGGAGAGGTCGGAATGCCAGCCATAGCGCACATCCTCGATGGCGCCGCGCCTGGCGCCCGTCTCGTCGAAGCTGCCATCGGCATACTGGTTGGTCATCACCACCACCTCCGGCGCTTCCGGATGGCGGTAGGCGCGCTGCACATGCGGCTGCAAGGCGCCGAAATGGCGTGAAAAGGCCGTCAGCTCCGCCGGCGTCATCGGCGCGTTCCGGAACAGCAGCACGCCGTATTCCCCGAACGCCGTCTCGATCTCCGCAACGCTCTCCGCGTCCAGCGGCCGGCGCGGGTCCACGCCCCGGACTTCCGCGCCGATGGCGGGCGACAGCGGCTCGATCCGCACACTCATACCGGCTTCGAGCCCTTGAGCAGCACGCGCTGGTGGCGGCGCGGTTCGCCGACGGGAAAGTCCGTATTGACCGAGTGCAGCAGGCAGCGATTGTCCCAGAGCAGGATGTCGCCGAGCCGCCAGCTATGGTCGTAGCGGAAGCGGTCCCCGGTCATATGCGCATAGAGGCCGTCGAGCAGCGCGTCGCTCTCCGCCCGCTCCAGCCCGACCACGCGGTCGGTGCGATTCGGGTTGAAATAGATGGCCTTCCTGCCCGTGTCCTCATGGGTGCGCACCAGCGGATGGAGAACGTCGGGCGTCTCGGCGGCCTCCGCTGCCGTGCGCGTCTCGGCCCGGCCCGGCGCGCGCGGCGTGTCGTAGCCGTGGACCGCCTGCGCGCCGTCGATCCGTGTCTTCACCTCGTCATCCAGCGCCTCCCAGGCCCGGCGGGTGTTGCAGAAGCGGGTCTCGCCTCCGGAAGACGGCAACGCAAGCGACTGCAGCATGGTCGCCTTGGCGGGCCGGGCGAAATAACTGTCGTCCGTATGCCAGCCGGAGAGGCGCACCAGCGTCAGGTCGTCCGGCTTGTCCTCGGGGCGCTTGTATGTGCTCTCCAGCATCGAGACCTCGGGAACCTCGCCGTGGCGGCGGTGGCGGAGGAGCTGCAGTTGCGGCTCGCCGAAGAGACGCGCGACCCTCAGAAAGTCCGCCGGGGAAAGCGGCTCGGAACGGAAGCAGAGCAGGTGGCGGTCGAGGAAGGCCTCGCGCACCGCCGCCGCATCCGCCCCGTCGAGCGGCTTCGTCAGGTCGAGGCCGGCGACCTCCGCGCCGAGCGCGTCGCTCAGGGGCCTTATTTCAAGCGCCATGGAACCCACCTCCCTGCGTCAGTCGGCGGCGTCCGCCGTTTGCGGCTCTTTCAGGCGCAGCAGGAAGCGCATCTCGCCTTCCAGCACAAGCTCTTCGCGCTGGTTCCGCACCCGGCTCGCAAGCGTCATCACGCCCGTGGTGCGCTGCGACTCCAGGGCGACGATCTCAAGCTCGGGATAGAGCGTGTCGCCGGAAAAGACGGGCTTCAGGAAGCGGCTCGACTGGTCGAGGAAGCCGACCAGCGCATCCTCCATCGCAGCCGCCAGGCCCGTTGCGCCCGGCGCGGTCTGGATCAGCGTCTGGAAGCCGTGCGCCATCAGGCCCGGCCAGCCGCGCGAGCGGCAATGCTCGATGTCGTAATGCACCGGCGCATTGTCGCCGCTGGCGAGCTGGAAGGCGTAGAACAGCGACTCGGAATGGGTGCGCGAGGGCGCATGGAAGGTCTCTCCGACCCGGAAATCCTCGAAGCCGCGCTGCGGTGTGCGCGGGGACATGGGGGCTCCTCTCCTTAGCCGGTGCGCTCCATGCTGCCACGGCGCGGCATCCGGCGGAAGAGGCGGGGCGGCGCTACTGGCTGGCCCAGACGATGCGGGCGATCCAGTCCAGGTCGCTGCGGGCGAGCACGCGGTCCTCATGGTCGGGGTTGAAGGAGCGCAGCTCGACGCGGCGCGCGCTCAACCGGCCGAGCCATTTGGCCAGCACCTCGCCCTCGCCGGTGCGCGCCACCACGCGGTCGCCGCGCCGGAGGCTCGCCGTCGGCGACACCACCACGATGTCGCCGTCGCGATAGACCGGCTCCATGCTGTCGCCGGCGATCTCCAGCGCATAGGCGTTGGGGTCGCCCAGATCCGGGAAGGCGACCTCGTCCCAGCCCGCGCCCACCGGGTAGCCGGCGTCGTCGAAAAAGCCGTTGCCGCCCGCCTGGGCGTGGCCGATCACCGGGATCGTGCGCGCCGGCGCGCCCTCGCGGCGCAATTGCTCGGCGAACAGCCCGGACACGCCGCAGCCCGTAGCCGCCATCGCCTTGGAAATGCTCTCCGTGCTGGGCCAGCGCGGCCGCCCGCCCCTGGTGGTGCGCTTGCTGCGGTTGAAGGTGGTGGCGTCCAGCCCCGCCCGCTTTGCGAGCCCGGAGACGGAAAGGCCGTGTCGCTCCGCCAATGCGTCGATCGCGGCCCAGACTTCGGAATGGGTCAGCATGATTTCCATATATGCACAAATCTGCTTGACATGCACTAGGAATTTGACCACATAGCGAAAATAGGAACATTAGACGAATAAAAGGGGGATTCATGCCTGTTCCGGATCTTTCGCACCCGGCTGCAGAGGAAAGGCCGTTCGACAATGCCGAGGAGGCCTGGTTCTGGTTCATGTCCTGGCGCCTTGTCGTGGAGGACGGCGGCACACCGAGCCATGAGGGCAGGGGGCGGCCCTGCACGCCTCTTGACATGCTGGCATGCCTGCGCCGGCTGGCAAGGCCCGGGCGGCTCACCCGACCGCAATTGCAGGTGCTGGCCGGATTCGGCCGCCGCCTCGAAGCGCCCGGCCACGGGCCTCTCGCCCGGCTCTGGGACGAGGGCATGGCGCGTCTGGACGAGCTCTTCCGCGCCAAGGGCATCGTCGTCCGGAAACACCTAGAAAGCGGGAGGATCCAGGCATGACAGGCGATTTGGCCGCAGCGGGATATGCCGGCGGGCGTGCGCTCGCCGTGTTCTCGGGCAAGGCGGATCTCGGCTGGCTCCGGCTGCTCCGCCCGGGCTTCCGCCATTGTTTCGTTGCGCTGGAGGAGGCCGGGCGCTGGATCACGGTCGATCCGCTGGCCGGCTATACCGATGTCGCCGTGCAGCCCGTGCCGGCGGCTTTCGACCTCGCCGGCTTTTATCGCGAGCGGGGTTTCACCGTGGTCGAGACGCGCCGCCGCCGGCGCTGCCGGCCCGCCCCGCTGCTGCCCGCCACCTGCGTCGAAACAGCCAAAAGAGTGCTCGGAATCGCCTCCTGGCGCGTGCTCACGCCGGGGCAATTGCATGATTTTCTGGTCCGAAACAGGTAAAATATCCTAAATCCTCTTGACAAATGCCCGACCGGGTGTAAGATGGTTCCGAACATGAAGGAAACACATATGACTGCCGAAACACCGCAGCCGGAGGCGCTGCTTGCGGATTACCGCCGCGCCGAGGCCCGTCGGCGGCCGTGGGAGGCGCTGTGGCGCGACTGCGCGGCCCATGCCCTGCCCTATGGCGCGGACGGGACGGCGCGCATTTACGACGCGACCGCCGCCGACGCCGCGGAGCAGCTCGCTGCGAGCCTGCTCGCCGAACTCACCCCGCCCTTCGAGCGCTGGGTCGGCTTCGAGCCCGGAACCGCGGCCGATCCCGATGCCGCCGAAATTCTGGAGACGGCGGCCCGGACGGTGCAGGGCCACCTCGACCGCTCCGCCTTCGCGGTCGAGATGCACCAGGCGCTGCTCGACCTGGCGGTGCTCGGCACGGGCTGCCTGTTGTTCGAGGAAAGCGGGCTCGGCCGGGCCTCGGCGTTTCGCTTCACCGCCGTGCCGCTCAAGGAGGTCGTGCTGGAGGAAGGGCCGGAAGGCCGGCTCGACCGGGTGTGGCGCCGGCGCGAGTTCGGCCCCGCCGCGCTTCGCGCCCGCTTCCCGCACGCGCCCGCCCTTTCCGGCGAGGGGCCGTTCGGCGTGGTCGAGCGCGTCGCGCCCGAGGCCGGCGGCGAGTCGCCGGATCGCCGCGTCATGCGCGGCGGCGGCTACGGCTATACGGCCGTGCTGGAAAGCGGCGGCGGGCGCGCGGCGCGGATCCTGGCCGAGGGCCGGTTCGCCGTCTCGCCCTTCATCTGCTTTCGCTGGCTGAAGGCGCCGGGCGAGGTCTATGGGCGCTCGCCGGTGATGAAGGCGCTGCCCGACATCAAGACGGCCGACAAGGTGGTCGAGCTCGTCCTGAAGAACGCCTCGATCGCCGTCACCGGCATCTGGCAGGCGGATGACGACGGCGTGCTCGACCCGACGGCGGTGGAGCTGGTGCCGGGCGCGGTCATGCCGAAGGCTGTGGGCTCGGCCGGGCTGACGCCGCTTGCCGCGCCGGGGCGCTTCGACGTTTCGCAACTCGTGCTGGAGGATTTGCGCAAGCGCATCCGCCACGCGCTGCTCGCCGACCGGCTGGCCGCGCCCGCAAGCCCGGCCATGACCGCGACCGAGGTTCTGGAGCGCGCCGCGGAGACGGCGAGGCTGCTGGGCGCAACATACGGGCGGCTGGAGGCGGAGCTTCTGACGCCGCTGATCGAGCGCGCGCTCGCCATTCTCGTCCGGCGGGGCGAGGCGCCGGCCTTCGCGCTGGACGGGCGGGACGCGGGGCTCCGGCTGCGCTCGCCGCTGGCGCAGGCCGCCGGACGGCGCGAGGCCGGGGCGGCGCTTACCTGGCTCGGGGCTGTGGCGGGCCTCGGTCCCGAGGCGGCGGCCGCGGTCGATACCGGCCGCGCCGCGCGCTGGCTCGGCGCCCGCCTCGGCGTGCCCCCGGCCCTGCTGGAGCCGCCATTGCCCGAAGCGGACGCCGGGGCTATATGACGATGGCGATCGCAAACGGCTCGGAACGCGCGGCGGCGGTCATGGGATGGTTGAAGGAATACGGCTCTGCTGTCGGCGTTGTCGTCGCTGTCGTCGGTTTGCTTGTCGGCGCCATGTACCACTTCAATGGGCTGCTGGCCGATAAGATCGACGCGGTCGATGCAAAGCTGTCCGACAAGATCGATGTAGTTGACAGGAAGCTGACCGACAAGATCGACGCGGTTGACAGGAAGCTGACCGACAAGATCGACGCGGTTGACAGGAAGCTGACCGGCAAGATCGACGCGGTTGACAGGAAGCTGTCCGACAAGATCGACGCGGTCGATGCAAAGCTGACCGATAAGATCGATGCGGTTGACAGGAAGCTGACCGGCAAGATCGACGCGGCTGACGACAGAACAGGCCGGGTAGAAGACCGGCTTTCCAAAGATATTCTGGCTTTGGAAAAGCGGCTCCGCGGCGGTGCCGGAGCCGATGATGCGCGATACGCCGATGCGGTCGACAAATGGGTTCCGCTACCCATTTGGCGAATATTGCCGATCCAAGCCGCAGCGGAGCCGCAGGCGCATGACTGGAGCAGGACGATTCCGGCGGCCCTGGTGGGCAATGTGCTGACGCTCTATCCGGACAACAGGGACAGCGAAATGACGGCCTTGCTGCAAAAGGGCGGCTGGCATCCGGCCGATCCGGGCAACCCGACCGCCGGCCTTGTGCTCCGGGGGACGGCGCCGTGATTCCATAGCCGCAGCGGCAAATCAGACCCGGCGAAAACGGGCGGTTCCTTCGGGGGCCGCCCGTTTTCTTTTCTCCCCTTCTTCCGACAACCAGAGGAGACACGACCCCGTGGAAACGGACATCGAAACCGACGCGCCGGCCCGGCCGGACGGCCTGCCGGATGAATTCTGGGACGCCGAGGCCGGGCATGTGCGGCTCGACGAACTGGTCGGCGCTTATGGCGCGCTTGCATCCGCAGAGAGGCCGCCCGCAAGCCCGGAGGGTTATGCGCTCGAGCTGGACGGCCTCATCGGCGGCCCGGACGCCGAGGCCAACCGGCGGATGCATGAGGCCGGCTTCACCAACGCCCAGGTCCAGCTCGTCTATGACATGGCGTCTTCCCTGCTGCTGCCGCTGGCGGGCGAGGTCGCGGGCGAACTGGAGCGCGCCGAGCGCGAAGCCCGGCTCGCGGACCGCTACGGAGGCGAGGACGGCTGGCGTCGCGCCAGAAGCCAGATGGAGGCCTGGGCCGCCGCCAACCTGCCGCCGGGCGTGGCCGAGGCGCTCACCGGCTCGGTCGAGGGCGCCGCGGCGCTGGAGCGGCTGACCCAACTTCAACAGTGACGATTAAAAGTATTTGATAGAACAGGGGGTTACACCGGCGTCGGCGGGTGTACCCACTACATTTCGTTGATTTTGGGGACGGTCAGGCTTTGTGTTCGCGCCAGTTGGGCGGGAGGGCGA